>JAEYTO010000024.1 GCA_023433925.1 Pseudomonadota bacterium | reverse complement strand
GCCGCAGCCCTCGAAGACTCGGGCTGCGGCCCCGCCGGGTTTGATACTCAGGGATACACGCACGTTCCTGCGTACCCTTTGAATCATCCGACTCGAACCATTGTGCCGGCTCTGCCGGCACTGGCGATCGCAGCCGCATTGACCTGCCCCGAGGCGCGACGCGCGCCCGCCGGTCCAGCGCCGCGGGCCGCAACACGGGGGGGACGCGTCCCCCCGGCCGCCGGAGGCATCTTCGCCCACTTGCGCGGGCCATCCGCCAGCGCCGTCCCATCGGCCGAAGCCACTGCTTGGCATGCCGATCCGCCATGTTCACTTGACGGCGGCGCTGGGATGAATACGGTGGGGCCAAGGGAATCAACCACCTACGCCCGGACTTCGTCCGGACCCAGGAATCATGCGCCGTAAAATACTAAAATACCCAGACCCGATCCTGGCCCGCAAGTCGCTCGTCATCGGCGAGATCTCCGACGAGCACCGCGCGCTGGCCAAGGACATGATCGAGACCATGTACGCGAACGAGGGCATCGGCCTGGCCGCGCCCCAGGTGGGCGAGTGCTGCCGGCTCGTGGTCATCGACATCACCGGCCCGGACAAGCGCGAGGACCCGCGCGTGCTTGTCAATCCAACAATTACCGCCAAGGACGGCTCGGTCGTCTCCGAAGAGGGCTGCCTGAGCGTCGTGGACTACCGCAGCGACGTGAGCCGGGCCGAGCGGGTCACGGTCGAGGCCACGGACCTGGACGGCAAGCCCGTGAAGATCGAGGCCGACGGGCTGCTGGCCGTGTGCCTGCAACACGAGCTCGACCACCTGGACGGCGTGCTGTTCATCGACCGCATCTCGCGCCTCAAGCGCTCGTTCTATGACAAGCGGGTCAAGAGGCAGCAGCGCGAACGGGCCGAGGCGCGCAAGGAGTCCGAAGCCAAGGCAGGGGAAGGCGCATGAGCCTGCGGCTCGTGTTCATGGGTACGCCCGACTTCGCGGCCACGGTGCTCGGCCACGTGCTCGGCTGGGATGGCGGCGAGGTCGTGGCGGTCTATACCCAGCCCGACCGGCCCTGCGGACGCGGCCAGGTCTGCAAGGCCTCGCCGGTCAAGGAGCTGGCCCTGTCGCGCGGCCTGCGCGTGCTCCAGCCCGTGAACTTCAAGGCCGACAGCGATGTCGATGAGCTGCGCGCGCTCCAGCCCGACGTGCTCCTCGTGGCCGCCTACGGGCTCATCCTGCCCCAGCGCGTGCTGGACATCCCCACGCACGGGGCCATCAACGTGCACGCCTCGCTCCTGCCCAGGCTTCGCGGGGCCGCGCCCATCCAGCGCGCCATCCTCGCCGGCGAGCACGTCACGGGAATCACCATCATGCGCATGGAGGCCGGCCTGGACTCGGGGCCAATGCTCCTTCAGCGCGCCCTGAAGATCGCCCCCAGCGACACGGCCCAGATCATCCACGACGAGCTGGCCGACATGGGCGGCCGCATGCTCGTGGAGGCCCTGGAGCGCCTGCGTCAAGGCACGCTCACGGCCATCCCCCAGGATCACGCCAAGGCGACCCATGCGCCCAAGCTGGAGAAGAAGGAGGGCGAGATCGACTGGGACCAGCCGGCCTGGGACGTCCACAACCGCGTGCGGGCCATGCATCCCTGGCCCGGCGCCTTCTTCGCCTGGCGACGGCCCGGCGGCGAGCCTCTGCGCCTGGGCATACAGCCCGGCCGCGTGGGCGGCAGGCTCCCAGCCGACGCCAAGCCCGGCGACTTCCTGGGCCTGGACGACGGCATGCTGGCCATCGCCTGCCGCGACAGGGTCTACCTCGTGCCGGCCTTGCAGCCCCAGGGCAAGCGGGCCATGAGCGCCACGGCCTTTGCATGCGGCTACCTGGGCAACTGTCCGGAGCAAACCAGCGCCTGCGCCGACGATCTGCCGTCACGACAGGGCTGAGCAATGCCTGTTTTCCAGCCAGGCGGCGACAACCCGTGGCAGCGACGCGCGAAATGTGCTAGGCACTAGCTCCGAGGTGTGCCCATGCCCAAGAAGAAACATGCGGAACCGCTCCTGCCCGACATCGCGCCCGACGTAGAGGTCCAGTCCCGCAAGCGGCTGTTTGTGGGCCTGATCCTGGGCGCGAGCGCCCTGGTCTGCCTTTTCTTCATCCTCCTGTGGGTCGTGCCCTATGTGGGACTCGCGGCCATCCATCCCCTGGCGCCCTGGATATGGGGACTGCTCATCGCCGTTCTGGTGAGCTTTATCCTGTGGGCCTCCCTCGGGCTGGCGCTCAATATCGTCACCGGCAGGAGCTTCCCCCTGTTCAAGCGGCTGCGCGGCCTGACCGTGAAGCTCTTCCTGCCGCTCATGACCCTGCTCGGCCGCTCCCTGGGCATCTCCAAGGAGCGCATCCGCAACTCGTTCATCAAGGTCAACAACGAGCTGGTCTGCTCCGAGGCCCGGACCTACGCGCCCGAGGAAGTCCTCCTGCTCATGCCCCACTGCTTGCAGAACTCGCGCTGCGACCGCCGCCTGACCTACGACATCGACAACTGCGTGCGTTGCGGCAAATGCCCCATCAAGGAGATCCTGGAGTTGCGCGACAAGTACGGTGTGCACCTGGCCATCGCCACGGGCGGCACCATCGCGCGGCGCATCGTGGTCCAGAAGCGCCCCAGGCTCATCCTGGCCGTGGCCTGCGAGCGCGATCTGTCCAGCGGCATTCAGGACACGTTCCCCTTGCCTGTGTACGGCGTGCTCAACCTGCGCCCCAACGGGCCATGCCTGGACACCCTGGTGCCCTTCCCGCAGATGGAGCAGGCCCTGCGCCGCTTCCTGACTCCCGAGCACCTGGCCAAGGTCGATGCGGCCCAGTTGGAGCCCAAGCCGGCGGCACGCCCCCGCGCGGCCAGACTCGGCCTGGCCGAAACCAGAGCCGAGTCCGGCGAGCACGCCGAGCACCGCGCCTAAGCCATGACTGACTTGCGCATGCCTCCCGCCAGGCGCGCGGCCCTGGAGGCCGTGTCCACGTCGCTATCCACGCCCGTGGACGCCCAGGCCGCCCTGGACGGTCGGATCGCCGCCTTGGGCCTCTCCGCCCGCGACGCGGCCCTGGCCACGGAGCTGACCTACGGCGCCTTGCGCCTCAAGGGCCGCCTGGACGCCGTGCTGGATCACTTCCTGCGCGCGCCGGGCAAGCTGCCGCACAAGGCGCGGCTCATCCTGGTTCTGGCCAGCCACGAGCTCCTGCACCTGGACCGCGTACCGGCCTACGCCTCGGTGAGCTGGGCCGTGGAGGCGGTCAAGTCCGGCTTCGGCCTGGGCCTGTCCAGGCTGGCCAATGGCGTGCTGCGCTCCATCGAGCGCTTGGGGCAGGGCGCCCTGGAACCCGATTTCTACCGCCAGGGCAGCCGCGGCGAGGCTGACTTCCTGTCCCGCTACTACTCCTGCCCGCGCTGGATCGTGGACTTGTGGCGGCGCGAGCTGGGAGACGAGGCCTGCCTGGCCCTGCTCAAGGCCCAGGCCAGCCCGCCGGCCGTGGGCCTGCGCGTCAACGCCGCCAGGCCGGGAGCCACGGAGCTGCGCGAGGCCCTTGCCTCCGATCCCGCGTGCATCCTGGCCAGGGATTGGGCACTGGCCTTCGCGCCCGGCTCGCGGCCAGCGGATGAGGACAGCCTGGCCAAAGGCTTGGTCTCGCGCCAGAGCGCGGCATCGCAGCTCGCCCTGGCCGACCTGGAGCCGGCATCCTGGCCCGCGCCCATCTGGGACTGCTGCTGCGGCCGCGGCGGCAAGGCCCTGTCCCTGGCCGAGAAAGGCCTTGGACCGATATGGGCCAGCGACACGAGCTTCCAGCGCCTGCGCCAGCTTCCCGGCGAGGCCCGCCGCCTGGGTCTGCCGGCCTTACCCGTGTTCCAGGCCCGCGCCGATGCTCCCGCGCCCCTGGCATCCCCTCCGGGCACGGTGCTCATCGACGCTCCCTGTTCCGGCCTGGGCGTGCTCAGCCGCAGGCCCGACAGTAAATGGAAGCGCAAGCCCGCCGACCTGCCCGGCCTGGCCGCGCTCCAGGCGGCCATCCTGGAACAGGCCTTCGCCGCCCTGCGCCCCGGAGGCCGGCTGGCCTACATCACCTGCACCCTGAACCGCGCCGAGAACGAGGAGCGCATCGAGGCCCTGCTGCGCGGGCATGCCGACGCGAAGCTCCTGCACTCCTCCAGATCGCCCCTGGACTGGCCGCTCGGCGAGTTCTTCGGCCAGGCCCTTGTCGGCAAGAAGTAGCCGGGAACAGGGAACGCTTCTTGCTTGATGCCGACAACTCGCAGCAAGGGATGCCTGCCGTGGAACATCCGCGCATCTGTCTCGTTTCCTGCCCTGCTCCATTCAAGTCGGCCATGGCCGCCCTCGGCCATGAGGTTCTCGCGCTCCAGCCCAAGGCCGGCATCCTGGACATCGCCGCCGAGCTGGTCAGCCGCGGCTTCCAGCCCGACCTGCTCGTGCAGACCGAGAGCCTCGGCCCGCGCACGATCCTCCAGGGTCTGCCCCTGCTGGGCTGCATGAAACTCTTCTGGTCCATCGACACGCACCTGAATCTGTTCTGGCATCGAGACTATGGCCGTCTCTTCGACGCCGTGCTGACCACCCAGCCGCACCTCGTGACGGCCCTGGCCGCCGAAGGCCTCCAAGCCCATTGGCTGCCCTGGTTCGGCCTGCCCAGGCCATGGAGGCCCTGGGCCAGGCGCGACCTGCCCGTGCATTTCATCGGCCGCGTCACCGAGCACCGCCCGGCCCGCAAATGGATGGTCGAGCACCTCTCCGCCCGGTTCGGCATGGGCCACGACGGCAACCTGCCGTACGGGCACATGCTGGACACCTACGACCGCGTGCGCATAGCCCCCAACGAGGCCATCTCCGGCGAGATCAACTTCCGGCTCTTCGAGGCCGCGTCCTGCGGCTGCGCCGTGGTCACACCCGATACCGGACCTGGCCTGGGCGAACTCTTCAGGCCCGGCGAGGAGATCGCCACCTTTACCGACGTATTGGAGATCGACGAACGCATCGCCTGTCTCCTGCGCAATCCGGCACGGGCCGAGGCCATGGCCCGCGCGGGCTGGGAGCGCGTGCAGGCCGACCACCTGGCCGAGCATCGCGCCCTGCGCATTCTGGAGCTGGCCAGGAACCTGTCGCCCCGCGCCCCTGACCATGGCCAAGCCAACATCGCCATGGCCCTGACCCTGCACGCCCTGGCCAGGGACAACCGCCTGGAGCTTTCCGCCGACGTGCGCAACTCCATGCTGGCGCGCGTGGAGCAGACCGACCGCGTGCTCCAGGCCCGCCTGCTCCTGGCCGCCGAGGGCCTGGGCCAGGCGGCGGTGCGCGCCCTGGCCGGAGTCGTGCTGGCCAGGAGCGAAAACATGGACCCCGCGCTCCTGGCCACGGGCTCCATGGCCGCCGCCCGCGTCGACGATTTGGAGCTGGCGTTGGCCTTCTGGCGTCGCCGACTGCTCGACCTGGGTCCCGTTGCGTCCGCGCGGCTGCCCAGGCCCGCCGACATTGCCGGGCTGGCCAAGGCCTGGGCCGGCGAGCTGACCAGGATAGGCCGCATCAGCGAGCCGGGTTTTTGCTTCGACTTGGATCGCCACGTCCCGGCCACGGCCCACGAGTGTCTTCTGCTGGCCCTCAGGCACGACAACCGGGACCTCGACGCCAACAGCGCCCTGGAGGCCCTTCTCGCGCGCGAGCGCGGGACCGAGGCCTCCCGTCTGAGCCTGCTCTCGCACCTGTCATTGCACAAGCCGGGCGACTGGCGACTTGGCCTGCGCCTTGGGCTGCTCAACCTCAAGGCTTTCCGGCCCGAGGCCGGCATCGAGGAGCTGCGCCTGGCCCTGCGCACCGCCCGCGACCAGGGTCAAATGGAACGCTGCCTGCGCGCGCTCGCCGGCATGGACGCCTCGGGCCGGGCCATCAAGGCGCTCCTCGCGGCCGAGGCTCCGGCCGACTCCGCCAGCCAAGCCTGAGCACACCGTCGCACGAACCCGGCTGACAGGCCTGCGCCGAGTCCGGCCCCGCGCAACCCGCTTGACTTCATGCCGGACCATCCTGACTTGGGGGCCTTTGGCGCAAGAGCAGGAAGGGATTTGCCCTCCCCAAGGCTCATGAGGAAACGTGGATTGCTCCAGGGCCATCCGGGAGCGCAAGGCAAGAGCGACCGCCATGTTCGCCGGCTGGTACCGAGCAGGGCATGGTGAGATAGGCGAGGGCTGAGGAGGAGTGGGAGGCCGCGGGCGGGAATGCGCGCTGGCCCTCGCGCGGAAACAGGCTGAGGCTAGTCTTTCTTGCTCACCGTGACCTTGGCCACGGCCTTCTCGTAGTAGACCTGCTGCTCCTCGAAGCACACCGGCCGCTTGCGGCGCATGTTGGCCTTCATGATGAGCAGGTTGAGCTTTTCCATCTGTCGCAGGCGCTCCTGCTCGTCGCTGAGGCTGTCAAGCAGGTCCTTGGCCCGCTGGATATCCTTGCGCTCCTCGATCTCTGGCGGCAGGCACCCGGAGTTCTTGAGGATCTTGTAGGACATGCGCAACTCCTCGGGGATGTTCGGATCGTCGTCGAACACGAGAGGCTTGCCCATGCCCGACACGTCGTCGAAATCGCCGTTGCGGATCGCCTCTTGGATGCGCTCCTCGGCGATGATCTGCAACGCATACAGCATGCCGGCTCCCTTTCATTCTCCTTTTGCGGACAGGCCCGCCTCGCGCAGCCAATCCAGGGTTTCCTTGACGATTCGCCCCAAGGCCCGCTCCGAGGCCACGGCGATCTCCTCGGGGCTCAACTCGCGCAAATCCTCCTCGGCCGTGAAGGTCCTGGAGGAGACGGCCCGCCTGGTGTCCGCCGCCCACTGGGTCAGCACCACCTCGGCCCGGAAGCGGTTGCCGCCGCTCCTGCGCACCTCGAACGAGCTGACCTGACCCGTGAGCAACATGCCGGGCCGGGCCCGCGACGAGTAAGGCCAGACAAGCTCGAAGTCGCGCGAGCACACGAGCCCGCGCACCAGGGCCTGGCCCACAAGCTCCTCGGGCTCTGCCTCGTAATGCCACAGGCCGCTCGGCTGGAGCACGCGGTCCTTCTCGAACAAGACGGCGGTGCGCCGCAGGCCCGGCAGACTCGTGACGCTCTCGATGACCACGGCCCGCGCCCCGGGCTGCGGTCCCGGCGCCTCGACGCATTGATTCAGCGGCTTCACGCGCAGGATGCGCTCGGCCTGGCCGCCGCCGAAGCAGCCGGTCAGCAGGACCACGGCGCCCATTGCCGCCACGGCCTTGCACAGACGCCTTCTCATGGCCATCAGGGCACCGCCTTGCTGTCGTTCTTGTGCAGGAGCTGCCAGGGTCGCTCGCGCAGGGACCGGGCCAGCCTGCGTATCTCCTGCGCCAGCGAGTCCACGTTCTCCAGGGCTTGCGCCAGCCGCTCCTGGTCATAGGCCAGGTCATCACCCAAGGTCTGGGTCAGCGTGTCGATCTTGCCCAGGGAGACGGCGAGCCTGGCCCGGATGTCGGCCATGGTGACCGTCAGTTCCCCTGTCAGGCCGTCGATGTTGCGTGTCGTGGCGGCCAGGGTCGTGTCGAGCACGTCCAGGGACCTGCCGCCCTGTTCCGCCAGGCTGGTGATGGCGGTCGAGAGCCTGGGCCAATCCTCGCGCATGACCGCCAGGGCGGCTTCCGCCTCGGCCACCAAGGCCGGCAGACGCTCGATGGTCAAGCTCACGTTCTCCACATTGCGATCCGAGAGCACGCGATCCAGGCTGGAGGCGATGTGTTCGAGCCTGGGCGCGAGATCGCCCACGAGGTCGCCCAGGAGCCTGGCCACATCCTGCACGTCGGCCACGCTCCTGGCCGGGATGGTCGAGCCGGGATCCATGCGCGGGCCGGGAGCCCCTTCCAGGTCCAGGGAGACGAAATAATCTCCAACCATGCCCTTCTGGGCAATGCTCGCCACGGTCCCCTGGAGCAGGGTGAAGTCCGGGTCAAGACCCACGACCACGCGAATGCGCGCGGGATCCTCCGGATCGACGCCCAGGCCGAGCACCCTGCCCACGTCCAGGCCCGCGTACTTGACGGTGCGCCCTGGACGCAGATCCTTCACCGTGCCGAAACGGATGACGTACTCGTCATACCGCTCCCAAAGGCGCGTGCCGCCCAGGAGCACGATGAACAGCCCGAGCACGAGCAGTCCAAGGAGGACCGTGGCGACGGCCTTGAACGCATCCGCGCGCGATGTTTTCGGATTGAGGACCATACACCCTTCCCAAACAGCCGCCTAGGCAGTTTGACCTTGAGAGGCTCGCTCCGGCGCTGACCGCGCAAATGCATTGTGCCTACGCGACAGCAAGCCATGCCGGCGCATGGCTTAGAGCAACTTGCAGATGACTGGGAAGGGCTTTGCCCTCCTCAGACCCCACCCACCAAGGCCCGCTCCTGATGAGGCGGCCCTTGGAACCCGCATTTCATTTGCAACTGGCTCTAATCCCGGCGAGCCGGTCCCAGGTCCGCGGCCGGCCTGTTGCGCCGCGCGCCCGGCATGCGGCCCACAAAGCTCCTTATGAACTCGTCGCTGCTCTCGCGCAATCCCTGCGCGTTCCCCTCGTAAGCCAGTCCGCCATGGCGAATCATCAGCACATGGTCGGCTATCTTGAACATGCTGTCCAGATCGTGGCTGACGACGACGATGGTCATGCCGAACGCGGCCTTGAGCCCCAGGATGAGCTCGTCAAGCTCGGCCGCGGTGATGGGGTCCAGGCCCGAGGACGGCTCATCGCAGAAAAGCGCGCGGGGATCCATGGCCAGGGCCCTGGCCAGGCCAGCCCGCTTGCGCATGCCGCCGGAGAGCTGTCTCGGGTAATAGTGGATGAACGGCTCCAGGCCCACCAGGCCGAGCTTGCCGCGCACCACGCGTTCCACCTCGTCCTCGTCCATGGCCGCGTGCTCGTAGAGCGGCATGGCCACGTTCTCGCCCAGGGTATAGGACCCGAGCAGCGCGCCATCCTGGAAGAGCACGCCCATGCGGGTGCGCAACGCGCGCAGCTCCGCCTGGGTCATGTCGCCCAGGCAGCGCCCGTCGTGCAGGATGCGGCCGGCCATGGGCTCGGCCAAGCCCAGCAGATGGCGCAGGAGCGTGGACTTGCCGCCTCCGGAGCCGCCCAGGATGACCGTGACCTTGCCGGCCGGAATCCGGGCCGAGATGTCCTTGATGACAACCCGCTCGCCCCAGCCCACGCGGAGATGCTCCAGGACGATCTCGGGCGCCGTGCCTAACCTGTTTTTGCCGAGCGCCAGGGGATCCGCCGCACGTCTGGTCATGGACTCACCTGAAGAGGTAGTTGAGGCCCGTGAAGAAAAAGTCCAGCAGCACGATGACGAAGATGGACAGCACCACGGCCTTGGTCGTGCGCCTGCCCACGTCCTCGGCGCCCTGGCGGGCCAGGAAGCCCTGCCAGCAGCCCACGATGGTGATGCACGCGGCGAAGCCCAGGCTCTTGGTCAGGCTGGCGATGATGTCCTGGCGGCCGAGGTAGGCCAGGCTGTGCGAGAGCCACGCCTCGCCATCGATGCCCAGGAATGCGGCGGAGAAGATGCCGCCGGCGGCAATGCCCACGGCATTGGCCACCAGGGTCAGGCAGGGCGCCATGACGAGCATGGCCAGGAGCTTGGGCCATACGAGGAAGCGCACCGGATCGATGCCCATGACCTCCAGGGCGTCGATCTCCTCGGAGATCTGCATGGTCGCGATCTCCGCGGCGAAGGCCGCCCCCGAGCGGCCCGTGACGATGACCGCCGTGAGCAGCGGGCCGAGCTCGCGCACAAGGATCACGGCGACCATGGTCGCCGCGTAGCTCAGGGCCCCGACCTTCTCCAACTGCTGGACCGCCTGCAAGGCCAGGATGATGCCCGTGCAGGCGGCGATGACAGAGACGATGGGCAGCGAGTCCGCGCCGACCACGGACATGGCCCGCCACGCGGTCCTGCGGTGAAAGGCCTTGGCGCGTCTGCGCGGCCGCGCCGCGCAGGACAGAAGCCTGGCGAGCATCCAGGCCAGTGTGGCGAAATCCCGGCCCAGGCCCATTCTCGGAGTCACTGGTCCATGGCCTCCAGTTGCGGACGCGCCTTGGCGTCTACCCCGCCGAGTTGTCCAGCCACAGGCAGGCTTCGGGCCTGGGCAACTGCTCGATGGCCTCGCGCAACTGCTCGGCCGTGGCCGTGGCCGTGCCCACCTGACCCACGACGATGCCCGCCGCGTAGTTGGCCAGGACGCTCGATTCGAGCAGGCTCAAACCCGATGCCACGCCGAGCGCCAGGGTGGCGATGACCGTGTCGCCGGCGCCGGTCACGTCGTAGACCTTGCGCGCGAAGGTCGGGATGTGCAGCGCGTGGTCCCGGCGCTCGAACAAGGCCATGCCGTCCGGCCCCATGGTGATGAGCAGGTGCTTGAGGCGCAGGCGGCGAAACAGGGCCTCCCCCGCCTTGAGGATGCCTTCGCGGCCGACCGGCTTCATGCCCGCGCCCTCGCCGGCCTCCTTGGTGTTGGGCGTGATGAGGTCCACGCCCGCGTAGAGGTCGTAGTTGCGCGTCTTGGGATCGACCATGATCAGGGGCGGCCGCTCCATGGACGCGGCCGCGGCGAGCAGCGCCTCCATGAGCTTGGCCGTGACGACTCCCTTGCCGTAGTCCGAGACGATGAGCACCCGATACTCGGGCAACCGCTCGCGGAGCATCGCGATGAGCCGATCCATGGACGCATCGTCCAGGAGGCCGTCATCCTCGCGATCCACCCGGCAGACCTGCTGGTTCACGGCGATGATGCGCGTCTTGACCGTTGTCGGGCGCTTGCCGGAGCGCACCAGCCCCAAATCGACGCGGGCCTCGCGCAGGAGCCCGGCCAGCGTGTCGCCCGCCGCGTCCTGGCCCGCCACCGTGAGCAGGTGCGGACGGCCGCCCAGATCGGCCACGTTGCGGGCCACGTTGCCCGCGCCGCCCAGGAGATGCCATTCGCGCTCGACCTTGAGCACCGGCACGGGCGCCTCGGGCGATATGCGCTCCACGCTCCCGGCCACGTACATGTCGAGCATGCTGTCGCCGATGATGAGCACCTTGCCACCGGCGAGCGCGCCGAGATTCTTGAGCAAGGCCTCGGCCAGCCGACCCGACCTGGCCAGTTCTTCCATCCTCGACTCCGCCCTTCTCGTATCGGTCATGTGCATATACGGCGCTACTGCATTCCGCCGAAGCGCTCCAGGAGGATTTTGAGCTCCTCCGGCGAGCCGTAGCGGAAACTGATGCGGCCCTTGGCGGGATCGCCAGCGATGCGCACCTTGACTCCATAGCTGGAGCTGAGGAGCTTCTGAATATCGACCAAGGTCGAATCCAGGGCTTCCTCCTTCTTCCGCGCACCGGATTGCGGCCTCGCGGGCAGGATCTGTCCCTCCTCAAAAGGCGGCAAGACGCCATTCTTCTTCCACCAGCCGGCCAAGGCCTCGGCCTGGCGCACCGAAAGCCCCCCATCGATGATGCGCAGACGCATCTCGTCCTGGGCCGCGGCATCAGTCACGGCCATGATGGCCCTGCCGTGGCCGGCGGTGAGAATGCCCTTGCCCAGATCCTCCTGCACGCTCTCGGGGAGTTGCAAAAGCCGGAGCGTGTTGGCCACGGCCGAACGGCTTTTGCCGATCTTCTTGGCCAAGTCCTCCTGACTGCACGTCAGCCGCTCCTGAAGCTCGCGCAGGCCGCGCGCCTCTTCGATGACGTTCAGATCCTCGCGTTGCAGGTTCTCGATAAGCGCCACGGCCAGGCTCTCCTCCTGGGAGAGCTCTCGAATCAAGGCCGGGATCTCGGTCAACCCGGCCTTCCGCGATGCCCGCCAGCGGCGCTCGCCGGCCACGATCTCATAGATCCTCTCGCCTTCTCCGCGCACCGGGCGCACAAGGATGGGCTGAAGCACACCCTGGCTCCGGATCGATTCCGTAAGCTCGTCGAGCCCCGTATCCGAGAAGACCGTGCGGGGCTGGTTGGGATTGGGCCTGACGGATGCCATGGCCAGCATCCTGACATCCGGGCTGTTCAAGTCGGGCTTGCCTCCGCCAAGAAGCGCGTCCAGCCCTCTGCCGAGTCCACGCGTAGGTCCTGCCATGCTAGTCCTCCCATTCCGAGCCTTGACTTGTATCGTCCACTGCCTACGATGACGATGACCCCACGAGGCAGCGCTCACCTTCCATCCCCAGAGGAGACAGATGGATACCAAGAACGACGAAATCCTTTACCTATGTAACGCCCAGGGTGACGTCCTGGGCGTGCACCTACCCATCCAGATCTGGTCCAAGATCGAATCCAAGGTCATGCCGCTTGTGCAGGAGGCGCTCGGCCGCCCCCAGGGCCCAACCGAGGAGCCGCTCAAGCCCGAGCCCACGGCCGACTGGCAGGCGCTGACGGAGTACTGGGATTTCAAGTATCCCGTCAACACCGAAGTACGTTGCGATATCTGCGGCAACAAGACCGAGGATTGGACCAAGGACGAGCCTCGCAAATTCTGGCTCAAGGCCTGCAACATCGGCGGCCTGTGCCGCTACCAGTGCCTGAGCTGCCATGCCGCGGTGACCAAACGCATGTTCAAGGACAAGATCACCTTCGAAGCCGCGCCTAGCCACGACGCGAAAGATCCCAAGCTCAACGCCATATACGGATCCGGACAAGCCAGGTCGTAAAACCATGCCCTGCACCGGGGAGGGTACGCCTCCCCGGTCACCACCGGACCGCGCCCAGGCCGCCTACGAAACGAGATCCGCCTCCATCTTGGCCACTTCCTGGGCCAGATCCAGATAAGCCAGGGCGCCCACGGACTTGATGTCGTAGGTGATGACCGGCTTGCCGAAGCTCGGGGCCTCGGACAGGCGCACATTGCGCGGGATGATGGTCTCGAACGTGCGATCCGGGAACGACCTGCGCACCTCGTTCTTGACCTGACCAGAGAGCCGGTTGCGCTTGTCGTACATGGTCAGGACCACGCCAGCGATATCCAGCGACTGGTTCAGGCGCTTCTTGACGATATTATAGGTGCGCATGAGCTGGGCGATACCCTCCAGCGCGTAGTATTCGCACTGGAGCGGGATGAGCAGCTCCTTGGCAGCGCACAGGGCGTTGACGGTGATGAGCCCAAGCGACGGCGGGCAATCCATGATGATGTAGTCGTACTTGTCCTTGACCCCCACAAGGACTTCGCTCAGGAAATACTCGCGCCCCAATTTCTCGATGAGCTCGATCTCCAGACCGACCATGTCGGTACTGGCCGGCAGGAGTGACAAGTAGGGCAGATTCGTCTTGTACACCGCGCTCTCGACCGCCGCAGGATCGAAAAAGACACTGTAGAGATTTGGCCCCTCGTGGTCCTGATAGAAACCCAGACCACTCGAGGCGTTTCCCTGCGGATCGCAATCCACGAGCAAGACCTGCCGCTCCATGACCGCCAGACAGGCGGCCAGATTCACGGCTGTCGTGGTCTTGCCCACCCCCCCCTTCTGGTTTGCGATAACGATTTGTCGCGCCACGTAACCCCTCTCTTGATTGACTGCTCGGTCGTGAAATCGGTCCCGGGCACAAGACGGCGAATGTTTCACGTGAAACATTCGCCGTCCGCCATGTCATGCTGACGGACTTAATACCCGAGTCACGTCGGATTGGAAAGAGGAAGAAAAGCCAGAAATGGCAAGGGGCAGCCGCCTGGCCGCCCCTTTACTTGTCAAAAGAGAGCTTCCGAAGGGTCCAACTCATGCCTGAAATAGACGATGGCAGTAGTTCTGCGCGTCTTCCAGGGAATCCACGAGCATGACGACTTCCTCGAACTGCTTCTTGCGCGCGGCAAGGTGAAGTTGCTCCACAAGGAGGCAGAAATCCTCGACCTCGCCGGCCCAGCCCTCCTGGGCTTGGGCGTGGAACAAGCGAGTCAGTCGCGCGAACTGCTCGATATCGCGTTTGTCGGGCATCTCGCCATTCGTGGTGGCGGCCTTGATCTTGTCAAAGCTCTGGGAAAGATTCTGCTTGAGTGTCCGGAAGTTCATGTCACGGCATCCGCATGCGGTCGAGTAGTGTGTCCAGGGGCGGTAAATTGTTCGATTTCATTAAGACAGGGCTGGAATCAGTGTCAAGTCTCTTATGGCTTGTAATAGGCCTTATACCAGTCCACGAATTTGGCGATGCCCGTCCGGATATCGGTCGTTGGACGGAAGTCCACGGCCTTGGCCAAGTCGTCGATGTCGGCGAAGGTGGCCAGCACGTCGCCGGGCTGCATGTCCACATAGTTGCGGATGGCCGGCTTACCGATGGCCTCTTCCATGGCCGTGATATAATCCTCAAGCTCTATGCCGCGGTTGTTGCCTATGTTGTAGATGCGGTACGGCGCGGGGCTGCTGGCTGGATCGGGCCGACGGCCGTCCCAGTCGGGATTAGGCTCGGGGATCTTGAGCATGAGCCTGGCCACGCCCTCCACGATGTCCTCGACGTAGGTGAAATCGCGGCTCATCTTGCCATGGTTGAAGACCTGAATGGGCTTGCCCTCGAAGATGGCCTTGACGAACAGGAAGTGAGACATGTCCGGCCTGCCCCACGGCCCGTAGACGGTGAAGAAGCGCAGGCCCGTGACCGGCAACCGGTAGAGATGGCTGTAGCAGTGGGCCATGAGTTCGTTGGCCTTCTTGGAGGCGGCATACAGGCTCACGGGATGATCGACGTTGTCATGCACGCTGAACGGCATGCGCGTGTTCAGGCCGTACACCGAGCTGGACGAGGCGAAGACGAGGTGTTTGACCCCCGAGTGGCGGCAGCCCTCGAGGACATTTCCGAAGCCGACGATGTTCGCGTCGATGTAGGATTCGGGGTTCTCCAGGCTGTAACGCACTCCGGGCTGGGCGGCGAGATTGACCACATAGTCGAAGCGCTGCTCACGAAAAACCCGCGCCACTGCCTCGCGCTCCTTGAGGTCCATGTGCAGGAAGCTGAAGGCCGGGTGCGGCGTGAGTTGGGCCAGACGGTCGCGCTTGAGCTGGACCGAGTAGTAGGGAGACAGGTTGTCCAGGCCGAGCACGGTGAAGCCCTGGGCCAGGAGCTTGCGGCAGAGATGATACCCGATGAAACCGGCGGCGCCGGTGACGAGAACGGTCATGAAGCACCTCGTGGAATCGGATCGTGCATGCGATAAGACTCCTACTTGGGACCGCCGGATTGCACAAGCCCGGCAGTCGATGGGAAAGCAGGCCGCGCGGGCCGGGATGGCCCGTCGGACGCGAAGCAGTTGTAGGCACTGCCTGGCCGCTGCCCAAGCATTGCGGAATTGGAGAAAGCCAGGGACGGCTTTCCGGCGGTCCGCAATAAAGCGGCCTACTTCTCCGTCTTGCCCGGCTTGAACAGACCGGTGAAATCGCCGATGGGCAGAGGTACGATGGTGGATGTCCTGCCCTCTCCGGTTATCTCGCTGAGCGTCTGGAGATAGCGAAGTTGCAGCGCGGCCGGTTGCGTGGCGATGATCTCGGCGGCCTGGGCCAGGCGATCCGCGGCCTGGAACTCGCCCTCGGCGCGGATGACCTTGGCCCGCCGCTCGCGCTCGGCCTCGGCCTGCTGGGCCATGGCCCGCTGCATGTCCTGGGGCAGGTCGATGTGCTTCAATTCAACATTGGAGACCTTGACGCCCCAGGGATCGGTCTGCTCGTCCAGGATCGTCTGAATGCGGCTGTTGATCTCCTCGCGATGGGTGAGCAGGTCGTCAAGCTCGGCGCTGCCGCATACGCTGCGCAATGTGGTCTGGGCCAGCTGCGAGGTGGCGAAGAGAAAGTCCTCGACGACAATGATGGCGTTCACGGGGTCGACGACCCGGAAATAGATGACCGCATTGACCTTGACGCTCACGTTGTCCCTGGTGATGACGTCCTGGGAGGGCACGTCCAGGGTCACCGTGCGCAGGGACACGCGCACGAAGCGATCGATGAGTGGAATGATGATGATCAGGCCAGGCCCCTTGGCGCCGATGACGCGGCCTAGCCTGAAGACAACCGCGCGCTCGTACTCGGACATGATCTTGATCGTGGCGAACAGGAGCATGACCAGGAATATTGCCAGGGGAAGGACTGTGAACAGCATGATTCGACCTCCACTATCCAGCTAGGTGATGGGTGGGTTGATGATACGCTCAACGAAGAGCG
Organism: Pseudomonadota bacterium; assembly: GCA_023433925.1. Lineage (GTDB taxonomy): Bacteria > Desulfobacterota > Desulfovibrionia > Desulfovibrionales > Desulfovibrionaceae > Desulfocurvibacter. Next base: position 75,199 of record JAEYTO010000024.1, on the reverse strand, counting down.
TGAGGCCGTCCACGCGCGTCACCTGGACCGTCTCGCCCTCGGACAGGGCTGATCCGTCCGTGGTGCGTGCTGACCACAGCTCGCCGCGCAGGAAGACCTGACCCTTGCCACCTTGCCAGCGCCGCACCGTGGCGGAGCGGCCCACCAGCTCGGCCCGTCCGCCAAGGGGCGCGGCCATCTGGGCCTTGGCAGCCAGATATGCGCCGAGACCCAGGACGATCGCCATGCCGCCGACGGTGACGATGATCGTGGCCAAGGGCAATCCTGAAGATTCGGGCGCCGCCGGAAAGAGGATGAGCGAACCGATGAACAGGGCCACGATGCCGGCGAGGCTCAGCAGCCCGTAGCTGATGAAGTTGATCTCCAGGAAGAAGAGCACGAGCCCCAGAAGCAGGAACAGGATGCCCGCGACATTGGTCGTCAGGATCGACAGGGCATACAGGGCCAGCAGCAGGGAGATGCCTCCCACGATGCCCGGGAAGAGCGCTCCGGGGGAGACGAGCTCGAAGAAGATGCCGGCCATGCCGGCCAGAAGCAGCAGGTAAGCCACCTGGGGATTGAGCAGCCAGCCCAGGAGCAGGTAACGCAAGCCGGGATTGAAGTCCTCGAGGACGTATCCGCCGGGGCCGAAGCCGATCTCCTCGCCGGGCACGCTCACCTTGCCCTGCCCCATGGCCTCCAGAAGTTCTTGCGGGCTGTCGGCCAGGGCATCGACCACATGAAGCTTTACCGCCTCCTGGGCGGTTATGGAATCGCTCTCCTCCACCGCCTTCAGGTACCAGTCCACGTTGCGGCCGCGGGATTCGGCCATGGCGCGCACCATGCTCTTGATATCGTTCATGGCCTTGCGGGCCATGGTCTCGGGCACGTCCTCGCCGCTCAGGCCCACGGGCGTGGCGGCGCCGATGGTTGTCTGGGGCGCCATGACCGCCACGTGAGCGGCGGCGACGATGAACACGCCCGCGGAGGCGGCCCTGGCCCCGGACGGGCCGACCCATACCGCCACGGGCACGGCGGAATTGAGGATGGCCTTGATGATGCCGCGCGTGGCCTCCAGTGTGCCGCCGGGCGTGTCCAGGCGCATGAGCAGGAGATCGTAGTCTCCAGAGGCGGCGGCAGCCGTGGCCTGGGTCACGAGTTCGGCTTCGGCCGGACTGATGGCCGCTTCCAAATCCATGGCCAGGACGCGGAAGGACGCTTCAGTGTCTCTTTCACCCGCATTGGCGGCGGTCAGCCCCAGGAGCAGTATGGCTGCCCAAAGCCAGACGATGATGCTTCGACTCATCCCAAAGCTGTACGTTTCCGGAAACATGGGGTCAAGGACAACAAAGGGTTAGGCTTTGGAGCGGATTGACTTACAGACGCCCGCTCCGGCGATGACGGCGCAAATGAATTGCGCCTGGCCTACCCGGCGGCAAGCCATGCCTCGGCATGGCTTGCAGTGCATTTTCAAAAGCGAAATGTCTTGGCTCCGAGCGCTGGGCATGCTCTCTCCTGATGAGCGTGGGACGGCAGCCGTGAGCGGTCATCCGGGAGCAGGCCCAGGCGGGTGCGCAAGAGGTCAGGGCTTCACGGGGGCGGGATCGGGCATCTTCAAGGCCAGCGCGGATCAGACCGGCAGGTCCTTGAGCAGGCTCCATGCGCGGGCCTTGGTTTGGCGATTGTCGGGAAGCATCTCATCGAAACCCGGCAGGATGACGGCCGTGAGCTGGCCGTGGCGGAAGACGCCGCAGGAGAACGGCCTGCCGGGGAACAGGGTCATGCAGGCCTGGCGGCCGAAACAGAGCACGTGCGTGGCCCCGAGCCGTTCCGCAGCTTGCCAGAAAAGGCCGGGCCGGGCGAGAATCGTGCCGTCCTGCCGCTCGGACAAGGGCCAGAAGCTGGTCGTGTCCTTGTAGGGCAGGTGCTTGATGATGCTTGCGCAGAGCGCCCGGCGTGCGGCATCGGGCTCGCCGCCGAAATCCAGGGCCAGCTCCCAGTAGGTCCACAGGACGCGCGTCGCAGGCTTGAGCTTCTCCATGGCCATGGCGAAGGGCCCGCTCAAGACCGGCCAGGGCTCTCCCGGCCTGGCGGCGGGAGAGAAAATGGCCGCATCGGATTGAAGCCGGCCGTGGCCTTCGGGCGCGGCCACGCGCAGGGGATCGGTCGCCGGGCCGGGCGGCAGCGTGAGATCCGCGCCAGGGATCATGGCCGCGGGCGAGGTCGCTGGAATGGGCGTCTGGCCGAGAATGGCCTTGGCAAGCGCCTGAGCCTTGGCGGAGGTGGCGGCCAGAGGCGAAGCCGTGGCGAATGCCCGCGCTTCGGCCATGGCCGAAGGCTGCGCGTGGAGGTCCTGCTCCGCGCTTGCGGCTGGCGCGGGAAGGAAGTCGCGCAGGACCAGCTCAAGGCCGGCCTCGCGCCAGGCCGCCAGGTCAGGCGGCAGACTCAGGGCCTCGAAACGATGTCCCATATGCGCCAAGCCACCTCGGGTTTCGGGAGTCGGGGCCAGGTTTCGCTGCGCCCGTCGCGGGCGAGCACCGTCACGGCGTTGACCGGGGAGCCGAAGGCGCCATCTTCGCCGACAATGAGGTTGGCCGCGATGAGATCCAAGTTCTTGGCCGCGAGCTTGGTTTTGGCGTGGGCTTCAAGGTCGTGGCTCTCGGCGGCGAAGCCTATGAGCTTCTGGTCGGGCCTCTTGGACTGGCCCAAGGTCTTGAGGATGTCGGGGTTGGGGATGAGCTCCATGCTCAGGCCATGCTCGGCCGCGGCCTTCTTGAACTTGGCCTCGCCATGGGGCTTGGGCCTGTAGTCGGCCACGGCGGCCGTAAGGCAGGCCATGTCCATCTCGGGCCAGAGGGCGGTGCAGGCCTCGAACATCTCCTGGGCCGTCCTCACGGGCACGCGCGTGATGGCGGCCGGCAGCCACAGGCTCACGGGCCCGGTCACGGCCGTGACCTCGGCGCCGCGCAGCCAGGCCGCCACGGCCATGGCGCCGCCCATGGCGCCGCTGGATGCGTTGCTCAGGAAGCGCACGGCGTCCCAAGGCTCGTGCGTGGGGCCGAGGTTGACGAGCACGCGCTTGCCGGCCATGTCCCGCGCGGTCATGGCGCGCAGGACAGCCATGAGTATCTCCACTGGCTCGGCGAGCCTGCCCTGCCCTTCCTCGCCGCAGGCCATGGCCCCGCAACCGGGAACGACGCCGATGCAGCCGCGGCTCATGAGCCGGTCCCAGTTCTCGCGGGTGGCCTGGGCCTGCCACATGCGCTGATTCATGGCCGGGGCCAGGACGATGGGCCCGCTGAAGGCCAGGGCCTGGCAGGACAGCATGTCGTCGGCCAGACCGCAGGCCAGCTTGGCCAGGATGTTGGCCGAGGCGGGCGCGATGAGCAGTGCGTCGGCGTTCTGGGCCGGCTCCAGGTGGCCGAAGGTCTCCAGGCCCACGGGGTACATGCCCGAGTAGACCGGAGCGGCTCCCAAGGCCTCGAAGGAGAGCGGCGTCACGAACCGTTGCGCCGAAGCCGTGAGCGTCACCGAGGCGCTCGCGTTGCACTTGAGCAACCCTCGCAGGATGTCCAGGGCCTTGTACGCGGCCACGCTGCCGCAAACGCCCAGGTGGGCGCGCCGGCCTAGATAACTTTCGAAGCGCAGGTGCGGGGCGAGATCCATGGCTGACACCTACTTCATCTCGACCACGAGGACCTCGACCTTGGTGTTGGAGAAGCTCTCGTCGAGGACGCTTATGAAGCAGCTCTTGTTCGGCTTCTCGTACACGAGGATGGACTTCTTGGCCTTGTAAGAGCTGTGCTTCTTCCAACCATCCTTGGCCAGATTCGTATTGAAGTAATCCACAAGGGAGAAGCTGTCCACGCGGCCGTTGAACTTGAGGATGCCGGTCTTGAACTGCGGCGTCTCGAAGACGAAGGAGTCTCCGGCGTCGAGCTTGAGTTCCTTGGGCACGAGCACGTCGTCGAAATCGTAGTAGTAGTTGAGCTCCTCGTAGGCTTCGGTGTTGGACTGGCCGCTCGGGGGCGCGGGCATGGCCGCGCCCGTGTCGGCCGCCTGCGGCCTGGCGCAGGACAAGGCCAGAAGACCCAGGATGAGGATGGCCGGAGCGAGGCGGAAGGAGGGCATGGACAACTCCTTGTCTTGACTTTGCGGCTCAAAGTGTGAATTTCTTTCGTTCGAGGACTGGCCTGCCTTGTAGCCCAGCTTCAGCCAAACCGCAATTTGCCGGCTGCGCCGATAACCGGCGCATGCCGCATCAGCCGCGTGGCCACATGCCGGATATTCCAGCACATTGCGATCTCGACAGCTACCGCTTCGAGCTGCCGGAGGAGCTTATCGCCCAGGAGCCTGACCACAGGCGCGACGCGTCGCGGCTCATGGTGCTCGACCGCGCCACGGGCGGGCGGAGCAGCGTGCCCTTCGCCGAGATCGGCGCGCATCTTCCGCCCGGCGCCCTGCTCGTGGCCAACAACTCACGCGTGCTCCCGGCGCGCATCTTCGGCCGCAAGGCGACCGGCGGCCGCGTGGAATTCCTCCTGCTGACGCCCCTGCCCCTCATCGCGGCGGAAGAGCCGGACGCCGACGGCTTCCATAGCGCCCCGGCCGAGGGGCTGCTCCGCGCGGCCAAGAGCCTGCGCCTTGGCGAGCGGGTGGCCTTCTCGGATGACTTCTTCCTTGAGGTGGTCAGGCGCGAGGACTTCGGCCGGGCGCAGGTCAGGCTCGCCTGGCGCGGGGATCTGGCGGCGCACTTCATGCGCCTGGGCCACCTGCCCCTGCCGCCATACATCCGCAGGCCCGACAGCGAGGCGGACCGCGAGCGCTACCAGACGATCTACAGCCGCGAGGACAAGCTCGGCTCGGCGGCCGCGCCCACGGCCGGCCTGCACTTCTCGCCCGCCGTCAAGGCCGGGCTCCTGGAGCAGGGCTTCGGCTGGGCCGAGCTAACCCTGTACGTGGGCTACGGCACGTTCAGCCCGGTGCGCGCGCGCGACATCCGCGAGCACGCCATGCACCGCGAGTACGTCGAGATACCCGCCGAGTGCGCCACGGCCGTGGCCAAGGCCAAGGCCGAAGGCCGCCCCGTGGTGGCCGTGGGCACCACGAGCGCGCGCGCTCTGGAGGGCGCCTTCGCACAGACGGGGGGCATCGCCCCGTTCGCCGGCTGGACCGACATCTTCATCCGGCCGGGATATACATTCAACGTCGTGGAGCACCTGCTGACCAATTTTCACCTGCCCGGCTCCTCGCTCATCATTCTCGTGGCGGCCCTGGCGGGCCGGGAGCCGGTCCTGGCCGCCTATGCCCAGGCAGTGCGCGAGCGCATGCGCTTCTTCTCCTACGGCGACGCCATGCTCGTGCTTTAGCAGCCTGTTGCATACAGGCCACGCCGGCCAGAAAGGCCCGTCGGATGTGACGCATCCGTGAGCGATGATCGAGTTCGGCTTGATCATCCCGGAGCTGGAAAAGCCGGAGCGGCCTATTTCAACAGCCCGCCGGCCTGACGGCATATGGACTTTTACATGCTTTTCTGGTCTTTCTGAAAGTTCAGGCACGTAAACCGGGAGCAGCCCGAACCTCCCCACGGCCGGCGCGGCCAGGGCAAGGAGGTCATCGCCGGCCATCTCCCGCCCCGCGTTCAAGGAGTCCGCATGTCACGCATCGCAATCCAAGAGGAGCGCTGCAAGGGCTGCCTTTTGTGCACCCTCGTGTGCCCCAAGCAGATCATCGCCCAGTCCGAGCGCTTCAACCGCTTCGGCTACAAGGTGGCGGAAGTGAAAAAGGAAGACATGGACAAGTGCACGGGCTGCGCCTCGTGCGGCATGGTCTGCCCGGACTACGCCATCGAGGTCTGGAGGAGCGCCAAGGCCAAGGCCCAAGGTGAGACCCAGGAGGTCGAGGAATGAGCGACACGCGCATCTTCATCAAGGGCAACGAGGCCGTGGCCAGAGGCGCTCTCGCCGCCGGCTGCAAGTGCTACTTCGGCTATCCCATCACGCCCCAGAACGAGATCCCGGAGTTCATGTCCTCGGCCATCTTCGAGGCCGGCGGCCAGTTCGTGCAGGCCGAGAGCGAGGTGGCCGCGGCCAACATGCTCCTGGGCGCAACGGCGGCCGGCGTGCGCGCCATGACCTCCTCCTCCAGCCCCGGCCTGTCCCTCAAGCAGGAGGCCATCTCGTACATGGCCGGCAGCGAGCTGCCCGGCGTCATCGTGAACATGAACCGCGGCGGCCCGGGCCTGGGCGACATCGGCCCTGCCCAGGGCGACTACCACCAGTCCACGCGCGGCGGCGGCCATGGCGACTACCGCACCCTGGTGCTCGCGCCAGCCACCTGTCAGGAGGGCTACGACCTGACCATCCTGGCCTTCGAGCTGGCCTTCAAGTACCGCAATCCGGTGCTCATCCTGGGCGACGCCATCATCGGCCAGATGAAGGAGCCGGTGACCACCTGGCGGCCGGAGCAGGCGGCGGCGGACGAGGCCTCGGACTGGTCCCTGAGCGGCGCGGCCGGCAGGCCCAAGCGCCTGCTCAAGTCGCTCTTCCTCGATGAAGGCGCGCTAGCCGGCCAGAACCGCAAGCTCCAGGCCAAGTACAAGGCCATGGAGGCCGAGGTTCGCTTCGAGGACTTCCAGACCGCCGACGCCGAGCTCGTGGTGGTCGCCTACGGCTCCATCGGCCGCATCGCCAAGAGCGCCGTGCGCTCCTTGCGCAAGACCGGCAAGAAGGTCGGCCTGCTGCGGCCCATCACGCTCTACCCCTTCCCCTCGGCGGCGCTGGCCAGCCTGGCGTCCGAAGGGAAGCGCTTCCTGACCGTGGAGCACAACCTGGGCCAGATGGTCGACGACGTGCGCCTGGCCGTGCGCAGGCATGCCGACAGCGAGTTCTTCGGCATCATGCCCGGCAACCTGCCCACGCCCGACGACTTCGAGCAGCCCATCCTCAAGACCCTGGCTGGCGAGAGCCCGGAGGTGTCCTAGCATGCACCAGGAAGAGAAGCTCGTGTTCACCAGGCCCGAGAGCGTCATCGACCGGGCCACGCACTATTGCCCCGGCTGCCATCACGGCACCATCCACCGCCTCGCGGGCGAGGTCCTGGACGAGATGGGCCTGCGCGAGAAGGCCATCCTCGTGGCCTCCATCGGCTGCTCGGTGTTCCTCTACAACTACCTGGACGTGGACGCCGTGGAGTCCCCGCACGGGCGCGCACCCGCCGTGGCCACCGGCGTCAAGCGCGCCCGGCCAGGCAACTTCGTGTTCGCCTACCAGGGCGACGGCGACCTGGCCTCCATCGGCCTGGCCGAGATCATGCACGCGGCCAACCGCGGCGAGAAGCTCTCGATAATCTTCGTGAACAACACGGTCTACGGCATGACCGGCGGCCAGATGGCCCCCACGACCATGGAAGGCCAGAAGACCACCACCTGCCCCGGCGGCCGCTGCGCCGAGCGCGAGGGCTTGCCCCTGCGCATGGCCGAGATCATCGGCGGTCTCGACGCCGTGGCCTACTCCGCCCGCGTGGCCGTGGACTCGGTCAAGCACCTCAAGGCAGCCAAGAAGGCCATCCGCAAGGTCTTCGAATGTCAGACCAAGGGCTTGGGCTTCGGCTTCGTCGAGTTCCTGTCCACCTGCCCCACCAACTGGCGCATGACCCCGGTGCAGGCCAACGAGCGCATCGCCAAGGAGCTGATCCCCTACTTCCCACTGGGGGTCTACAAGGACGCCACCGCCAAGGCGGCCGAGGAGGCCAAGTAGCATGTACATGGACGCCATCATCGCGGGCTTCGGCGGTCAGGGGGTCATGCTCATCGGCAACCTGCTGGCCTACGCCGGCATGAAGCAGGGGCTCAACGTGACCTACATCCCGGTCTACGGCCCGGAGATGCGCGGCGGCACGGCCAACTGCACCGTGGTCGTGTCCGACGACGACATCGGCTCGCCCATCATCCACCGGCCGCGCAGTCTCATCGTCATGAACCGGCCTTCACTGGACAAATTCCAGCCAAGGCTGCTGGACGGCGGCATCCAGGTGGTCAACTCCTCCCTCGTCGATGCCGATTTGACCGAGAAGGAACGCGTGCGCACCCTGCTCGTCCCGGCCAACGAACTCGCGGACAAGATCGGCAACTCGCGCCTGGCCAACATGGTCGCCCTGGGCGCGTACATCCAGGCCACGGGAGTCATGCCTCTCCAGGCCGTCAAGGACAGCCTGGGCAGCGTCATCTCCAGCCACTACGCCAAGCTCATCCCCAAGAACGCCGAGGCCCTCCAGGCCGGAGCGGACCACGTAGCCTAAAGTGCCTTGCAGATGACCCGAGAGAGGACGCCGCCCTCTCTCGGGTGATTTGCAAACGCTGTAGGCTTGAGGCTTGTGCCAGCCCCCGTCTTGCGCTTAGTCTCTTGCTGCGAAGACATGTGGATTCGCCATGTGCCGTTTTCCCTCGACCTGCTCGGCAGGGCGTCGCCATCCTGGCCTCGGAATCGCCAAGGAGACGCCTCGGGAATCGGGAGACGGCGCTGTGAGTATCGGAGCACCCTGAAATCCATGGAGCGCAGGTGGACGTCACCAAACGGATGAATGGCGCGGAACCCGCCGAGAGCGGCCCGAGGCTGGCCGCTGACTCCGGATTAGGCTTCCAGGGCGCGGGCAGGCTGGAGCTGCCGGTCATTCCGCAACTGCTCTGCGGCATCATAGGCAATCCGCTCGGGCACAGCCTGAGTCCCCTGCTGCACAATTGGACCTTCCGCGAAACCGGAGTCGCGGGGGCTTACATGGCTTGGCCCGTGCCGCCCCAAGGGGTGGACGATTTCATGGCCGCGGTGCTCGCCCTGCCCATCTGGGGCTTGAGCGTGACCATCCCGCACAAGACCGCTGTCATGAAATATTGCGAGGACCTGACCACCCGAGCCAGGGCGGCGGGAGCCGTGAACACGCTGCATTGGAAGAAGGGGCTGCTCGTGGGCGAGAACACGGACGTGGAAGGCTTCCTCGCGCCGCTCGGGGAGCTGGGCATCAAGCCGGCCTCGGCCCTGGTGCTCGGCGCTGGCGGCGCATCCCGCGCGGTCGTCGCCGGGCTGCGCGAGTGGGGTCTGCGCCGGATCACCGTGACCAACCGTTCGCCCGAGGCCATGCGCACCCTGAGCAGCCACATGCGCTGCCAGGGGGTTGAATGGGAGGAGCGCACGCGCGTCGAGGCCGAACTCATCGTCAACGCCACGCCGCTGGGCATGCTCGGCGAGCGCCAGGACGAGACGCCATGGCCGCAAGAGGCCTTCCGCCGGGGGCAGATCGCCTACGACCTCATCTACAATCCCGGACGCACGCGCTTCCTGCGCGAGGCCCGCGAGGCCGGCTGCGCGGCCATTCCCGGCCTGGAGATGTTCCTGCACCAGGCCGCCGCGCAATTCCGGCTCTGGACGGACGAAAAGATGCCCCTGGACGGAGCCAGGAGGCTGCTCAAGCAGGCGCTCGGCCAAGAATAGCAATTTGCCAACGAAAGACGGGTTCCAAGGTCCGCCTTCGAGAAGGGGCCTTGGCGGGTGATGTCCGGGGAGGGCAAAGCCCTCCCCGGCCCAAATGCAATCCGCTCCAGCCTCTCTTGAAACGAAAAAAGCCCCGCAGGCGGGGCTTTTTGTCGGCCGTGGGCAGCGGCTGCCCTATTCGACGTAGATCTTGAGCGTGTCGCCGGGGTGGATGACGCTCTGGTTGGTCAGGTTGTTCCAGCTCATGAGGCGCTGGGGAGACACGTTGTAGCGGCGGGCGATCTCCCAGATGGTGTCGCCGCGGCGCACGCGGTGCTTGACGAGCTTGGCGCTGTCGCCTGCATCGGCGATGCGCAGCTTCGCGCCGTGCGTGTCGGGGATGTAGAGCTTCTGGCCCACGCGCAGATTCCTGCCGCTGCCCAGCCCGTTGGCGCTGCGCAGGGTGTCGAGGCTCACGTTGTGTTTCTGGGATATGGTCCACAGGCTGTCGCCGCTCTGCACGACGTAGTTGGCTCGTTTCTGGGCGATGGCTTGCGTCTTGGCGCGCGCGGGCGCGGGGGCGGACACGCTCGCCATGTAGCTGGAGTTGCTTTTGCCGGGGATCATGAGCTGGTCGCCGGGTCGGAGCGTGTTGCTCGTGATGTTGTTGACCTTCTTGAGCACCGCGATGGGCACGTCGAAGCGGCGCGAAAGCGCCCACCAGGAGTCGCCGCTGCGCACCCGGTAGCTCACCCAGCCGGCATAGGGCCGCGATGTGGGCTTGGAAAGGTATTCGTTGGCGGCGGTGAGCTTGTCCGCAGGCAGATAGACCGTGCCGGTCTGCTCGGGATTGCTCACGTGGCGGCGGAAGGAGGGGTTGAACGTGGTGAAATCCTTCCAGTCGATGCCGCAGGCCGTGGACAGCGCCAGAAGGTCCGTGCCGCCCTGCACCTTGATGGTCGCGATCTGGGGCGCCTGGTTCCAATCCAGGGCCTGGAAGCCGAGGCTCTCCAGGTTCTTGACTATCTTGATGATGGCCAGGAACTTGGGCACGTAGTCACGGGTTTCAAGCTTGAGCAGGCGCTTGTCCTTGGCCAGGTCGAAGAAGTTGTCGCAGCCGCTCTTCTTGAGGGCCCTGGAAACCCTGCCCTCGCCGGCGTTGTACGCGGCCAGGGCCAGGTACCAGTCGCCGAACATGCCGTGGAGCTGCGTCAGGTAATCGGCGGCGGCGTGCGTGGCCTTGTACGGGTCGCGGCGCTCGTCGGTCCACCAGTCCACGTTCAGGCCGAACTTGCGGCCCGTGAAGGGCATGAACTGCCACATGCCGGCCGCGCCTGCCCTGGAGTAGGCCCAGGCGTTGTAGCCGCTCTCGGCGAAGGGCAGGAACACGAGGTCCTCGGGCAGGCCACGCTCGCGGAAGACCTGCCGCACATAGGGCAGGAACTGCTGGGAGCGGGCAAGCCAGCGCTCGAAGGCCTGGCGTCCCTTGCCAGGGTTGCCCAGGGCGTCGCGATAGGTGAAATAGTGGAAGTACTTGGCAAAGGCCTCGTTTTCGGTGACCGTGAGCTGGAACTGGATCTCGGGCTCGTTCTTGAGCGCGTCGCGCTCGGCCTGGGTCAGCTCCCCAGGCTGGTCGCTGGGCTCGGTGGTCAACTCGGGGTCCAGGCCCTGGATCTCCGGCTCGGCCGTGAGCGTTTCTTCTCCATCGAGCAGGCATTGATTCGCTTCAAGGAAGGGGTCGCCGGAAGCGCGCTTCTTGAGCTGAACATCGTCCCCGCGGGCCGCGAGATCCTGACCTGTATCGCGCGAGGCGCAGGCCGTGATGGACAGGCAGAGAACGATCAAGACCGTGGACAGAATCCTCATGTGGTGGCTCCCGCAACCCGAGTTATACGTTCGCTTTGGTCGTGCGTGCGCTAGATACAATATGCTCTGCCCATGCTCGGGCCTGCTGAGCGGCGCATGGGCCCGCATCCGCCTGGAGAGCCCATGCCCATCAGGGCTTAACGCCCGTCCCTAGCTGATTGTCCATGGGTTTGCAACCGCCATTGCCGCGCATATAAGGATAGCCGGGCGCACTTGCGCCCCTGGAGGTGCTTCATGGACAATGAAAATCAGTCGTCTGAACCCGTCAACCTCGTGGCCGGGCGCAAGCCCGTTCTGGAGCTGCTGTCCGCGGAGCCCGACCGCGTGGAGTCGGTCCTGTTGCAGAAAGGGGCGAAAGGGAGCGCCATCGCGCGGATCGTCGATCTGTGCCGCGCAAGCGGCGTGCGCTTCCGGTTCGTCGAGCGTCGCGAGCTGGACCGGCTCTTCCCGGGCAATCATCAAGGCATTCTCGCTGACATCTTTCAGACGGGCTTCGCGGAACTGCACGAACTCTTGCAAAGTGCTCGCCAATCGCCACTTCCGCTCCTGGTGGCCCTGGATCAGGTGCTCGATCCGGGCAACGTGGGAGCCCTGGCGCGGACCATCCATGCCCTTGGCGGGGCTGGGCTGCTCGTGCCCAAGCACCATGCCGCGCGCCTGGGAACCGGGGCTTTCAAGGCCTCGGCCGGCGCGCTTTTGCGCCTGCCGGTGGCTCGGGTCACGAATCTTGCGCGCGCGCTGGAGGAATGCGCCGAGGCGGGCTTCACGATCTATGGCGCCCAAGGCGAAACAGGCGAGAATCTATTCTTCCTGGAGCCGCGCATGCCCGCGATCCTTGTCCTGGGCGGCGAAGACAAGGGCATGCGGCCGGGAGTCGCCAAACGCTGCGACGCCCTGGTGCGCATTCCCCTGCAACACGGCTTTGATTCCCTCAATGTGGCTCAGGCCGGGGCCGTGATCATTGGACATTTCGCGCGGGCCGTGGCGCTGCGCGCGTCGGCCCGGCAGGTGGGAGGGGCTAGTTGATCCAGCTGGGAAAGTTGATGAGCAGGTCGCGTGTATAGGTGATCATCTTGTTCATGATCCATGGAAAGAAGATCAGCAGCGCGAGGAAAATAGCCACGATCTTGGGCACGAAGGTCAGCGTCATCTCCTGGATCTGGGTGGCGGCCTGGAGCACGCTGACCAGCACGCCCACGAACATGCCGATGCCGAGCAGCGGCAGCGAGATCATGAGCGTCAGTTCTATGGCCTGGCGGGCGAAGCCGATGACGAATTCAGGGGTCATGGCGCTACTCCGGGCGGATGCCTACTTGGCAAAGCTGTTCACGAGGGAGGCGGTCAGGAGGTTCCAGCCGTCGACCATGACGAAGAGCAGTATCTTGAACGGCAGCGAGATCATGACCGGCGGGAGCATCATCATGCCCATGGCCAGGAGGGTCGAGGCCACGACCATGTCCAGGATGAGGAACGGGATGTAGATGAGGAAGCCGATGGTGAAGCCCGTCTTGAGCTCGCTGATGACGAAGGCCGCCGTCAGGAGCATGGTCGGCACCTGCTCGCGGCTCTGCGGCCGCTCGATCTTGGCGATGGAGTAGAAGACCGACAGGTCCTTCTCGCGCGTGTGCTTGAACATGAACTCGCGCAGGGGCTTCTGGGCCTTGTCCAGAGCCTCGCTGAAGCCGATGCGCTCCTCCATGTACGGCTGCAGGGCCGTGTTGTTGATCTCCATGGCCGTCGGCGCCATGATGACGAAGGTCATGAAGATGGCCAGGCTGATCATGATCTGCCCCGGAGGCATCTGCTGCGTGCCCAGGGCCTGGCGCAGGAAATGGAAGACGATGATGATGCGCGTGAACGAGGTCATGGTCATGATGATCGCCGGCGCAAGCGACAGGACCGTCATGAGGAAGATGATCTCGAGCAGGAGCGAAACCTGCTCGGGCTCGGGCTGCCCACCCGAGATGGTCATGGAGAAGTGCGGGGCGGCCTGCTGCGCCAGGGCCAGCCCCGGCGCCAGGACAAGGCCGGCCAGGCTAAGGGCGAGGAGCGTCCCGGCCAGTTTGCCTGGCCAGGGTATCCGCGAAATCAGCGCTTTCAGGGTCATGGCCTGGTTCCATCTCCGTGAGCAGGTTGATGCTCGTTTCAGTCACGCCGAGCACCAGGCGCTTATTCAAATAGCGGACCACGACCACGCTCCGGCGCGGTCCCAGGGCCAGCTGACCTTCCAGCTTGAGTTCTCCACGCCCGAAGACGCCCAGGCCGGCCCGAGGGCCGTAGCGCTTGAGCAGGTACAGCGCCAGGAAAAGGACGCCCAGGAGCAGGAGCAGCGCCCCGCCGACCTGGAGCAGGTCCACGAGGTAGCTGCCCTGGGGCATGGCCTGGCTATCCAAGCTGCTTCACCCGCTCGATGGGGCTGATTATGTCCGTCAGGCGGATGCCGAACTTCTCGTTGATGACCACGGCCTCGCCGCGCGCCACGAGCTTGCCGTTGACGTAGATCTCCAGCGGCTCGCCGGCCAGCTTGTTCAGCTCGACGACGGAGCCCTGGCCGAGCTGCAGGAGCTCGTTGATGAGCAGCCGTGTGCGGCCAAGCTCGGCCGAGACCTCAAGCGGAATGTCCAGGATGAAATCCAGGTCGCGCTTTGTCTGGTCGGGCCGCATGGTTTTGGCTTCCTGCGTCAAATCCTTGAATTCCGCGTTCTTGCTCTTGGAGGACAGGAACTCCTGGCGCTTCTCGGCCTTGATGTTCTGCTCCTCCTCGCTGGCTAGGGCCTTGGCCCACTCGTCGGCGAGGTCGTCCGAGCCGGAGCCGCCGCCATTGGCGGCAGGGGCGAGATCGTCGGAGCCCAGGGCCTGGGCGCCAGCGTCGCCGGAGTCCTCATCCTGATCGGAAAGGGCCGCGGCCCACTCATCAGCCAGCTTGTCCTGATCGAATTGATCGGGGGTCATGCCTGTATCCGTCCCTTGTTGTCGTTATCTTCAGAATCTGACTTCTTCTTCCTTGAGCACCTGGAAGGCGCGGTTGCCCTTGACCCGCCCAGGTATGCCGTGGAACTTGCGCACGCCTTCGATCTCCGCGACGAGCAGGTCGTCCACGTCCGTGTCCAGGAGCAGGATGTCTCCCACGTCCATGTTCAGGAGCTGACGGCCGGTGATCGTGGTGTTGCCGATGCGCACGACCATCTCCACGGGCGTCTCCATCATGCGCTCCTTGAAGCGCGAGATCCACGCGTGGTCCACCTCCAGGCGCTCCGACTGGAAGGATGCGTAGAGCTTGCCGCGTATGGGCTCGATGGTCGCGTAGGGCAGACAGACGATGAACGAGCCGATGGCGTTCTCCAGCTCCACCTCGAAGGTGACCACCACGACCACCTCGCTGGGCGGCACGATGGCGGCGAACTGGGGGTTGATCTCGGTGCGCACGGTCTCGATGTGCACCTCGTGCACCGGAGCCCAGGCCTCCTCGAAGTTGGTCAGGGCCAAGTCCACGACCTTGCCGATGATGGCCTGCTCGATGTGCGTGAAGTCGCGGCCTTCGACCTTGGGCTGCGTGCCCGAGCCGCCGAAGAAGTTCTCCACGAGCGCGAACACGAGCCGCGAATCGACCACGCACAGGGCGTTGCCGCGCAGGGGCTCCATCTTGAAGATGTTGATGCTCGTGGGCACGGGCAGCGAGCGCATGAAGTCGCCGAACTTGGACATATCGATGGAGATCGGGTTCACGTCCACGCGCTTGCGCATGGCGTTGGCCAGGGCATTGGTGGCCAGCCGCGCGAAGCGGTCGTTGATGATCTCCATGACCGGCATGCGGCCGCGGATGATGCGGTCCTGGTTCGACAGGTCGAAGGTTACCGCCCCGTCGTCCTCCTGGAAGGACTCCTCCTCGGCCTCGACCTCTCCTCCGGAGAGACCCCGAAGCAGGGCATCGACCTCGTCTTGGCTTAGAATCTTGCTCATGTGCGGGCAACCTTGGGCCGGACATGCCGCCCGATCGATGCTTGGTTTACGATTAGAGCATTTTGCTTTTGAAAATGCTCTGCAAGCCATGCATCGGCATGGCTTGCCGCCGCGTAGGCGTAGGCGCAATTCACTTGCGCCGTCAACGCCGGAACGGGCGTCTTAAAAGCAATCTGCTCTACTGGACCACCATCTCCGTGATGTACACGCGCAGGACCTTGGGCCCGCCCAGGGCCTGGTTGAGCCGCTCGGCCACTTCCTTCTTGAGCAGGATCTTGCTCTCCATGGTGGCCAGGTCCTGGTAGCTCTTGCTCGACAGGAGCAGGATGACGGCATCCCTGATCTTGGGTTCCTTGGCTGTCAGCTCCTTGGCGCTGCTCTCGTTGATCACCTCCACGTCCATGGTGATCTTCAGGTAGCGGCGGCCCAGGGGATCGGCCAGGTTGACGATGAAAGTCGGCAGGGACACGAGCTGCTCGGTGCCGGTGGCCAGGGCAGGCCCGATGGGCTTGCCTTCCTGGCCCTGCTCGGCGGCCGGATCAACGACCGGCGCTCCGCCCAGCAGCTTTTCCTTGATATAGAGGTCCCAGGCGAACCAGCCGGCCGCGCCGAGGGCCAGCAGTATGACGGCCAGTATGCCCCATCTGGCGAGCCCGGACTTTTTTTTGGCTTCAGCTTGCCTTTCCACGGCTTCGTCTGCCACTTCGGAACTCCTTGTCTTATGAGTATGCGCCTACGGAAGGCGTGGTCTTGACCAAGATCTCCACGCGCCTGTTCTTGTTCCAAGCCGCCGGGCCCTCCCCTTCGACCAAGGGCTGGTCCGGCCCGTAGGCCGAAACCGTGAGCCTGCGACTGTCCAGCCCGAAGCGAACGAAGAGTCCGAGCACGCCGAGCGCGCGCTTCTCCGAAAGCGCGTAATTCCCCTCGCCACGACCGCCCACCGCGTCGGAATGGCCGGACACGTTCACCGGCGCGGTCATGAACGAGAGCACGTCGCCTATGCGCTCCAGGATGGGCATGGCCGACGGCTTGAGCGTGGTCTGGCCCGTCTCGAACAGAAGCTTGTCGGAAAGGACCAGCACCACGCCGTCATCGCGGGCGAGTATTTGCAAATTCTCGTCCAGAGTCGCGCGATCGATGTCGCTCGGCATGACGTCATCGGGAAAGAGCAGATCCTTGATGCGCTGCTGCTTGCGCACGGCCTCGCGCGGGTTCTCCAGGAGCTCGATGACGATCTGCATGGTGGTCGGGATGCGTCCAGCCGAGCGTTCGGTCATGAGGCTCACGTCCGAGGCGAAGACCGTGACCCTGGACAGGAAGCTTCTGTCCATGGAGGACATGCTCAAAAGGAGCACGAAGAAGGTAAGCAGGAGCGTCATGAGGTCCGAGAAGGTGACCATCCAGGCATCCTTGAGAGACCTGCCTCCGTCGCGCTTGCTGGGCCTGGGCATGGCCTATTCCTGGGTGGGCCGCACACGGCGGCTCGGCTCGGACTGGTTGTCATAATCGAAACGAAAGCCCTGGTGATCCATGTGTTCCTTGGGCTTCTCCCTTGTGACACGCTCGCTGATCCTGCCGCTGTCGGGCGCTCCGCGCTTGTCGAGCACGATGTCCACGCGCCTGTTCATGCGCCGCTCGGATTCGCTCGCATCGCCGTATCTGGGGCGGGTATCGCCAAAACCCTCGACACGCATGCGTTCGGGCGGCACGCCATGGCTCAGCAGCGCCTGGTACATGGCCATGGCTCGCTCCAGGGATATTTCCCAGCTCGGAGCGAGCTCGCTCTCCCTGGGCTTGTAGTCCAGATATCTGGCGCCAAGCTCGTCGCGTAGCGTGGAGGCATGGCCGGCGAGCAGCAGCGGATGCGGCAGATCGCGCAGCACGGGCGCGATAAGGCCGGCGATTTCCTGGCCTCGGGGAGAAAGCTTTGTCTGTCCCGATTCGAAAAGCACGTCCGTGCTGATGGACACGATCTGGATGAGCCTGTTCTCCATGAAGCGGATGTCGTCTCGCGCGTCCTCGTAGAGCAGGGGTTTGAGAAGCTCCAGGTCATTGACATCGTTCATGGGCCCGACCTCGCGGCTTACGCGTTCGTCGCGCTTGGCCAGGTAGTTCTCGGTCTGCGGGGTCGGTCCGAACGTGCCCACGATGGAGCCCAGGGCGACCAGCTTGCGCTGTTCGTCAATGACGGCCATGGACACGAGGAGTACGAAGAAGGTCAGCAGAAGCGTCATGAGATCCGAGAAGGTGACCATCCAGGCCGGAGAGCTTGGTGCGGACCGCCGCTTCTTCTCGCGTCTTGGCATGAATCGCGCTCCGAGGCTGCTACTCGCGGGTTTTGCGCTCGTTGGGCGCGAGGTAGCTGTTGAGCTTCTCCTCGATGATGCGCGGGTTCTCGCCCTTGGAGATGGCCAGGATGCCTTCGAGGATCATCTCGCGGGTGAGGACCTCCTGCTTGCTGCGCAATTTGAGCTTGCCGGCCATGGGATTGAACACAAGGTTGGCCAGGAGCGCGCCGTAGAACGTTGTGATGAGCGCCACGGCCATGGCCGGGCCGATGGTCGCCGGGTCGTTCATGCTCGAGAGCATGGCCACCAAGCCGATGACCGTGCCTATCATGCCCAGGGCCGGGGCGTAGCCGCCCATGGCCGCGAGAAGCTCGGCGCCGGTTTCGTGACGCTGCTCCAGGTAGTGAATCTCGGTTTCCAGGATCTCCTGAATGGCCTGCGGCTCCAGGCCGTCCACCGTGAGTTGCAGGCCCTTCTTGAGATATTCGTCCTTGATGTCCCTGATGATCGGCTCAAGGGAGAGGATGCCTTCGCGGCGGGCGCGGTTGGCGTAGTCCATGAAGCGGCTGATGATGTCCTTGGGGTCGTCGAACGTGGCGAAGAGGGTCTTGCGGCAGACCTTGAGCACGCTCATCATCTGGCCCAGAGGATAGTTGACCAGCGCCGCGCCGATGGTGCCGCCGACCACAATGACCATCGATGGGATGTCGATGTAGATGAGCAGCGAGCTGTTCATCATGATGCCTGCGGTCACAAGGCCAAACGCGAGTACCAGCCCGATTATGGTCGCGAGATCCATGGCGTTGTCGTTTCCTGCCTGAAGAGTCGAAGTTTGTGGCCAGCGCCGGCACGCTCGCCAGATCCGTCAAGTCCGTCAGGTTCGTCAGGTTCGTTCGCCGAAGATGCGCGTGCCGATGCGCACCATGGTCGCCCCTTCGGCGATGGCCTGGCGGAAGTCGCCGGTCATGCCCATGGACAGGTGGGCAAGCCGGATGCCTAGCTCCCGCTCAAGGCCGTCCCGCAACTCGCGTAGCCTGGCGAACCAGGGCCGGGCGCGCTCGGGATCGTCTTCCAGGGGCGGCAGGAGCATGAGCCCGCGCAGCCCGAGAAAATCCATGCGCATGATCTCCGCGGCCAGTCGGAGCGTATCGTCCTCGGCCGCCCCGGCCTTCTGGCCTTCGCCCGCCAGGTTGACCTGCACGAGCACGTCCTGCACGGCCTGGAGGGCTTGCGCCCGCTTATGCAACGTCTGGGCCAGCTTAAGCGAATCCACGGAGTGAACCAGGCTGAACCGCCCGGCCACAAAGCGGGCCTTGTTCGTTTGCAGACGGCCGATGAAATGCCAGCGCAATCCCAGATCGGCAAGGTCGGCAAGCTCGTCCTGCTTGGCCAGGGCCTCCTGCGCGTAGCTCTCGCCGAAGTCCAGCTGGCCCATGGACGCCAGGGCGCGCACGTCCGAGGCCGGATGGAACTTGGACACGGCCAGCAGGTCCACATCGGCCGGGCTCCGGCCCGCGGCCGAGGCGGCCTCGGCGATCTCGGCGCGCACGGCTTCAAGGTTTCGGCGCAGCTCCGCCATCCGTTCAGGCGCTATGGTCATGTCCGTCAGTCCGCTAAAACCGCTTCGCCGGCTCGGGCGACCAATGGCCAACCGGCGTCAAATTTCCATCCCTGGGGACGGCGCTACTCGCCAAGGCCAAGGGAGCGCAAAAAGCCAGGATCCTCGGTCCAGCCTTCCTTGACCTTGACCCACATCTCCAGGAAAACCTTGCCTTCCAGCAGCTCCTCGATCTCGATCCGGGCATCCTGGCCGATCTGCTTGAGCTGGGAGCCGCCCTTGCCGATGATCATGGCCTTGTGGCCGGGCTTGGCCGTGTAAATGACCGCGCCTATGCGCGTGAGGTTGCGCTCGTGGTCCTCTTCCCACTGCTCGATCTCCACGGCCGTGGAGTAGGGCAGCTCCTGGCGCAGGGCCAGGAAGAGCTTCTCGCGCACGATTTCCGCGGCCATGAAGCGCATGGGCACGGTGGAGACCTGATCCTCGGGGAACATGGCCTGGCCCTCGGGCAGCGCGGCGAGCACGTGTGTCAGCAGCTCGGGCACGCCGTCGCCCGTCAGCGCGGAGATGGGGAAGATCTCGGCGCCCGGCCAGACCTCGGCGATGCGCGCCAAAAGTCCGAGCAGGTCTGGCTTGTGCTTGACCTTGTCGACCTTGTTCACGGCCACCAGCAAGGGCAGGCCTGTGTTTTGCAACCCCTTGGTAAGAGGAGAGATCTCCCTGTCGAACCTGTCCAGCCTGCCGGCATAGGCCGCGGCGTCCAGGAACACGAGGATCGCGCTGGCCTGGGCCACTGCCTGCCAGGCGGATTGCAGCAGGAACTTGTTCAGCTTCCCCTTCATCTGGTGCACGCCCGGCGTGTCCAGGAAGATCACCTGGCCCCGCTCCGTGGTCCAGATGCCGCTGATCTGGTTGCGCGTGGTCTGCGGCTTGGGGGAGACGATGGCCACCTTCTGGCCCAGGACATGGTTCATGAACGTGGATTTGCCCGCGTTGGGCGGGCCGATGAGGGCCACCACCCCGGACTTGTGGCTGGAGGCGTCATGCATGGGAGCACCTTGGCTGCCGTTATTAGAGTTCGCTTGCCGCGAAAAGCGGTCGCGCATTGTGTCACGGCTTGCCACCCGCCGCAAGCCGCCGTTCGCCACATCCCGCCCGGCGCGCTCCCGGACCGCCCGGCCAAGGGCGGCTCCCGAGGCGCGGCCGCTGGCTTTTGCGCTTGCCACGGGGTTTGGTCATGACTATACACCGCAAGTCATGGCAAAGAATCTGATCATCGTCGAGTCGCCGGCCAAGGTGAAGACCATCAAGAAGTTCCTCGGCCGCGACTACCAGATCGAGGCCTCGGTGGGCCACGTGCGCGACCTGCCGGCCAACAAGATCGGCGTCGACGAGTCCAAGGGCTTCGCGCCCGACTACAAGGTCATCCCCGGCAAGCAGAAGGTCGTGGCCAAGCTCAAGGCCGCGGCCGACCAGGCCGAGAACATCTATCTGGCGCCCGACCCGGACCGCGAGGGCGAGGCCATCGCCTGGCACGTGGCGCACCTCATCGGCGACAAGGACAAGCAGGTCAGCCGCATCCAGTTCAACGAGATCACCAGCCGCGCGGTCAAGGAAGCCCTGGCCAACCCGCGCCCGCTGGACGAGAACCTGTTCAACTCGCAGCAGGCCAGGCGCATCCTGGACCGGCTCGTGGGCTACAAGCTCTCCCCGCTGCTCTGGTCCAAGGTCAAGCGCGGCATCTCCGCCGGCCGCGTGCAGTCCGTGGCCCTTAGGCTCATCGTGGACCGCGAGCGCGAGCGCCAAGCCTTCAGGCCCGAGGAGTACTGGGTCTTCAAGGCCCTGCTCGAAGCGCAGGAACCGCCGGCCTTCGCGGCCGAGCTGTGGAAGATCGACGGCAAGAAGGCCGCCGTGGGCTCGGGCGAGCAGGCCCAGATCCTTTACGATCGCATCAAGGACCGGCCCTTCGTGGTCTCGGCCGTGGAGGAGAAGGAACGCCAGCGCCAGCCCGGACCGCCGTTCATCACCTCCACCCTGCAACAGGACGCCAGCCGCCGCCTTGGCTTCACGGCCAAGCGCACCATGTCCACGGCCCAGCGCCTCTACGAGGGCGTGGAACTGGGCGAGCGCGGCGTCACCGCGCTCATCACCTACATGCGCACGGACTCCGTGCGCGTGGCCGACGAGGCGCGCGAGGCGGCCCAGGCCTTCATCGTGGAGGCCATGGGCGCGGACTACTACCCGCCCAAGCCGCGCTATTTCAAGACCAAGTCCGGGGCCCAGGACGCCCACGAGGCCATCCGCCCCGTGGACGTGCGCGTGACGCCCGAGTCGGTCAAGAAATTCCTGCCCGCCGACCAATACAAGCTCTACACGCTGGTCTGGCAGCGCTTCCTGGCCTCCCAGATGGCCGCCGCGCGCATCCACGACACCGTCGTGACCGTGGACACCATCCCGGCCGAGGCGCCCGCCTCCGACTCCAAACCCATTGCCCAGTGGCGCGCCAAGGGCGAGCGCGTGCTCTTCCCCGGCTTCCTCAAGGTCTATGGCGTGGTCGAGGACACCGACGAGCCGGGCCGCGAGGAGCCCTCCCAGGGCAAGGCGGCCATGCTGCCCAAGCTCGACGTGGGCATGCGCCTGAACGTCAAGAAGCTCTCCAAGGACCAGAAGTTCACCCAGCCGCCGCCGCGCTACACCGAGGCCTCGCTCGTCAAGGAGCTGGAGGAGCAGGGCATCGGACGCCCCTCGACCTACGCGGCCATCATCTCCACCCTGCTGGACCGCGACTACGCCCGGCTGGAGGAGAAGAAGTTCGCGCCCTCGGAGCTTGGCGTGACGGTCGTGGACCTGCTCACCAAGCACTTCCAGAGCCTCATGGACGTGGGCTTCACCGCCGGCATGGAAGAGCGCCTGGACGACGTGGCCGGCGGCAAGTTCGACTGGGTGGAGCTGCTCAAGAACTTCACCGGCGACTTCTACCCGACCCTGGAAAAAGCCAAGGACGAGATGGTCCAGGTCAAGGGCGGCCTGGAAACCGGCATCGTCTGCGATCTGTGCGGCAAGCCCATGAACATCCGCTTCGGCAAGAACGGCGAGTTCCTGGGCTGCACCGGCTACCCGGACTGCAAGGGCATCAAGAACTTCACCCGCGACGCCCAGGGCCAAATCCAGATCATCGACCGGCCCAACGACACAGCCGAGAAGGTCGGCGAGTGCCCGGACTGCGGCAAGGATCTCGTGCTCAAGCGCTCGCGCACGGGCAGCCGCTTCATCGCCTGCTCGGGCTATCCCGACTGCCGGCACGCCGAGCCCTTCTCCACCGGCGTGGCCTGCCCGCGCGAGGGCTGCACGGGCCAGCTCGTGGAGAAAAGCTCCAAGCGCGGCAAGGTCTTCTATTCCTGCGCCACGTTCCCCAAGTGCGACTACGCCACCTGGGACTGGCCCATCGCCAAGCCTTGCCCGGCATGCGGCTCCAAGATCCTGACCATCAAGACCAGCAAGGCGCGTGGAGAGCACGTGGCCTGCCCCGAAAAGGCCTGCCGCTTCACCCGCGACCTGGAGCCGGACGA
The DNA here is from genome assembly GCA_023433925.1 of Pseudomonadota bacterium. Classification (GTDB taxonomy): domain Bacteria; phylum Desulfobacterota; class Desulfovibrionia; order Desulfovibrionales; family Desulfovibrionaceae; genus Desulfocurvibacter. The sequence continues at coordinate 52,515 of JAEYTO010000024.1, read as the reverse complement.
AGCGGCCAGGTAGGCGGAATCACGGGAATAGCTGGCTGTTAATCGACCTGGGTTGCCCACGCCGATCCGCAACCGATCCGCAGCCTTTCCAGGGCGCTTCCCACAAGCCGCGGTCAGCTCCGCATGTCAGGAAAAATCCCGGCCGATCTGCCGGAAAAGCTCGTAGACCAGGAAGGGCGGCATGGTCTGGCCGTCGAAACACAGATCCACGAGCCTGGCCACGAGGTTGCCGATGGGCGTGGTGAAGCGCTCGACATCCACGTGGTGGCTCTTGCGCCGGCCCGAGAGCGGCGCGCTTTCATGGATGACCAGACGCCAGCCTGCCCCGCCCAGGCGCTGCCAGGCCGTGTCCACGTCCTTGCGGCCGCCGGCGTTCTTGTGGATGAGGTAGACGAAATCGCGCAGGCTGAAATGCTGGCTGGTCTGCTTGTCCGAGACGCCGAGGAACTCGCCCTGCTCGGAGCGGAACACGATGGGCAGGCGCATGAAATCCGGGGAAGGTCCCTGCAAGGCCTCCAGCGCGGCCAGGCGGGCATCCAGACGCTCCTCCAGCTCCTGACGCTCCCGCAGCATCTCGCTTAGCCGGGCCGTCAGCCGGCGGTTCTCCTCCCGTATCCGGCCGAGGTCCCGAGCCATGTGCTCCAGCGCATCACGCGCCGAGGCCAACTCGCCCTTGAGGTGTCCTGCCTTGGCCCGCTCCTCGGCCAGATCCATGGCCAGCCGGCCGGTCTCTTGGCGCAGCACGGCCTGCTCGCCGGCCAGCCGCCCGCTCAGTCCGCTCGCCTCGGCAAGCCCGATTTTCAGTAGTTCAATCTCCGCGCGCAGCCCGGCCGGTTCCGGGCTGGCGTCCCGCGCGGCGGTCCCGGCCGTCTTCCGCCCCGCGTGCCGCTCCCCGGTCTCCGGTTCCTGCTCCTCCAGCCGCCGCCGGACCTCCTCGGTTCTCAACCCCTGGCCGCGCAAGTCGGCGATGCGCCGCAAGGTGTCCACGGCCGCGAGCGGATAGCGAATCTTGCGCCGATAGACCTTGCCCGGAAAGCGTTCCGGGAAGTTCTTCACGTAGCGCCTGGCCGTATTCTCGGCCAGGCCCGCCATCCGCGCCAGCTCGGAGATGAGGCAGTAGTCGTCCACGCAGCCGCTCCCCGCGTTGGCCTGACCATGCACGCCCGCCCGGCACGCACCATGCCGGCCGTTCCCTCGTGTCGGTCAAACCGCACGCGGCCGGGATTGTGGAGGATTCCTCAAGAAATATCCAGCCCTGCCCGCGCTCAAGTCCCGGCCCGCCAGTCCACCGGCAGGCGCACGACGTTGCCGGCCTTGTTCCTGAACAGGACGTAGCCCTTGTCGCGGCCGAACAGGTACAGATCCCGCGTGATGGCCACATCCGCCTGGCAGTACGTCGCGATCTCCTCCAGCCGGCCCTGCTTCCACCACTCCAGGGCTTGCAGGCCGTCGGCGGACTTGCTCGCGCCCAGCGTGGCCTGGGCCAGGTGGTCCAGCGACAGCCTGTAGCCCAGCCGCCGCTTGACGTGCTCAAGCATGTCCAGGGTCCTGAGCCGCCCGAAGTCGTACTTCACGCAGCCCGCCAGGACCGCGTAGTCGAAACGCCGCACGTTGAAGCCCACCACGAGCTTCATGCCCGACAAGATCTCGCACAGGCCGTCCAACTCATCCTGTCCGAAGCGGTGGAACGTGCCCGTGCCCGAGTCGTAGACCACGGCCACGCTCACGCCCATGTCGCGCGCCCTGCTCCAGCCGCCGACCTCGGCGGCGGAGCGGCGGGTCTCCACGTCGAGGACCGCGAAGCGAAGAGGAATCAGGGGCTCTGCCCCCGAACCCCCGCCGGGGGGGATCATTCCCCCCGGACCCCCCGAGTTGCGGCCGGACGCATGGTGGACGGCAGACCCCGCCGACGCCTCGGGCGCGATCGGGAAGAACGCCGGTGGTTCCTCCGGCGCAAGGCCGCCGGAGGAACCACGTTCCCGGAGAATCGAGCCGGTGTCTTCGCCGGCTCGATCCTCCGGGACACCGCGGGGTCCAGGGGCCCGTGGCCCCTGGCGGGAGGGGTTCGGGGAGGGCAGCGCCCTCCCCGATTCGCCGCAAAGACGCTCCAGGACAAACACGGCGGCGTCCTTGGCTATGGGCCGGTTGCCCGAGCCGCACTTGGGCGAGTGCACGCAGGACGGGCAGCCCAGCTCGCAGGGGCACTCGCGGACCACGGACAGGGTCTTGAGCAGGACCTCCTCGGCCTTGGCGAAGGCCAGGCGCGACAGCCCCACGCCGCCGGGAGCGCCGTCGTAGACGAAGACCGCCGCCGAGCCCACGTGCGGATGGAAAGGCGTGGAGATGCCGCCCAGGTCGTCGCGGTCGCACATGACCATGAGCGGCAGGATGCCAATGGCCGCGTGCTCCACGGCATGGATGCCGCCCATGAAGTGGTGGCGCTCCTCCTCGGCCGCGGCCTGGATGTCGGGAGAAACCTCGATCCACAGGCCGTCGGTCTCGAAGGAGCTGGGCGGCAGGTCCAGGGGCACGATGGTCAGCAGCTTGCCGTCGTTGACGCGACGCTTTTCGTAGCCCGTGATGGTCTCGGTGACGCGCAGCCGCCCGTGGTGCACGCGGGCGGCGAGCACCTGGCGCGAGCCGTGGGATTCAAGGATCTCGGTCTCCTTCTGGCCGCGCACGCGCGTGTAGTAGCCCACGCGGGCCTTGCGGGCCAGGGCCTTGCGGCCGGGCAGGTCGAGGGTATCCACCACGTAGGTCTCGCCCCGGTGCAGATAGACCGCGCCGTCGTGGGCCTCGCGCATGGCGCGGTGCTCGTCCATCTGGCCGATGACCTGGCCGTCCACCTCGATGACCAGGCTCCCGCCCGCGCCGCGCAGGTCCACCTCGTGGTGGGGCCGCTTACGCCGGGAGTATATCAGGCGGCCGTCGGCGGACTGGAGGAGCGTGCCTTGGGCGAGCATGGACTCGGCCACCTGGCGGATGCCGGGCTCGGCCAGTAGCGGCTCGTCCGCGCGCAAGGCCAGCTCGGCGGCGGCGCAGTCCAGATGGCGGGCCACGATGACCGGGTTGGCCGGGTTGAGCACGGCGGACTCGGGCGGCCGGGTGAAGAAGTCCTGGGGATGGCGCAGGAAATACTGATCCAGGGCGTCCTCCTGGGCGATCATGACCACGGCCGACTCCTGCTGCTGCCGGCCCACGCGGCCGCCGCGCTGGAGCGTGGCCATGACCGTGCCCGGATAGCCCACCAGGATGCACAGGTCGAGCGAGCCGATGTCGATGCCAAGCTCCAGGGCGCTCGTGGTCACCACGGCCAGGAGTTCGCCGGAGGCCATGCGCGCCTCGATCTCGCGGCGCTCCTCGGGCAGGAAGCCGGCGCGGTAGGCGCTGATGCGCTCCTTGTGCTCGCCGGACTTCTCGGCGGCCCAGATGGCGATGAGCTCGGTCATCTTGCGCGACTGGCAGTAGACGATGGTGCGCAGACCCCGGTCCAAGGCCTTGCGCAGCACGCGGATGGCGGCCGTGGCCGCGCTCGCGGCCGGGTCCATGAACAGGAAGTGGCGGCGGCCCTGGGGCGCGCCGCTCTCGGTGATCACCTGTGCGTCCAGGCCCGTGAGCTGCCTGGCCAGCTCGGCCGGGTTGCCGATGGTCGCGGAGCAGAACACGAAGGTGGGGCTCGAGCCGTAATAGCGGCACATGCGCAGGGCGCGGCGGAAGACCATGGCCATGTGCGAGCCCATGACCCCGCGATAGGTGTGCACCTCGTCCACCACCACGTGCGTCAGTCCGGCCCAGAAGGCGGCCCAGGCCCCATGATGCGGGAGCAGTGACAGGTGGAGCATCTCGGGGTTGGTCAGCAGAACGCCGGGCGGCTCCTCGCGGAGCTTGCGGCGGCGGTGATCGGACGTGTCGCCGTCGTAAACGGCGGCCTGGGGCCTTACGTCGGGCGGCAACAAGGCCGTCAGTTCGGCGAAGGAGCGCAACTGGTCCTGGGCCAGGGCCTTGAGCGGAAAGAGCCACAAAGCCTTGGAGTCGGGCATGGCCAGGGCCTGCTCAATGACCGGCAGGGTGTAGACGAGGGACTTGCCGCTGGCCGTGGGCGTGGCGGCCACCACATGGCGGCCGGCGCGCACGAGGTCGCAGGCCGCGGCCTGATGGCCGTAAAGCCTGGAGATGCCGCGCGCCGCGAGCAGCCCCTGCACGAGCCTTGGCCATGGCCGGCGCGTGTCGGCCAGGATCTCGGCCCGTTCGGGGAGCACCTCGTGGTGGACTATCTGGTCCTCATAGGGGTCGGCCCTGGCGAGATTGTCCAGAAGATCGTGGATGGCTGAAGTCATTCTTACCCGCACGGCCTCGGGCCGCGCATTGCTGAATATGCGGAAAGGGATTCCACTAGATAAGGCTTCGCGGCCCGCTGTTCAAGAGCGCTTCGCGGATGGCCCGAGAGAGGCCGCTCAATCATACTCTCGCGGCGGAGGAGCACGCCAGGATTGGTCTCCTGCGCCGCCAATTTCATTTGCGGAATGCTGGGGGCCGCTCAAGGCCGCCGCCGGCATGGGCTCGCCAGCGGGGAAACGCGGGTTCCAAGGGCCCGGGGCCCTTGGCGGGTGGAGTGTGAGGAGGGCGGCGCCCTCCTCACGTTCATGCCTTTCCGACTCAGGCCACCTGCCGGAGCGGCACGCCATCGCCGCCGGCCAGGCGATCCTGGGCGGCGATGAGTTGCAGTTCGCGGGTGCCGGCGGCATGCGTGGCCTCGAAGATGGCGTAGATGCCGGCCGTGGACCTGGCCAGGGCCTCGGGCACGGGACGACCGTGCAGCAGATGGCCCAGGAACAGGGCGGCCAGGGCGTCGCCGGCTCCGTTGGGCGCGGGCGTGACGGGCAGCAGGGGCGTGGAGGTCACCCAGGCTCCGGCCCTGGTCATGGCGAGCATCTCGATGCGGTCGGCCGGAGTTTCGTCGTGGTGCAGGCTGGTCACGAGCACCACGGACGGCCCCATGGCCATGACCTTGCGCGCGCCTTCCAGGGCGTCGCGCAGATGGTGAACCCGCACGCCGGTCAGCAGCTCCAGCTCGAACTGGTTGGGGGTGATGACGTCGGCGGCCGGCGCCACGAGATCGCGCATGAGCTCGGGGATGCCCGGCCGCACGAAGATGCCCCGGCCAACGTCGCCCATGACCGGATCGCAGACGTACAGCGCTTGCGGGTTGTTGCGCTTGACCTCGTCGCGCAGGCTCAGGATGGCCTGGCCCAGGGCCGCGTCGCCCATGTAGCCGGAGAGCACGGCGCTGCACTCGTCCAAGGCCCCACGCTGGCGCATGCCGTCCACGAGGCTGGCGATGTGCTCCGGCGTGAAGACCTGGCCGGTCCATGCGCCGTAGCCCGTGTGGTTGGAGAACTGCACGGTCATGATGGGCCAGACCTCGAAGCCCAGGCGCTGGAGGGGGAAGACGGCCGAGGCGTTGCCGACGTGGCCGAAGGCGACGTGCGATTGGATGGAGATGACGGATTTCGGTGTCACTTGGCGCGTTTCATCCATGGTTGATGGTTATGGGACGAGCGCCAGGGAGGCGCGGACCCGGTCCGACGTCCAGACGCGTGGCTGGAATAGCGGGCAAAGCCTAATGCACGGTGATCTTGTACTTCTTGAGCTTGTACTGGAGCAGGCTCTTGGAGATGCCCAGCAGGTCCGCCGCCTTGACCTGCACGAACTCGGACTTGGCCAGGGCCCTGCGGATGAGCGCTGCCTCGATCTTCTCCAGGGTGTCCGGCAGGTTGATGCGCGTGGGGAGCATGTCCACGGCCGATTTGTACTGGGCCTCCTCGTCCTTGATCTCGGCGGGCAGGTCCTCCACGCCGATCATGTCGGAATCGGCGAGCACCACGCTGCGCTCAATGGCGTTCTCAAGTTGGCGCACGTTGCCCGGCCAGTCGAAGCCCTGGAGATAGTCCAGGGCGTCGGGGCTGAAGCCCTTGAAGCTTTTGTGGTTCTCGCGCGCGTAGCGTTGCAGGAAGTGCACGGCCAGGATCGGGATGTCCTCGCGGCGCTCCCGCAGCGGCGGCATCTCGATGTGCACCACGTTGAGCCGGTAGAAGAGGTCCTCGCGGAATGCGCCGTCGGCGACCGCGCGCGGCAGGTTCTTGTTCGTGGCGGCCACCACGCGGATGTCGACCTCGATGGGCTCCACGCCGCCGACGCGCTCGAAGCGCCGCTCCTGGAGCACGCGCAGGAGCTTGACCTGCATCTCCGGCGACAGCTCGCCGATCTCGTCCAGGAAGAGCGTGCCGCCGTCGGCCAGCTCGAAACGGCCGCGCCGCCGGGCCACGGCTCCGGTGAACGAGCCCTTCTCGTGACCGAAAAGCTCGCTTTCGAGCACGCCGGGGTTGAGGGCCATGCAGTTGACCGAGACAAAAGGCTGATCCTTGCGCGGCGAGGACAGGTGGATGGCCTTGGCCACGAGCTCCTTGCCCGTGCCGGACTCGCCGGAGATGAGCACCGTGGACTTGCTCGGGGCCGCGCGCTGGATCATTTCGAGCACCCGGCGCATGGCGCGGCTTGAGCCGATGATGTTGCCCACGCCGAACTGCTGGCTCATGGACTCCAGGAGCAGCCGGTTTTGCTGCTGGGCGTGGGCGAACTGCACGGCCTTGGCCACGGACAGGAGCAGCTCGTCGTTGGAGAAGGGCTTGGAGATGTAGTCGAAGGCGCCGATCTTCATGGCCTCCACGGCGGCCTCGATGGAGCCGAAGGCCGTCATGATGAGCACGGGGATGTGCGGGTAGTTGCGCTTGACGTGCTCGAGCACGGCCTGGCCCGAGAGCTTGGGCATCTTCATGTCCGTGATGACCACGTCAACCTCGGACTCCTCCAGGTAGGCCAAGGCGGTCTCGGGGTCGGGGATGCCCGTGACCTTGTAGCCTTGGTCTTCGAGCAAGGCGCTCAGGATGAGCAGGTAGTTCTGCTCGTCATCGATGACCAGTATGGTGTCGGCCATGGGCGATTACCTCTCGGCTTGGGCCGGGAAGACGATCTCGACACGGGCGCCCTGCTCCGGGTTGTTGCCCAGGCGCATCTGGGCGCCGTGCCCTTGCAGGATCGTGTCCACGATGGTCAGGCCAAGTCCCGTGCCCGTGTCCTTGGTTGTGAAGAAGGGATCGCGGAGCTTCTCCATGGCCTCCGGGGCGAAGCCCGGCCCGGTGTCCTCGATGTTCACCATGACATGCCTGTCGCTGGCGTCCACCGCGAGCCTGACCCTGCCCGGGCCGTTCATGGCCTCCAGAGCGTTGGCCACGAGGTTGTAGAAGGCGCGGTAGAGCAGGTCGCGGTCACCCATGACCATGGCGCCGGGCGCATAGTCCCGGACGAGGGTCACGCCCTGCTGCTGGAGCTTCGATTCCAGGAACGTGGCCACCTGGTCCAGAACCTGGGTCACATCCACCTTATCGAGCCTGGGCGGCTTGGGCCGGGCGTAGTCCAGGAAGTCGTTGACCGTGCGTGACAGGCGCTTGGATTCGTCGAAGATGGCCTGCAGGATGCGCGTGTTGGCGCCCTGTGGATCCTCGCGCCTGGACTTGCCGAGCAGAAGCTCGGCGCTGGAGCGGATGATGCCCAGCGGGTTGCGTATCTCGTGGGCTATCCCCGAGACCATGCGGCCCATGCTGGCCATCTTCTCGCTCTGGTGCAGGTCGCGCTCCAGGAGCTCCTTTTCCCGCGCGCGCTGCGCGGCCAGGCGATCGGCGCGGCGGATCATGAGCAGGAGCATGAAGAACAGCCCCAGGGAAGACACGAGCGAGGCCAGGATGATGATGCGCTGGAAGTAGATAACCGTGCTGTGGACGTCGGTGATGTCCTGGGTGAATTCGAGCACGCCGATAATGGGCCCGGCGCGCTCCGGGGCGTCCAGCCGACGCTCCGCGCGCAGGGTGTAGACCGTGCGCATGACGACGCTGCCCTGGTTCAGCTCCGCGCGCAGGAAGGCCCTGTAGGTCGGGTAGAAGTTGATGACCTCGAAGCTGTGCTGGCCGCTTTCCAGGGCGGCCTTGACCGCGTGGCCTGCCAAGTCGCTTTCGCCCACCAGGGCCGGGTTCGTGGAATAGGACACGGTCTGCTCGAAATCGTAGATGCGCACCTCGAGCACGTGGAAGCTGTGGATGGTCGATTTGACCGTCTTGTCGAGGCGCTCGTACTGGGCTTTCTGGCGCAGCTGGATGCGGCCGAAGCCGATGAGCGTGGGCAGGGTGAAGCGTTGGAAGATCTGATGGTTCAGGTTCTCGGCCAGCAGGAGGGCGAACTCTTCCTGCTTCTCCAGAAGGGTGCGCTTGGCGTAGTCGGCCAGGAAGATGGACAGGATGAGATTGAAGCCCAGGATGAGCACGAAGAAGCTCCAGGACAGGAGCTTGACGAGCTGAAACGGGCTTGCCCCGGCGGCTTTCTTGCGTGGGTCGGGAGTCATGGCGTCGGTCGCTGGGTGGCCTCTCGTGGCCAGGTCTGGCCGTGTGACGCGCGGCCCCTGGCCGAGCGGCGCGGGCGCCCGCCTATGGGCGCGAAAGGCGGGGGCGGCCGAGGCCGCCCCCGCGGATCATCCTTTGATAAGAATTCCGCCGACCTTGTCCATGGAGCGGGCCAGGGTCGCATCGTCCAGAGCGTAGGAGAAGCGCACGCAGTCGTCGTCGCCAAAGGCCGAGCCGGGCACCAGGGCCACCTCGGCCTGCTCCAGGATCTTCTGGCACAGGCTGGCGGAGTCGGGCGTGTCGCCCTTCATGAATGCGCGCAGGTTCGGGAAGACGTAGAAGGCCCCGTCGGGCTTGGGGCAGACGGCTCCGGGCCAGCCGGCGATGGCGTCCAGGACCATGTCGCGGCGGCGGATAAAGGCCGCCTTCATCTCCTCCACGATGTCCCAGGGGCCGGTCAGGGCCGCCAGGGCCGCCTTCTGAGTGATGGAGCAGACGTTGGAGGTGGACTGGCCCTGGATCTTGGTCAGGGTCTTGACCAGATCGGGATGGGCCAGGGTGAAGCCCAGGCGCCAGCCGGTCATGGCGAAGGTCTTGGACAGCGCGCCCACGATGGCCACGTGCTCGGGGTTGGACCGCCACCACCTGGAGAAGGAGCTGGGCTCGGCAGGGGCGTACACGAGACGATCGTAGACCTCGTCGGCCACGATGAACACGTTGTTCATGATCGCCCACTGGGCGATGGCATCCACTTCCTCCTGGCTGTAATGGCAGCCCGTGGGATTGGATGGCGTGTTGAGGATGAGCATGCGCGTCCTGGGCGTGCGCGCGCGCTCCAGGTCGTCCACGGAGAGCTTGAAGCCGGCCTCGGCTCCGGCCTTGACGATGACGGGCCGGGCGTCGGCCAGCTCGACCATGGCCGGGTAGCTCACCCAGTAGGGACCGGGCACGAGCACTTCGTCGCCCGGATCGAGCAGGGCCATGAACAGGTTGTACAGGGCCTGCTTGCCGCCGTTGGAGACGATGGCCGCCTCCATGGGCGGCTCGATGCCGTAGAACCGCGCGTAGTAGCCGGCCACGGCCTTGCGCAGCTCCGGGATGCCGGGCACGGCGGTGTAGCGCGTGAAGCCCGCGTCGATGGCCTCCTTGGCGGCCCGGCGGATGTGCTCGGGCGTGGGGAAGTCGGGCTCGCCCACGGCCAGGGAGACCACGTTGCGGCCCTGGGCGCGCATCTCCTGGGTCTTGGCGTTGAGGGCCAGGGTGGCGGAAGGCTTGATCTTGGCCAGCCGGGAGGCGATCTTCATGCGCGCACCTCGCGAGGGGTGTGGTGGGGTTGGCGGAGACGGCCTTGGGACCGCCCCTTCCTGCGGCCCACGTTGTAGAGGAAAACCGCTGGAAGGTAAATGCCGCCCGGCGCTTGGGGCTTGGCTCGCGAGGCGATCGGGGCTAGGCTGCCGGCAGCCCGCGCGGGGCGGGCCCCACGACACAAACACATGACCGCGGACTTGGAATACATGCGGGGCCGCGAGCCTGACCTCGAACGCCGCCTGGCCTGCCCGCGCCGGCTGCTCGGGCAGGCCAGGCCCTGAAGCCGGAGCTTGCGCCGATGCCTGAATCCCTGAATTACCTCAAAGGCCGCGAGCCCCTGCTGGACGAGCGCATCGCCGCCTGCCAGGCCGACGACACGGGCTGGCGGCCCGCCGACTACGCCGTGACGGCCATTGTCTCGACATACAGAGCCGGCGCGTGCATGGAGCGCTGTCTTGCGGATCTGGCGGCCCAAAGCCTGGGAAATCGGCTTGAGATAGTGATCGTGGACGCAGCCTCACCCGAGGGCGAACGCGACATTGTGCGCCGTTTCCAGGAAAGCCGGGGCGCCATCCGCTACCTGCGCGCCCCCGAGCGCATCTCCATATACGCGGCCTGGAACCTGGCCATCCGTCGGGCCTCGGGCCGCCATATCCTGCCCTTCAGCACCAACGATCGGCTGCATCCCGAGGCCTGCCGCGCCCTGGCCGGACACCTGGACCGCCATCCCGGCGTGGCCCTGGTCTACGGCGACACGCTGCTCACGGACGATCCGGCCGACGGCTTTGATGACATCCTGGCCAAGCCGGCCTTCGATATGTTCAGGTGGCCCGAGTACAGCTACGAGGACCTCCTGGCAACCAACCGCGTGGGGCCGCACCCCATGTGGCGGCGGAGCGTGCACGACGGGATCGGCTGGTTCCAGGAGCGCTACACGGCCATGGCGGACCAGGAATTCTGGCTGCGCCTGGGTCGCAGGTTCAGCCTGGAGCACCTGCCCGTGGTCACGGGCATCTATTTGCGCGAGCCGTGCTCCTTGTCCTCCAGGCCCGAGGCCGGACAGGAGGCAGTGCGTATTCGCCGCCAGTACCGGGCCCTGGCCGAGCGAGACCGCCAGGCCCTGGCGGCGGTGGCGGCCCGCGCCAAGGTTCTGGCCGCGGCCGGCAGGACCGCCGAGGCCCTGGAGCTGGCGCGCGGCGAGGCCCGGCCCTACGCCTACCTGCGCGAGCACGCCCTCCTGTTGGCCGAGCTGGGCGCATAGCAGCCTGTTGAAAACAGGCCGCGCGGGCCAGGGTGGCCCGCTGGATACGTGGCATCCGTGAGCAATGCCTGAGCTTTGCGCAAGCATTGCGAGTTGAAGCCAGGACGGCTTTCCTCGACAGCCTCATAGGCCTCGCGGGCATCAGCCGGGGAGGCCTCGCTCCTGAGCCGTGGTTTCACGTGGAACCATGAAGGCTTTATTCCCTGCCATGTTTCGTTTACACCCGAGCCTGAAGCGGGTTGCCCGCGGGCGTTTCCGGCCTTATGGGCCTGGGAGCGCCCGGAGATCCGCCGGGCACCGCGTCACCTTCCGGAGTATCTTCACATGTCCATCCCACGACCTCAGACCTTGCAGGTCAAGTTCCTCCTGGGCCTGGTGGCCATCATGCTGGCCCTTGGCCTGTTCTTTTCCGCCGGCCTCTACTTCCATCTGAGTTCGCTGCTCAAGTCCGAGGTCTCGGACAAGGCCAGGCTTGTCCTGGCCCAGGTGGACGCGGTGCAGCACTATGCACGCGAGACCCTGCGGCCCAGGATGTACGGGGTGCTCCCCAAGGGCGAGTTCATGATCGAGTCCATGAGCACATCCTATATCTCGCGCATGGTCATGGATCAGATGAACCTGAGCCGCTCCGAGTACCATTACCGCCGGGTGGCCGAGAACGCGCGCAACCCGCGGTTCGAGGTCAACGGGTTCGAGCGGGAGCTGCTCGATCGCTTCCGGCGGAACCCGGGCACGGATTTGTGGGAGGGCTACCGCAATCTGGACGACCTGGAGTTCTTCATCATGGCCAGGCCAGTGCGCTTCGACCTTTCGTGCATGAACTGCCACGGCACGCCGTCCGATGCGCCGCAAGAACTCATCACGCGCTACGGCGCGAAGCGCGGCTTCGGCCACAAGGTGGGAGAACTGGCCGGCCTGGATGTGGTCGGCCTGCCCGTGGACGCATCCGTGGCGCAGATCCGCGAGGCCACCGTGGGCTATATTGGGGTCTACGCGGCGGGCATGCTCGTCTTCTTCGCGCTCATTCAGGTCTTCTTCAACCACCTCGTGGTGCAGAACATGCGCCGGCTCTCGCAATTCTTCCGCTCCCGGCTGCACGATCAGGACGACATGAAGGTCCTGGAGAAGCTCGACACGGGCGACGAGTTCGACGAGATGGTGCGCGGCATGGAGGAGATCGGCGACCACCTCCTGGACGCCAAGGCCCAGTTGCAGGACTATGCCTCCAATCTGGAGACGATGGTCGAGGAGCGTACCCAGGAGCTTTCGCGCGAGGCTTCCGAGCGCCAGTCCGACGTGCGCCTGTTCGTGCGTCTGCTGGACGGCCTCAACAGGAGCCAGGCCCGCAAGGATCTGTGGGAAAAGGCCCTGCCGCTTGTCGCCGAGCGTTTCGGCGCGAGCGAGATCGGCTTCGTCTGCCTGCTGGCCTCGCATCGCTTCCACGCCTGGCCCGAACAGGACAAGCGGCCCATGATGCCCGACGACTGGCGGGAAATCGTCACCACCGGCTCGCCCCGCTTCGAGCCCGGCAAGGCCTACATCCCCATCGGGGCCTCCGACGCCACCGTGGAGGGGCTCTTGTGCATTGCCTGGCGGCAGGGCGGACCAGCCACCACCCAGGACCGCGAGGTGCTGCGCGCCCTGGGCCAGCAGCTCGGCATCGCCATGGAGAACCTGGCCGCCCTGGACAACCTCCTGCGCCAGAAGGACCTTCTCCAGTCCATGGTCGAGGGCATCGGCGACCCGCTTCTGTACATGGACGACGCCTGCAACGTGATCCTGGCCAACAAGGCGGCGCGCGAGTTGGCCAAGACCCTGCGCCCCGCCGAATCCGAAGCCGCGTCCGGGACAGACGGGCGCCCGGCCGGCCCAGAGACCATCCTGCCCCTGCTGCTCAGCGGCGGGCGCTCGGCCGCGAGCTGCTCGTTCCAGGGCCAGCGCGAGGTCATGGCCGCCGGCGAGCCTTTCGTGCGCGAGGTTGGCCTGCCCACGGGCCGCGCCTTCTCCATCAGCATGTATCCGGTGCAGAAGGCCGAAGGCGCCACGGGCCAGGGCGGCCGCATCGTGGTCTACGTGCGCGAGATCACCAAGGAGCGGCGCATGCTCGCGCGCATGCAGCAGAGCGAGAGGCTGGCCACCGTGGGCAAGCTCGCCGCGGGCCTGGCCCACGAGATGAACAATCCCCTCGGGGTCATCAAGTGCTACGCGGAGCTTCTCAAGGCCCCGCTGGACGGCCGCCAGGAGCGCGAGGACCTGCAAGTCATCGTGCGTCATGCGACCCAGGCCCAAAACGTGCTCCAGGACCTGCTCAACTTCGCCAGGCCCAAACGCGTGAGCACAGGTCCCCTGAACATCAAGGAAGTCGTGGAGTCCGCGGTCAAGGTCTTCCAGGTCCAGGCCGACAACCGAGGGGTGGCCACGCGTGTGGAAAGCGGCGCGGACCTGCCGCCCATGGCCGCCAATCTCCAATCGCTGGAGCAGATCCTGACCAACCTGCTCAACAACGCCCTGGACGCCCTGGAGGGCCGCGAGGACGGCTGGATCGCCATCCGCACCGCCTACAGGCCCGAGCGCGGGGAGATCGTGCTCCAGGTGTCCGACAATGGGCCGGGCATCCCCCAGGAGCACCTGGGCCAGATCTTCGACCCCTTCTTCACCACCAAGGAGGTCGGCAAGGGCACGGGCCTCGGGCTGGCCGTGGTCTACGGCCTCGTGCAGGAGGCCGGCGGCCGTATCGAGGTCACGGGCCATGACGGCGCGGTGTTCGCCGTACACTTTCCCGTGGCGGGCGACACCGGCCAGGAGGCGACAGCATGAGCCTGCAATCAGGCATCCTGATGGTCGATGACGAGCGCGACTTCGCCCGCGGCTTGGCGCGCCTGCTCGCGCGGCGCTTCGAGGCCGAGCGGGTGGACGTGGCCTTCTCCGGCCCCGAAGCCTTGGAGCATCTGCGCGAGCGGCCCTACGCCGTGCTCGTCACCGATTTGCGCATGCCGGCCATGGGCGGCCTGGAGCTTCTTGAGCAGGCCTTGTCGGGCTGGCCCCACCTGTCCATGGTCGTGCTCACGGCTTACGGCTCCATCGAGACGGCCGTGCAGGCCCTCAAGCAGGGCGCCTACGACTTCCTGACCAAGCCCGTGGAGCCCGAGGCCATGTTCCGCGTGGTGGAGAAAGGCCTGGAGCGCTCCCGGCTCATGGGCGAGAACAAGCGCCTCAAGGAGCTGCTGGCCAGCCGGGACACCTCCCAGCAGCTCATCGGCGAGAGCCCGGCCATGCGCAAGCTGCGCGAGGCCATCGCGGCCGTGTCCGGATCGGACTACACCGTGCTCATTCGCGGCGAATCGGGCACCGGCAAGGAGCTGGCCGCGCGCACCATCCACCGCCTGAGCCGGCGCGCCCAGAAGCCCTTGATCACGGTCAACTGTCCGGCCATCCCGGACCAGCTCCTGGAGAGCGAGCTTTTCGGCCACGTCAAGGGCGCCTTCACGGGCGCGGAGCACGACAACCAGGGCCTATTCCTGGCGGCCCAGGGCGGCTCCTTCCTCCTGGACGAGATCGGCGACATCTCCCAGCCGGTGCAGACCAAGCTCCTACGCTGCCTCCAGGAGCACGAGATACGGCCCGTGGGCTCCAGCAAGACGATCAAGATCAACGTGCGCATCCTGGCCTCCACCAACCGAAACCTGGAGGCCAAGCTGGAGGAGCGCTCCTTCCGCGAGGACCTCTACTACCGCCTGAACGTGCTCACGGTGCACCTGCCGCCCCTGCGCGAGCGGGCCGAGGACATCCCGCTCCTCGTCCACCACTTCCTGAACGTGTCCAGCCGCGAGCTGGGCGTGCCGGTCAAGGAGATCGCGCCCGAGGCCCTGACGCGCCTCTCGGCCAAGCCATGGCCGGGCAACGTTCGCGAGCTGCTCAACTTCGTGCGCAGGCTGGCCGTTTTCGCCGGCGGCAGCCGCATCGAGACGGCCCATGTGCGCATGGTCGAGGAGCAAACGGCCGGCAGGGCCGACGCGCCTTCGGACGGCAGGGATTTGCGGCCCTACAAGGATGCCAAGCTCGCGCTTCTTGATGACTTCACCCGCGACTATACCAAGCGCCTGCTCAAGGCCACTGGCGGCAACATCTCCGAGGCCGCGCGCGTGAGCGGACTGACGCGCGTGGCGCTGCAGAAGATCTGCAAGCGGCTGGAGCTGGATGCCGAGCAGTACAGGTAAACATTCCCGCCTGAACAGCCCCGACACCATCCAGAAGACCTGACAGGGGGCACCGCCCCCCTCCCGGCTCATGTGCGGAACTGGACATTTTGCAAATGAACTGGAGGTGCAGGAAACAATCGTGCAGAACGACACGACTGGGCGCCGCCGCCTTGAGCGACGCCCAAGGGCGAAGGCCAGGACGGCCCGAGGCAATCTCCCCCCGCCGTGAGAAAATCCGAGAGAGGCTGGCGCACTCTCTCGGGCATTCGCAGGGTGCCCCTAACGCAGGACGAAACGCAGGACGTTCTCGGCGATGGCCGCGCGCTGGTCCTCGGGTATGAGCACCAGGCGCTTGCCCGTGAGAGTCAAGGCTATGCCGTGCATGGTGGCGACCATGGCCGCGGTGGCGAGCATGGGATCGCCTCCTTGGATGAGGCCGCGCGCATAGCATTCGCTCATGGCGTCCTGCATGGCCAGGTATGACAGCTGCGCCGGAGAGCCTTGATGGGCCTCGGATTCCTGCGGGACGACCACCTCGGGATCGAAGAACATGAGGTAATGGTAATGCGGCTCGTCCAGGGCGAAATCGATGTACGCCCGGCACAGGGCCAGCAGCCGGTCCTTGGGGTTCCCCGAGGGGCCGGCGGCGACCAGCCGGGCATGGAGCCGCTCGAAGCCGTGATCCACAAGAGCCAGGAGAATGTCGTTCTTGCCCTTGAAGTAGAGATAGATGGCGGCGGGGCTGTAGCCGATGCGCTCGGCTATCTTGCGCATGGACACGGCCTGTGCGCCGCCCTTGTCGAATAAGTGCACTGCGGCGTCGATGATGCGCTTGCGCATCTGATCCGCGGCGCTGATCTGGTCGCTTGCGTTGGATTTCATGCGCGGTCAGATAACAGACAGTCTCCAGGCTGCAAAGCGCTTTTCCGCCCAGGCTCACCGCATCGCCGGGCCAGCCCGGCATCGCCCGCATTGCTGTCCGCTTCAGCCCCGCAACACGTCCAGTATCTCGATGGCCGCCGCCTGCCAGGCCGGATAGGCTCCCGCGGCCAGCCCCAGCAGCACGGACCCCGCCAGGGAGCCCAACACCAGGGCCGGGTCGTACACGAATGGGAAGCCGCCCAGGCTGTATACGGCCGTGACAAGCGCGAGCGCGGCCAGGACTCCGGCCGCGCCGCCCGCGCCGGACATGAGCCCGGCTTCGAGCAGGAACTGGCGGATAATGTCCCTGCGCCTCGCGCCCAGGGCGCGGCGTATGCCGATCTCCACCCGCCGCTGGCGCACGAGCAGGATCATGATGGACAGGATGCCCAGGCCGCCCACGGCAAAGGAGACGCTTGAGCTGATGAGGCCGAGGGTCCGCACAAGTTCGAGGGCCTGCTCCTGCAGGCGCATGGTCTCGCGCGCCGTGAGCAGGGAGAAGTCGTCGGCCTTCCCGGAGCCGAGGCCGTGCCGCTCGCGCAGGATGGCCTGGGCCGCGGACTTGGCCAACTCCACGTCGGCCCCGGTCGCGAGCTGCAGATAGACCCCGGAGATCCAGTCCTGGTTGGCCGCCCGGCGCATGTAGGTGCTCAAAAGCATGAAGGCCTGCTCGTCCTGGTCGTTGCCGCCCAGGTCGCGGCCCTTGGCCTCCATGACGCCGATGACCCGGAAGGCGGCCCGGAAATAATGGACCTGCCGGCCCAGGGCCGCCGGCGCGGAGCCGAACAGCCGCTCGGCGACCTTGCGGCCCAGGACAAGGACCATGGCCCGCTCGTCCAGCTCGCGTTCGGTGAAGAAGCGGCCCATGTCCGGGGCGAAGCTGCGCACGCGCGTATAGTCCGGCGTGGTGGCCACGAGCTGAGCCGGGACCGCGAGATTGCCCGCGCGCAGGGTGATGGTCCGCTCCACGAAGGGCGCGCCGGCGAGCACGGAAGGCACGCCGGCCATGAGCGCCCGCGCGTCGGCCACGGTGAAGGTGCGCGCCGCGCCGCTGAAGCCCACCTCCCCTCCCCGCCGGAAGCGCGCCTGGCCGGAGCGGGCCACGAACAGGCCGGGACCCAGCTTCTCCACCTCGATTTCCGCCTTGCGCACCATGGCCTGGGACACGTGCTGCACGCCCGTCAGGGCCAAGGCGCCCAGGAAGACCCCGAGCATGGCCAGAACGGCCCGCAGCTTGTGCGCGCGCAGCGAGGCCAGAGCTATCCTGAAGCTGAAGAGCATGGAGCCGAGCATACCCCGAGCGCGCCTGCTTGTCTCGCGGGTCTTGCGCGAGCGTTCCATCCGGGTATGCTGTGAAAACCATAACCAGCAGCCCAAGGAGGACGACATGCCTGCTGCCCCGTCAAGACTCATGGCTTCCCGCGCTTGGACCCAGGCAGCCCTGGTCCTGGGCCTGGCCGCGATCCTCTGCGCCGGGTGCGCGGCCCATCGGAAGGGGGAGGGACCCGAGGAGGTCTATCGGGCCGAGATCCGGCCGCTCAACACGGACATCACCGGGCGCAATCCCCAGGGCACGGCCCTCTTCGAGGTCTACAAGGAAGAGATCACGGTCACCGTAAGCCTCCGCGACATGCCGCCCGGCATCCCGCACATGCAGCACCTGCACGGCTTCGTGGACGGCAGGGAGGCCCAGTGTCCGGCCTCGGACGCCGACGTCAACAATGACGGGGCCATCGATCTCTTGGAGACAGAGGCCGTCATGGGGCTGACGCTCATTCCCCTGCACGACGAGCCCGCGCACCTGGCCATCCAGGGCACATACCCACGGGCAGGCCAGGATGGCGTCCTGAGCTACACGCAGCGCATCCCGCGCGAGCATCTCGCCAGCGCCCTGAAGACCAAGCACGGCCTGGAAGAACTGGATCTGGACGACATGGTCATCGTCATCCACGGCGTGGAGCCGGCCACGCTCCTGCCGCCAAGCGTCAAGACGTTGCCCGGCGCGCCTGCCCAGGCCACGCTGCCCATCGCCTGCGGTTCCCTGGAGGAAGTCGAGGACTAGCCGCGGTATTTGCGCCCGTCATCTCCGGCCTGGAAAACAGGCCGGACGTGAAAGACCAGCCAAAAGCCAACCCCCTTGGCCAAACCCGCGAATTGACGCGGCGGCCAAGGGGGTATTATCTACTTTGCCCCGATCCCCTCATGCCCGGGTGGCGGAAGTGGTAGACGCAAGGGACTTAAAATCCCTCGGCCGCAAGGCCGTACCGGTTCAAGTCCGGTCCCGGGTACCAAGTTAATTCGCAGTCTTATCTCGATTCCCGCAAGTCTCCACTCTCATTTTCTTGATTTTTTGCTCCACTTTTGCTCCACTTGCTCCACAAATTGGCAGGAGGAGTGAGTCATGGCGTCAATTCGCAAGCGTGGCCCGGCGCAGTGGGAAGCGCGCATCCGTAAACGTGGCTGGCCTGTCACCTGCAAAACTTTTTCGACCAAGATACATGCCGAGCAGTGGGCGCGGGAGATCGAGTCCGAAATGGACCGGGGTATTTTCATTTCCCGAGCAGAAGCGGAGAGTACAACCCTGGGCGAGGCTCTAGAGCGCTACATTGAGGAGTATATTCCCCGATTGTCAGACGCAAAGCGGGAGACGAATAGGGCGCGGGCTATCCTAAGGCATGAGCTGTCTTCACGCTTTCTTGCCTCTATCAAGGGCAAGGATATCGCTGAATTCATCAAGCTTCGCCAGGAGGAGGGTGCAGGCCCGAACACGATCCGGCTTGATCTTGCTCTGCTCTCACGTCTGTTCGAGGTCGCTGGGTCGGATTGGGGCATGGAAAGCCTATCAAACCCAGTAAAAAGGGCGAACAAGCCGAAGCTCCCGTCTGGCCGCTCACGCCGTCTTGAAAAAGGAGAGGAAGAGCGTCTGTTAGAGGCTTGCTCCCCAGATTATCGGGAAGTGGTTAAATTCGCCTTAGAAACAGCAATGAGAAGAGAAGAGATTGCTTCTTTGACATGGAGCCAGGTGGATCTGAAAAGGCGTGTAGCGCTGCTATCCAAAACAAAGAATGGCGATGCTCGGATGGTTCCTCTTTCGCCTAGAGCTATGGACATTCTTTTCTTACGTCCTCGCAAGCTGCATAGTCCAATATTTGGTATGAGCAAGGATTCCATCACAAGAACTATGCTTCGAGTGTGTCGAAGTGCCGAGTTGCCTGATTTTCGCTTTCATGATCTGCGTCATGAAGCTACCAGCAGGCTGTTTGAAGAAACGGATTTGGATGTGATGGAAATCAGAGCAATCACTGGTCACAAATCAATGCAGATGTTAGCGCGGTATTCACATTTGCGTGCACATAAGCTTGCGGATAGGTTAGCGGGATCAAAGAGGTAGTGATTGATGAATGAACGGAAATTTTATCACATACTGAGGAAGTTAAAGTTAAAGGAGTCATCATGCGTTTTTTTAATTTGTTGATGAGTAAAAATTTAATAGAATTATGTTTTGAGTTCAGTTATGAAATAAACCTCTTGTTTATATATAAGGGATCGGAAATGCATGAGGGAGAGCAAAGGTTATAGTTTGGCGATGTAAAGGTAAAGGTTTTTCGACATGTTTTTATCAGACAGGTTGTATGGGGTATGTATCTCGTAAGTTATTGCCAAGTTGCTAATCTTTTTTAATAGGCAGCATAGCATCAAAAGCTGCAGTAGAGAAATTTATGTATATTGTTGAAGATAATTTAGATGACCTATTGCGGGGAGTATTTAGTTATTTAATTAAAATTGAGCCGACTTATGAAGCTAGAAGAGGCAAGTTCTCAGAACTATTCGGTGTTGTGCTCCATTTAAAAAATCCACTTGCACGGTTTAGTCGAAGCGAAATGAAGGGTAAGCTGTTCAGTGCAATTGGTGAGACACTTTGGTACCTGTCTGGTGAAAACAAAATTGATTTCATAGATTATTATGTTCCAAATGTATACAAAGATGAAACGAAAGATGGCCTAACTGTTCGCAGTGGGTATGGCGAGCGTCTTTTTAACTATAATGGTAACAATCAAGTAGAAACGGTTATAACATTATTAAAAAGTTGGAAATCTTCTCGAAGGGCAGTTGTTCAGTTGTTTGATGCTTCTGATTTAAGCCATGATTCAATTCCATGCACGTGCACATGGCAGTTTTTGATACGTGACAATAAGCTTAATATGTTTGTTAACATGCGTTCAAATGATGCATATCTTGGATTACCGCATGATGTTTTTGCATTTACTATGTTTCAGGAAATAGTTGCAAAGAGCGTTGGTGTCGAAATGGGCGAGTATAAGCATGCTGTAGGAAGTCTTCATTTGTATAGCAGGCATTACGAAGGAGCAAGGCTGTATTTAAGTGAGGCTTGGCAATCAAAAATTGCTATGCCCAGGATGCCTGAGGGTGATCCATGGGTATCAATTGCAAGAATTCTTGAGTATGAAAAGCTTCTACGAACAGATGCATCAGTCGATTTTGATATAGGTAGCTTGCAGGATTATTGGCGGCAGATTTGTTTATTGCTTCAAGCATATCGACACTATAGGAATGAGAATTTATCAGAGTTGATTGCTGTTCGGAAAAAAATGGGAAATTGTCCATATATAATTTTTGTAGATTCCAAAGTGGATGCTCTTAGCGCAAAAAGAACGTGATAAGATTGAGATAGAATCGGAGGATCATTGAATAAGGGCATCTATTTGGCTGAACTCAAAAGACAGATTTCTATTCTGTCTTCGGATAAGGCTGAAGCACTTAGTATTATCCCCTGGGCATCGCCAGTACTCTTCTTTGGTTCAGTACTCGATAGTGCAGTTGCTACACTAGGGCTTAATCCTAGTAATTTAGAATTTGTGGATAAGCATGGTCAAGAGCTAATCGTTCCCAATAATAGGTTTGAGACCCTCAGGACTTTGAAAATTAATTCATGGAAAGATGCTTCAGATACCGGTTTGCTCAAAGTAATTAATTCTTATGATCAATATTTTTCACTAAATGGGAAACCATATAATCAATGGTTTAAAAAGCTTGATAAGGTAATTATTGGATTGGGAGTATCATTCTATAATAATTTTTTCCCAGCGTGCCATTTAGATCTTGTTCCATTTGCTACAAGCAACAAATGGTCTTCGTTAAGTCTCCAGCAGCGAAATGAATTGCTTGCGATAGGAATTCCAACACTCTCATGCTTGCTCCAGTATTCATGTATACGTATCTTAATCCTAAATGGAGTTAGTGTTGTTAAAAATTTTGAACAATTGGCTGGTGTGAAACTTAGTTGTCAAGAAATGCCGGATTGGGTGTTGAATAGGGAGAACGGAAAATGCATTAAAGGGTATGCCTACAAAGGCAGAATTAAATCGATCAGCGACAGCCCACTTAATAAAGAAATTCTTATATTGGGCTACAGTCATAATATTCAAAGTAGTTATGGAATTACAACCAAGGTAATTAGAAGTATTCGAAATTGGATTGTTCATGTTGCAAAAGAGCAGGAGTTCAGTTGTGAGAAAGCATGAAAGGCCATTGGCTGAGCAGCTACAGCAAGGGCTTCTTAGTTGTGAGCAAAAGTCCTTTCTGCTGCCAGGAATCAGTCACCCAAATAGACGGGAGATCTATGTTCTGCAGTTAATAGATAGTATTCGACGGGTAAAGTTTATTAAAACCATTTTAGAAAGAAATATTCATGAAAGTCGTGTAAGTGGATTGAGCGAAATGTTTGATCCTATTAGGGCATCAATCCTTTATAAGCGCTGGGGTAATATCGATGAGGCCTGCTGGCTTGTGTTCCTATTTGTCCACTTCGGTAAGCACTCAGTATCTGGTTATCGCTATATAAGAGAAGTATACTCGGCACTTGGCACTCGTGATCCTTGGACCTTTAATAATACAAAGTCTGATATTCAAGGATTCCGGGAATGGTTAAATGATCACGAAGGTGAAATATCTCGTGGAGATCGTCGGGGCTTTGGTAATCATCGCAAGTACCAAAGTCTTTCAGCCTATCGTAGAAATGGTACTGGGGATGCGATTGCTTCATATATTAATTGGATTGAAGAATATGGAGGGCATTCACAGCTTTTTAATATGGCGATTAGCTCTACTGACGGGAGTCCGGAAGAATCTTTTCGTTGGCTTTATCGGACAATGAGGAACGTCATTTCCTTTGGTCGTACTGCGCGATTTGATTATCTTACGATGTTAGGCAAATTGGAGCTGGCTCAAATTCGGCCCGATTCAGCTTATCTCCATGGTGCTACTGGTCCAGTTGAAGGCGCAAGTCTCATGTTTCAGGAAGCTCGTGGCGAAAGACTTGCTATAAACGAATTGGAAAGGCGGATAGGTATTCTCGCTGGGCACTTGTGTGTAGGAATGCAGGAGATGGAAGACTCTCTCTGTAACTGGCAGAAGAGCCCGGACATTTATATTAGATTTCACGGTTAAACTAGCGGGTCAATTTGCATTCACCTTCAAGGACGTAGTCTGGATTCTAACCCTGTTCCAGTTCTATTCAATCCATTTGTAATGACGTTTCAAAAAGTTGAAATGTTTAAAAGGTATTCTCTCCATCTTCTGAAGTTGCCCAACAACCAAGCCAGCTGATATCCCTAAACGTCTTGCAAACCTAGCAATAGACAAATTGGTTAAGGTTAATGTTTTTAATTGCTCCAAACCAGCTTTTGTAAATAAGGCCGAAAGGGCAAAATTATTTGCCTCTGCTTCAGCCTTTTCAGTTGAATCCGCAACGCCTTCCAAAAAAACACCATCCTTGGCATGAAGTAACAGATGTCCTGCCTCATGAAATACTGTGAACCAAAATTGATCATCAGAAAGATATCGGAAACTTAGAAGCATTAAGGCTTTATCTGATGAAATAAACTTTGTTGCTCCGCTTGCTCTGCAACCATTGGGCAATGGTGCAATCACGACTGCTACGCCGCAGCGCGAGCATAGTTCAACAAGCTTCGGCAGAAAAACCTGTGGCTCAGAAATTTTTGTTAAATCCCGCATTAGCGGTAAAGATTCCCTGAACAATTTTGGATTCCAGGGACTGCAATCTATTTCTTGCGCGAGGATTTCACCTTGTCGTATCCATGTGGCAACGGAGCCTGTTTTAATTTCAAATGCAGTGCTGGTCCGATATGCTATGGATTCGGTAATATCAGCATACCGATCTCGCCAAGACTCAACTGATGTAACTCCGAAGAATGAAAAAATTGTTAATAAAAGATCCTCTTTGGATTCACTCTTAGGTATCCAGCCAAAAAGTTGCATATCCTTAGTCGGTATTTCATTTAGCCATTCAATAGCATGTTTCTGGTTTTTCTCTTTATACAGTCGCAAAAGCCCATTTCGATATTGTTCTTCTCGGCGTAGCCAGAAGTCTATTGAGGCACCAAAATATTGAGTTAGTTGAATTGCCCAGTCGTTTGTAAGCGGTTCAATGCCATTGAGAAATCGCGCAACTGCATTGGTACTCCGCCGTGTTTCAATGGCGAAATCTTTTATAGAGACCCTACGCTCTTCCATTAGGTCCAAGACAGTAGCGCCTGGTGGAGATACCCAATCTGGGCTAAAAGAATAGGTTCTATGCATCTCGCTCCCCCACGAAAACAACTTTTACGCGTCGCACCTTGGTCCAATCAACCTGATGGTTAACATCAATACGCTGTTTAAGATGATTCGGAATAACTTTTAATATAAGGCCGCTATCTAGTTCGAAGATATAGCCTTCTGATTCAGATGATTTGTAACGTTTTGGACGGCCAGCTAATACTTCTGTAATCCACTCTGCAGCATTTATGTCGGCAAGTCGCTTCTTTAAGGCTTCGGCTGCATTTGAACCGAGAGCTCTAGTGGCAGTTTCTTCGTTAAGGCATAGCTCTCGTAACTCTTTAGTGATGAATGCTATTTCCAATTTGAGCCTGCCTATTGTTCCTTATAAATGCTAACCTTATTGTATAATGAAGTTAAGCAAGCGGAAGTTGTGTATGCTGTGATAATGAAGTTGGCTTGCTATGCTGCAATTTCAATGTTTTTGCTATTTTTAGAACGACGCGCCTATCTGCTTCTTCGGCGCCAAGCTCAATTGCCTTAGAGCGTACTTCAACAGTTATGTCGTAATGTGGATGTGAAGCCTTGCGGTGAAACCATGAAATCGGTAGATTTAGGCTTGCAGCGAACTCGTGAAGTTCATAAATTGTATCGGCAACCAAGTGACACCAGAACTTGCCTCGCCATGCGATCCGCATATTGTCAACGTATACTGCCATGGTCTCCCTCATTTCGACATCGCTTAGCGCTGACAATAGATTGTCTATTTATACCAGTTTGTTGGTAAGGGCGTCGATGTTTGAAATAATGAACGCCAGCTTCATTTAGCTCCTCAGCTCTTGATTAATTGCCTGGCTCTTTCTCTAAAATATTTGCATGAATTAGGCCGTCGGCCATCAACCAAACGCAATCACCCCGAAGGCTTCTCTCGAATAGGATTGCGTTTGTGAGCTGTGCACCGCGCAGGTCGGTTTCGAGGAGCCAAGCCCCCGCGAGATTAGCATTACGGAGGTCAGCCTCTCGAAAACAAGCGTGCCGTAAGTCTGCCCTGAGGTCAGCGCCTCTGAGATCAGCTCCTTTGAAGTCTGCGCCTACTACCATTGCTCCTTCGAAATTGGCATCCTGGAGCTTTGCTCCTTGAAAATCCACTGCTATGCTTAAATCTGCACCGCGAAAATCAGTGCCTTGAAGATATGCGCCAGTGAATTTTGCTCCACTAAAACTAGCGCCAGTAAAGGTCGCATTTTCAAGATTCGCCCCCCGAAGATCAGTATCCATAAACCAAGCTTTTCGGAGGTCCACGCCATGAAGGTCTACGCTTTGCAGGTCCATTCCAGAAAAGTTGGCTTGCTGCCCTTCAAGGCCATCACTTGAAAGCCACTTTGCGTGCGAATCCAGGGTAGTCTTCAGTTTGTCCAAATTCATTCTCGTCCTCACCCCTGTCAAATTCCGATGTGCCCATCATTTACCAGAGACAGAGCCTAATCGGAATTGATGCTTTTACCAGCAAGCAGATAGCGAATTATTGTCGATTAAAACTGAGGTGACCTATCATGCTTAATGCAAATTGCGAAGTGCCAAGATCGACTAGGAACTTGCATGGGAACTTCTCATGCACCTTGAAGCTCATGACATGAACTGGTACGGAATTCTGACCGACTAACGAGCCCACATCAAGGCTTTTGGCTCAAGCCCAGGTGTTCATCATGCCCACCGAAGCCGACACCTGTCGAAAGCACATTGTTCCCAAGCTGCAAACTGCAGGTTGGGATGACAACCCTCATTCAATCGCTGAACAGCGCACGATTACGGATGGCCGCATCATCCCTGTGGGCAAAGGTTTCATACGTAAGCCGCCCAAGCGGGTGGACTACCTGCTGCGCTACACGCGCGACTTCCCCATCGCGGTTGTCGAAGCCAAGGCCGAGCACAAGACGGCGGCAGATGGCCTACAGCAGGCCAAGGACTATGCCGAAATGCTGGGGCTGAAGTTTGCCTACGCGACAAACGGCCCCGAAATCATCGAATACGACTACTTCACCGGCCTGGAGACAAACCGCGCTGACTACCCGAGTCCCCATGACCTGTGGCAGCGCTACAGGGCCGGGAACGGCCTTCAGAATCCGCAGACTGCCGACCGATTGCTCACTCCCTTCAACATCCTGGCTGGCAAGAACGAGCGCTACTACCAGCAGACTGCCATCAACCGGGTTGTCGAAGCGGTCCTGAAGGGTGAACGCCGGCTCCTAGTGACCATGGCCACGGGCACCGGCAAGACCTTCGTGGCCTTCCAGATATGCTGGAAGCTGTGGAACTCGCGCTGGAACCGCACGGGCGAACATCGCCGCCCGAAGATTCTTTACTTGGCCGATCGGAACATCCTCGTGGACCAGCCCAAGGACGGCATCTTCGCCGCCTTTGGCGATGCCCGCTGCAAAATCGAGTCTGGCCAGGTGGTCAAAAGTCGGGAGATGTATTTCGCCATCTACCAAGCGTTGGCCGAGGACGAGCGGCGTATCGGCCTGTTCCGCTCCTTTTCGCCTGATTTCTTCGACCTGGTCATCGTGGACGAATGTCACCGGGGCAGTGCGCGCAACGACAGCTCCTGGCGCAGCATCCTGGAATACTTCGAGCCCGCCTTTCAGCTCGGTATGACGGCTACCCCGCTGCGCGAAGACAACCGCGACACCTACGAATACTTCGGCGACCCCATCTACGAGTACAGCTTGCGGCAGGGCATCGAGGACGGCTTCCTGGCTCCTTACCGCGTGCACCGGGTCGTGACCGAGTGGGATGCCGCTGGCTGGCGACCCAGCAAGGACGACCTGGACCGCTACGGCCGCCCTATCCCGGACGGCGAGTATCTGACCAGGGACTTCGAACGCGTGGTCGCCCTGCGGGCGCGAACCCAGGCCATTGCCCAGCACCTGACGGACTTCTTGCGCAAGACCGACCGCTACGCAAAGACCATCGTGTTTTGCGTGGACCAGGAGCACGCGAGCGAGATGCGCACGGCGTTGTCCAACCTGAACAGCGACCTAATGACTCAGCACCCCGACTACGTGTGTCGTGTCACCGCCGACGAGGGCGACATTGGCCGGGGACACCTGAGCCGCTTCCAAGATGTGGACACGAAAGCGCCGGCCATCCTGACGACATCCCAGCTCTTGACCACGGGCGTGGACGCTCCTACGTGCAAGAACGTCGTGCTGGCCCGCGTGGTCGGGTCCATGAGCGAGTTCAAGCAGATTATCGGTCGGGGTACGCGTGTACGTGACGACTACAATAAGCTGTGGTTCAACATCCTCGATTACACCGGTTCGGCCACACACCTTTTTGCGGATCCAACCTTCGATGGTGACCCAACGAAAGTGACCGAAGAACAGGTGGACGAGCAGGGCCAGACCAAGTCCGTGGCCTTTGTCATCGGGATGGATGACGAAGAGGTGCCGGAGGGGTCTGAAATCGTCGAGCCGCTCACAGGTCAGCCAAGGAAGTTCTACTTCGATGGCGGCCAAGTCGAGGTTGCGGCGCACCTTGTCTATGAACTCGATCCTGATGGCAAGCAACTTCGCGTCGTGCGCTACACGGACTATGCAGCTGATAACGTGCGCATGCTGGTGCCCTCCGCGCCGGAACTGCGCGCGCAGTGGGCCGACCCGATCAAGCGGTCCGAAATCATCCGCCGGCTGGAAGAGCGCGGAGTCAGTTTCGAGGCCCTGGCCGAGGCCACGAACCAGCCCGAAGCCGACCCCTTTGACCTACTGTGCCACCTGGCCTACAACGCGCCCCTGCGCACCCGCCGGGAGCGTGCGCGCCAGCTCAAGGACAAGCGCAAGGACTTCTTCGGCCAGTACGGACCCGAGGCGCGGCAAATACTTGAAGAGTTGCTGGAGAAGTACGCCGAGCACGGCGATGCGCAGTTTACCTTGCCGCATGTGCTGCACGTGCCGCCCATCGCCGACCACGGCAACCCTAGGGAAATTGTTCGCTTGTTCGGGGGACCCGAGAAGCTTCGCCAAGCCGTGATTGACCTGCAAAACTTGCTGTATGTCGCATAAGGGGATTTGATGCCACGCCCGAAGAAAACTAAGGCCAACCAAACTCTCACCACTGCCCAATCCCTGGGGGGCCTGCTCAAGTCCGCGCGTGATATCATGCGCAAGGACAAGGGCCTAAACGGCGACCTGGATCGCCTGCCGCTGCTGACCTGGATTATGTTCCTCAAGTTCCTTGACGACCTGGAGCAGCAAAGGGAAGTGGAATCCACGCTGGCCGGCGAGAGCTTCCGTCAGGCCATCGAACCGCCTTACCGCTGGCGGGATTGGGCCACTAACCCGCAGGGCATCACTGGCGACGAACTGCTGGCCTTCATCAACCATGAGAAGACGGTCCGCCCTGACGGGTCCGAGGGCGCTGGCCTGTTTACCTACCTGCGCGGCTTGGCTAGCTCCAATGGCGACTATCGGCGGGATGTGATCGCCACGGTGTTCAAGAACGTCGATAACCGCATGAAGAGCGGATACCTGCTGCGCGATGTCATCGACAAGGTTAACTCTATCCACTTCACGTCCAGTGACGAGCTGCACACCCTTGGCGCGCTGTACGAGTCCATGCTGCGCGAGATGCGCGACGCGGCCGGCGACTCGGGCGAATTCTACACCCCGCGCCCGGTAATCCGCTTCATGGTCGCGGTGACGAACCCGCGCTTGGGCGAGATGGTCCTGGACCCGGCCGCAGGCACTGGCGGATTCCTGGTCGAAGTCTTCAAGCACCTAAAGGAGCAGGTCAAGACCGTCGATGGCCATAAGGTGCTTCAGCAGCGTTCGCTCCAGGGCTGCGAGGCCAAGCCCTTGCCCTACCTGCTGTGCCAGATGAACCTGCTGCTACACGGCCTGGACGCGCCGCAAATCGACCCAGGCAACGCCCTGCGCCACAAGCTGACCGAGATTGGCGACAAGGAACGCGTGGATGTCATCCTGACCAACCCGCCTTTTGGCGGCGAGGAGGAGAAGGGCATCCAGGCCAACTTCCCGGATGACCGACAGGCCTCCGAAACCGCGCTTCTCTTCCTTCAGCTCATCATGCGCAAGCTGCGCCGCCAGCCCAGGACAGGCTTCCCACCAGCCCGCGCGGCCGTGGTCGTGCCCAATGGCACGCTGTTCGGCGACGGCGTGTGCGCGCGCATCAAGGAAGAACTGCTCAAGGACTTCAACCTGCACACCATCGTTCGTCTGCCAAACGGCGTGTTCGCGCCCTACACGGGCATCCCCACAAACCTGCTGTTCTTCGACCGCTCCGGGCCGACCAAGGAAGTCTGGTATTACGAGCAGCCCCTGCCCGAAGGCAGGAAGAACTACACCAAGACCATGCCGCTCCAGTTTGAGGAGTTCGCGGCCTGTCAGGCTTGGTGGAACCAGCGTGAGGAGAACGAGTGGGCCTGGAAGGTCCCGGCGGAAGAACTGCTGGCCAATAACTGCAATCTGGACCGCAAGAACCCCAGGGCCAAGGAGGACATCACCCACCTGCCGCCCGAGCAGCTTGTCGAAAGCATCATGCAGAAGGAACAGCGGATATTGGAAATCATGGGAAATATCCGCAAGCTGCTGGGGGAGTCGGGGGCATGAAGAAAGCATGGCCCAAGGTTCGGCTTGGTGAAGTCCTTGTACATCGCAAGGAGTTCATCCAAATCGATGACCTAACTTCTTATAAGCGGCCTCGCGTTCAGCTTCACGCCCAAGGCATCGTTCTGCGAGATGAAGTCCCAGGTGCGCTTATAAAGACCAAGAAGCAGCAGGTTTGTCGTGCCGGCGACTTTCTTGTCGCGGAAATCGATGCCAAGGTTGGTGGCTTTGGCATCGTGCCGAAGAGTCTGGAAGGTGCCATAGTCAGCAGCCACTACTTCTTGTTTGAAGTCAACACTGAAAAGCTAGACCGTCGGTTCTTGGACTACTTCATCCGCACGCCGATGTTCCGCGACCAAGTTGAAGCGCAAGGTTCGACGAACTATGCGGCCATTCGGCCGGGGCACGTGCTTGACTACGAAATGCCCCTTCCGCACTTGGATGAGCAGCGGCGGCTGGTCGCGCAAATTGAGGAGTTGGCGGAGCAAATCAATGATGTCAAGCCGCTTCGGCAGAAAGCAAGAATAGAAACGGAAGCGCTTTGTGGCGCACGGATGTCAGTTATCTTTAGAGGTTTATTATCAGAAGGGGCGGTCCCGCTTGATACTGTTTGCAAGCTTGAGCGCGGTAAGTTTTCACATCGCCCGCGCAATGACCCTCGTTTTTTCGGTGGAAACTATCCATGGATACAAATCGGTGAAATCGAAGGCTCAAACAAGCTTATTAAATCCTGGTCACAAACATTAAATGAAGAAGGGCTAGCGATTAGCAAGCTATTTCCACGCGGAACTGTTTTGATTAGCATTGCGGCTACTATTGGTGCTGTGGGAATCCTAGATTTTGATTGTTGCATACCAGACAGTATTGTCGGAGTAACGCCAGAGCAAGACATTGATTCAGAGTTTATGTATTACTATCTGGGGTTTATGCGCAAGAATCTAGAGGAGATTGCGCCACAAAGCGCGCAGAAGAACATCAATTTGAAAATCCTATCTGTTTTGCCTTTTCCCAAAATTCCCCTTGCGAATCAAAAGAAAATAGTCGCCGAGCTTGATATCCTCCAAGCTGCTACCGATGATTTAGTACAGGTCCAAGCAGAAGAGGCTGTTGAACTTGACGCCCTTATCCCCGCCATCCTCGACCGCGCCTTCAACGGAGAACTCTAGCCATGAAGGACACCGAAACCACCCTCTGGGGCATGCACGCCGGCCGCACCGGCGAGGCCGACTCCCTGTTCCTGCGCAAGAACTGCATCGCCGTGGGCTGGGCCAAGCTGGGCGACTTGAGCAAGCTGACACCTGACCGCGAGGCCTTCAAGACCGCCGTGGCCACAGCCTGGCCGGAGAAGAAGCCCGGCGCGATACCCAACAACGCGGGCCAGCTTTTCCGCTTCGTACACGAGATGAAGCCCGGCGACCTGGTGGTCTATCCCTCCAAGCGCGACCGCAAGGTGCACATCGGCCGCATCGAGGGGTCATACCGGTACGACCCGAACCTGGAACCTGGCTATCCGCACCTGCGCCAGGTGAAATGGCTTGCCTCGGCCCCGCGCACGAAGTTCTCCCAGGGCGCGCTGTATGAAATCGGGTCGGCCCTGAGCCTATTCCAGATTAAGGGCTATGCCGAGGAGTTCCGCGCCGCTGCCGAGGGCAAGGCCGTCCCCCCGCCCGTGAAGCAGGACGAGAGCGTGGCCGCTGTCGCCGACGAGATCGTCGAATCCACCCGCGACTTCATCCTGAAGCGTCTGGCCCAGGAGCTGAAAGGGCATCCCCTGGCCGAGTTCGTTGGGCATCTGCTGAACACGATGGGCTACCGCACGCGCGTGTCTCCCGAAGGCCCGGATGGCGGCATCGACATCATCGCGCACAAGGACGAACTGGGCTTCGAGCCGCCCATCATCAAGGTGCAGGTGAAAAGCACTGACGGGAGCGTCGGCGACCCGATTGTCTCTGCCCTATATGGCAAGGTCGGCAACGGCGAATTCGGCCTGCTGGTCACGCTGGGCAGCTTTACCAACCAGGCCGCCAACTTCGCCAAGAGCAAAAGCAACCTGCGCCTTATCGACGGCAACGAACTGGTCGACCTGATCCTGGCGCATTACGAGCAGTTCGACTCAAAGTATAAGGGCCTACTGCCCTTGAAGCGCGTGTACGTGCCGGAGGCGATTGAGGAGAGCGAGTGACCTAATATTTGAAAATGCTCGCTAAATATTCGCATCTCCGCCGATTTCGGTTCTGTAAAGGTACAAGATCCTAGATATTGCGCTTTTCATTTGGCTGTCGCGTAGTGCCAGGATCGATACCACCAAGCTTTTCGTGCAGCAATCGTCCATGGAAGAAGCCTAATACATACTGATAATCCTGCGAGTCTCTTATCTCCGAGGCGGCCTCATTCAGCAAACTTTCCAGCAGCTCTAGAGGGCATGCTGGTCCAGCCAGGTCAACCTGGGCCATCCAGTCCCATACTGATTGCATAATATGCCCCCTTGGCGGGAATTACATCCGAGGAGATGAATCAAATGTATATTGCAATTCAGCAATATACCAATCTGCAATCATAACAACCAGAGCTGTGGAGATGATGGTATCAACTATTTTAAGTTGAGCTTTGATTGCTGCCTCAAATTCTAGCTGTAGTTCTCTATTTGTCCTTTCATCACATCTTAGGCATTCCCAAAAAATAATGCACTGCTTATCCTTGTTGTTAATCAGCCGTTTTATTATTTTTGCTATCGCCTTGACAAGGGCGATCACTGCGCGCTCATCATTTACAATTAAAGCCTCCCACAGTTCTGACAATAACCCACGGAGTTCACTGCCCGGTCCAGCGATTTTCATGGCTTCCATGACATATTCAACAAGCTTACCTGCAATGCGATCTAGTTTATCTACAAGAACATCTTCATTTGTCTCTTTTGTGCTCAGCTCCTGAATTTCCTTAGTTAGGTGCTCATATGAATTTGTCATGACTCAACCTCCTTAGTGTTAATAGAGCAGTTCATTGGGTATTATCTAGAGTCCAGGAGATATGTAAGTGGCTTCGACTGCTTGCTCTTGTTCATTTTCGACAATTTCTGAAAGTTCTCTAAGTCGTATTTCCAGAGTTCTCTTTTTTTCAACATGAGCTTGAATCTTTTCTTCGATATCGTGCTGTAGACGCCTAATCTCTATATAAAGCTTGGCTTCAGCGTGTTTTTCATACTGGTTAATCTCGTGCAACGTATCATACTCCCAGGCTGCAACCTTGTTTGGTTCATTTCTGACTTCTTTCATTATTTCAGATAATTCCATATAGTTTTGGGACTGATAGGGGTGCAGTTTTAGCCAAAGCCAGTTGCGCGAATGAGCTGGGTGCCGCTCCAATTTGGTACGTAGACTCTGGATATATCGTGCCCATCGCTCTCGCAGCTTCTGGGCTTTCCTCATGACATCGCTGCGGCGTGCGTTTGCCTCCTCCCAGGTCGACCTAAGGATGTGCTCTCGGACAATTTCGTAGGTATTTCGCCCTTCAAACTGGTGAGGTTGCCATTCAACCAGAACCTTTTGAATCTTGGCATGTTCCTCCAGCCGCTTACTGGCTTCTATTTCATCTTTAGCCTTTTTGTTGGATGTCTGGCCCAACTCGGTTCTCAAAATACTACCCAGGAGGCCCTTAGCGGCCTCAGAATGCGCATGCACATGCTCTTGAGTTAATGACTGGTTAGCTTTGTTCGGCGCGGCAAGTAAGTGCTCGGCCAACCATTCTTCCTTTGCGTACCAAAGCTTATTTTCCTCAGAAAATTTTGCTGCATCGCGACTCAGAGCCAAATCGGCTTGATCACGATCATGTTCACACTCATAACGCTTCATTCGCGCGGCCTCGACAGGAG
Organism: Pseudomonadota bacterium; assembly: GCA_023433925.1. Taxonomy (GTDB): domain Bacteria; phylum Desulfobacterota; class Desulfovibrionia; order Desulfovibrionales; family Desulfovibrionaceae; genus Desulfocurvibacter. Next base: position 19,306 of record JAEYTO010000024.1, on the reverse strand, counting down.
TCATTGCGCCCGAGCGTAACCCGTACATGCGCTCAATCTCCTGGCAAGCACGAGCGCTTCGGGTGTAATCTTGTTTGTCGGTTATTGTTTTGCCTGAGATGATATCCAGGCGTATCCCAACTATATGTATATGTTCGTGGTCTGTATCTGTATGCCTTGCTGCAAACCATGGTGCATTGTTGAAGCCCATACGTTGCATATAGCACTCAGCGATCTGTATCCATTTTTGGTTGCTAAGCTTTTCTTCGGGAGCGATTGAAAGCGAGACATGCAGCACGGCACGAGTAAGCCGGCGATTACCTGATCTTAATTCAGCTACTTCTTTTGCAAGATCACGCGGTGTCCTACCAAGCATTGTGCCGCAGTCCAATCGTTCCGCTCCTGGCTTGCTCAAGACGTACTCGGCAGCCCCTCTAAACCCTCGTCCCTTTGTAATGTTCGGAATCACTAAATTTTCCTACTGTTTATCAAATCCCGTCTTGCAACCTGAATCAATACCCAGAGCTTTTTGAATGGTTCAACGGACAACCCATTTACTCTACCTGCTTCTATGGCCTTGATGGCACGCATGCAGAGGTTGCCAGCGCGGGCCAACTCCAAGCTCGTTTGGCGATTGATCGCTGGGGCCGGGGGTGGGGGCATCCTGCGGGCTAAGGCCGCAGTCCGCACGAACTCTCCAAGTTGCATACCGTATGACCTTGCGCGAGCTTTTGCTTCGGCTAACTCGTCGTCGGTTAGACGGCAGCCAACGGAATGTCGGCGCTTCCGAGTATCTGGCAGAGAGGGTCGGCCACCCTTAAGCCTGGGCATTGATCATCTCCTCTATGCAGCAAGGGGGTCCAGGGGCGCAGCCCCGGCGAGGGTTTCGGCTAGCCGAAACATGCCTCGTTACTCGCCGTTGTGTTCATATGCTTGCGCCAGTACATACGAAGTTGAACGTCGTCTGGGCCTCGCTTAGGTCGAATAATTTGGGCTCGATCCGCTTGACTCAGGTTGCTTAACCATGAAGCGAACTCGGCCATCTCGGCCTCTTCGCGCGCTCTACGGACCGCGTTCGCAGCATCTACTCGATCGCGCTCAGCCTGTTCCGCTGGCGATACGTAACCTTGCGGTCGGCTATAATAACCTTGCCTTGCTAAGCAACGGAATGCCCAGTCACATGGGCTCCTGATTGGCTCGCCTTTACTATCCAAGAGGCAGCCATGTTCTAAGGCCCACTCAAGATGGTCTAACCCTTGTGCTATATCATCAGTCGGCTTGCCAGCTTTGATCAAACATTCCAGAATTTGCTCAATTTGGCTCACACCAAAACCTGAACGCGCTAGATTTGGCCATTGTAGAGCGATATCTGTGGCGGAAAGATATTTTAGCTTGCTGTGGGAGACTAAGTCGAGGTTTGTCCGATCGGTTTGCTCACGTATAGAAGAGTGAGAAGTATTTAATCTATCTAATCTAGAAGCCGCTTGGTCTGCTTGAATGGTCTGAGCAGTATGTCTGCTCGAATTGCACAGCGACATGCTTGTGCCTTCGAGAACCAATCGGAGCCTGGGAAGAGCCTGTACCCAAATACCAGTACGCCGAGGTAACTCTCCATACCGAATTAGCTCAGTTTGCCGCAGATCGCGCAATATGCGCCGCAAGGTTGCGTATGGAACCCCGATTTCCTTAGCGATCACTCGCGAGTGTCCGCTGATTTGCTCATGCCTGTCGATGAAAGCTGCAACTTTCCATTGCTGCTCGGTGCGTAGTATTGGACGCTGTCGATACAGCGCCAATGGTTTACCGGTCTCTTGAACAGGAATTTGCTCTTCTGATTTGTCCACTTGGTTTGTCCGAGCAGATTCGCCGCTGCTAATGCAAACGTGAGCAGACATCTGTCTGTATGGACTGTTCCTATGGTCAGAGATCTGTTTAGCCAGATTATCCATTTGAACGGAGTTCTGTCCTGGTATGCTGCTCATAGATACCATCTCCTCTATTTGAGACCCTTCCGGGGTCGGCCTCTGCCTCGGCGGGGCGCATCCGTTCGGGTTTGAGAAGCTTGGTGAGCTTCAATCTGTTCAGCAATCCAGGTATCAAGCACCTCGGCAGGCCAGGCTAGCCGGTGTCCGAGCTTAATTGGTTGGGGGACAGCCTTGTAGTTTTGACGTGCCAAGTGGGCATGAATAGACGCGGGGCTTAACCCCAGGATTCCAGCCAATTCATTAATATAATAGATACGTTGCATTTCGTAATGGCTCCTCCAGGGGTTGTTGTCGGGTGCGCATCGATGCATACGGATGCATTACCAGGGTCCTAGTGTTCTGGCGAGCTATCCATTTGCAATTGTTGGTTTTTGCATATGCAAAAACAAACACGGTGCGCAAAGAAGTCGAAGAGCAGTGCGCCTCTAAAGAGAAATGAAATTTTTTTTCGAAATTATTTCGTGATGACTGAGAGGGGGTCGATATCTAACACACAATTGTGGGCAAGATGACTGGAGAAATTTGTTCAGGTCGTAAATCGATTATCAGCCTTTTGCTCCATTTTTGCTCCACTGAGACTGATAAAAGATGAAAACACGTGCATATTCATGCGTATGTAAATCTTTGATATTAAAGGGTAATAATTGGTAAGCAGCGGTAGTAATTGCATATTTTTTGAGACTTAAAATCCCTCGGCCGCAAGGCCGTACCGGTTCAAGTCCGGTCCCGGGTACCAGGAATAGCAAGAGTTTCTTGCGGCAGGGCGACTTAGCACCATCTCGCCGCAGCCGTTCGGACGCGCTTTAGCCCTGCTTTCTTGGCAGGGAATCCCCGCGTTTCACTCCTCCTGCATCGCGCATTTCTCGGCCTGCCCGCGACATCGAGTAGGCACGCGCGCAAATGCGCCCAGGCCAGGCTAATATCTGCCGTGAATCGGCGCATGGCCAACGATCCGCGATGATCCTGCGGGAGTCGAAGGGCGGCCTTTAATCCGCCCTGTACTTCCCGCCGGCCCGTGGGCTGTTTCCGTTCCTGGCGCCGTTGCCGCGAACCCTGGACCCGAGCCGCCTTCCCACGAGAAACCCGGCGCCCACGATGATTGCAAGCCAGGCGATGGTGCTGATTTCCGAGAACATGACTCTCTCCATGCGTTGAATAGGGTTTCCGCGCGGCGCGCAGGGCCTCGCCGCGCGGTCGATACGCCAGCTTGCGGCTGGGCGGCCGGGCAGCCGTGGCCTTGCCGCCGGCGTGCTAGCGGCCGGTGAGTATGTCCATGGACACCTTGACCACGACCTTGCGAACCAGTTCCGGGCCGCTCAGGGCGATCTGGCCCATGTGCGCGTCCTGGGGGAAGAACACGGCGAAGCGTTCAGGCCTGAGCACCAACTGTCCTTGAGGGACGGCGGGCCTAGCCAGGAGCACGGCGTCGCTGTCCGGCGCGTAGGGCTCGGTCTGGGCAAGGCCTTCCAATGGATGCCACTCCATGATCTCAGTCCCGGCCAGGACCATCTGCACGTCGGCATAGCGCCGATGAGCCTCCATGACCGCCTGTTCGCGGGCCTTGGTTTCGTAGGCCATGATGCGCGCGAACACGTCCCGGCCGCGTATGGCGTGCTCGCCTTCGGCCGCATTGCCGTCCAGGGAGTTCAGGAAACGGAAGACATCCCCCAGGCCGTCTCCAAAGTAGCGGCTCCAGTGCTCCAGCGTATCCGCGATCATGGTCTCCTCCTGTCGGGTCCTCCGGCTATTCCACACGGGCCGGGAAAAGGGAAGCCCGGCCAGCGGGCATGACTGGGCGCTCTCGGTCGGCGTTGCCCGTGCACCGACCGTCCGCACATCTTCCGGCCACGTTGCGCCGCGACCCGTGGCGTGCTAAACGATCCCCGGCCGGCTGAATCCAGCCGGCCGTGTTCCTTGAGCCTTTCGCCACATCCGAATGGGGTGTCCCGCCACGGCGGGACTGAGATCAGACCCATTGAACCTGACGCAGTTCGGACTGCCGTAGGGATTTCGGATCGCCAGACGCGGGCACGCTTCCCGCCCCTCGCACTCCATCCGTATCCGCCACAGTCCATGCTGCCGCAACCGCCCGCCTCGCGCGGGGAAGAGAGCGCATCATGGCCAATGCATCACCGGCAAGCCCGGCGGGCCATTCCGCCATCGGGCTCTTCCTGCTCTGGTTCGGCGCGGCCGTGTCCGTGGCCGAGCTGCTCACGGGCGGCCATCTGGCCGAGCTTGGGCTTGCCAGGGGCATGTGGGCCAATCTGGCCGGGCATCTCGTGGGCACGGTCCTGCTCGTGCTGGGCGGCCTCATGGGCTACCGGGAGCGGCTGCCGGCCGTCATGTCCTTCCGGCTGTCCCTGGGCCGCCAGGGCTCCTGGATCGTGTCGCTGCTCAACGTCCTCCAACTCGTGGGCTGGACCGCGGTCATGGTCCAGCAGGGTGGCCAGGCCCTGGACGGCCTGCTGCGCTCGCTGTGGGGCATCGGCAACGTCGCGCTGGCCACCTGGAGCCTGGGGCTGCTCGTGGGGCTATGGGCCATGTCCGAGGCCTGGGGCGTGCGGGCGCTGAACATGCTCGCCGTGCTCCTGCTCCTCGGACTGACGGCCGTCCTCGGGATCGTGGTCCTGGGCCAGCCCGTGGCCGCGAGCGCTCCGGCCGCCGCGCCGCTCGGCCTCGGGCTGGAGCTGGCCGTGATCATGCCCCTGTCCTGGTTCCCGCTCATCGCCGACTACACGAGCAACGCGCGCTCGGCCAGGGCAGCCTGGCTTACGCCATTCGCCGGCTATTTCCTCGGCAGCACCGCCATGTACGCCATAGGCCTGCGCGGCGCCCTGGCCACGGGCACGGCCGACCCCACGCCTATGCTCCTGGCCGCCGGCCTGGGCTTGACGGCCTTGCTCGTGGTCGTTCTGTCCACCGTGACCACGACCTTCCTCGACGTGCACTCGGCGGCCGTATCCTGGGAGAACATCTTCCCGCGCGCGCCGCGCAAGATTGTGTCGGCCTTGGCGGCTTTGACCGGCACGTTCCTGGCCGTCACTTTGCCCAGCGAGTTGTACCTCGATTTCCTCTACCTGCTCGGCTCGATCTTCGCGCCGGTGGTTTCGGTGGTGCTGATCGACTACTGGCTCCTGCGCGTGGACCGCCGCGACAGAGCCATCGACCTTGCCGCCCTGGCCTCGCTGGCCGCCGGCTTCGCCTTTCACCGCCTGGCCCTTGGCTGGAGCCTGCCCATGGGGCCGACCCTGGGCTGCATCCTGTTCACGGCCGCTCTGCACGTGGCCATGCGCCTGGCCCTGGAGCCGGCGGCGCTGCGCGTTCTCGGCCGTCCCGCTTCCTTCCGGGCTCGGACACGCGGCTGAGCCCAGCCCTACACAAGGAGATCGCCATGCTCGACGCCGCACTAGTCTGGACCCATCTGAACAGGGTCCGCGAAACCAACCCGCTCGTGCTCAACGTGACCAACAACGTGGTCACCAACACCACGGCCAACGCCCTGCTGGCCCTGGGCGCGTCGCCGGCCATGACCCACGCGCCCGACGACGCGGCCGAGCTCGCCGCGCTGTCCGCCGCCGTGGTGCTCAACATCGGCACCCCGGCGGCCACATACGTCGAGAGCATGCTCAAGGCAGGCGCGGCGGCTAATGCCAAGGGCATCCCCGTGGTCCTCGATCCGGTGGCCGCCGGCGCCACGGCCTATCGCCGCGAAACGGTGCGTAGCCTCCTGGAGCGCGTGCGCATGGCCGCGATCCGCGGCAACGCCTCGGAAATCCTCTTCCTGGCCGGAGAGCAGGGCGCGTCCAAGGGCGCCGACAGCACGCGGGCGAGCAGCGAGGCCGTGGACGCCGCCCGCTCCCTGGCGGCCCGCCTGAAAACCGTGGTCTGCGTGAGCGGAGCCCGCGACGTGATCACCGACGGCCGGAGCGTGCTCGCCGTGGACAACGGCCATGCCCTGATGACCAAGGTCACGGGCCTGGGCTGCACCGCCACGGCTCTCGTGGGCGCTTTCCTGGCCGGAGCTGACGACCGCCTGGTCGCCACGGCCGCCGCCATGGCCGTCATGGGCCTGGCCGGCGAAGTGGCCGCCCAGGATGTGCCCGGTCCCGGCACGCTCCAGGTGCGCTTCCTCGACAGCCTGTACGCCATGGACCAGGGGCTCCTGGCCGCCCGCCTAAAGCTGTCCCTTATGTAGCATCGGCAAGCCGTACCGGAGACCTGCCTCCCTGGTACGGCTTGCCGGCGCTTCCCTGCGACTCCCGCGCATTCTCCCTTAGGCCCATGGGGCCAGGGCTCCGAGGCCTGAAGTACGCTTCAGGTTTAGAATTATCATTGTCCTGGAGTCCCAGGGCTTGCAGGATGCAGCATAAGAAAGTCCCTCCAGGCAGGTAGGGAGGCATGTCGAAGCTGCTCGCAATATTGGCGTTGATCGCCGGCATCCTGCTCCCCAATGCCATGACGGCGATAGCCGATCCTGGCCAGGGATTCGCCGGCGACAACGCAAGTGACGACGCTCTGGACCTGCGCATACACATCGCCGCCGTCAGCCTGGGCGAGCTGGACAATGCCGCCCTGAGCGCTTTGCCGGGGCTGCCCGAGGCCTGGGCCAGTCATCCCGCCGTGGCGGGCATGCCCGGCGAGGACCTTCTGTCCCTATCCCTGGTCGAGAAGCACTTGCCGGACAACGCGGAAAACCGCTTCGTGCCTTACGCCGGAGCCTGGGCCGAGCCCCTGGCCCTGGATCCTCAGGCCATGGGCCTCACTCCCGGCGACCAGGACGGCGCCCGGTATGCGTGGAACTTCGGAGGCGGGGTCATCTGGTTCTTCCGGGACGTGCTGGGCGTTGACCTGGGCGTGCGCTGGACCGACCGGGACTACCAGCTGAGCCGTCATGGCCTGCGCATCAAGGACGTCACCACTGTCGCCAACGCCAACATCATCAGCCAATCCGTGTACATCGGCGTGCGCATGCCCTTGCGGTGAGCCGGGCGACCGCCATGAAAAGAGCAATCCCCGCCGGGCGCTGCCCGGCGGGGGTTGTCGCTGAAAAAGGACAGGCCCGCCTTGCGGCGGGCCTTCTGGCGGTAAGGCGGGGCCTGGTCGCCTTCACTACTTGATGAACAGCATCTCCATGTAGCTGGGCAGGGGCCACAGGTCGTCGGCCACCATGGTCTCCAGCTCGTCGGCCGCGGCGCGCACCTCGTTCATCGCCGGGAGCACGTCGGCGCAACAGTGCCTGGCCTCGGCGTGCACATCGCCGTGGTTATGGTTGGCCGCGGCCTTCTCAAGCTTGGTGATGGCTTCGTACAGGGCCGCTGCCTTGTCCTTGATCCGCTTCTCCAGGGGCGAGCCCGTGCCGGCCAGCTCCTTCTGGTAGCGCAGGGCCGCCGGGTAGATCATGGTCTTGGCCATCTTGATTATCAGGGCGGACTCGGTGTGGATCGTGCGGCAGTAGTACTCGGTGTAGATGTCCCGGCGGCCGCGCAGCTCGCGCTCGTAGAACACGCCGTACTTGGTGAACAGCTCCAGGACCTCGGGCGTGGTCAGCGCGGGCAGGGCCTCGGGCGTGTTGCGGTAGTTGGGCAGGCCGCGCTTCTCGGCCTCCTTGTGCCAGGCCTCGGAGTAGCCGTCGCCGTTGAAGATGATGGCGTCGTGCCGCTGCATGATGCCCTGGAGGACTTCCTGCACGGCCGAGTTGACCTTCGCCGGGTCACCGCCGGTCTTTTGTTCAAGCTCGGTGGCGATGAAGTCCAGGGACTCGGCCATCATGGTGTTCAGGGCCACCTGCGGGCCGGCCACGGACATGGAGGAGCCCACGGCGCGGAACTCGAAGCGATTGCCCGTGAAGGCGAAGGGGCTCGTGCGGTTGCGGTCGCCCGGATCCATGGGCAGCGGCGGCAGGGTGTCCACGCCCACGTTCATGACGCCTCTGGCCTTGCAGGACTTGGCTCCGCCGTTCTTGATCTGGTTGAACACGTCGGTGAGCATCTCGCCCAGGTACACGGACATGATGGCCGGAGGCGCCTCGTTGGCGCCTAGGCGATGGTCGTTGCTGGCCGTGGCCACCGTGGACCGGAGCATGCCGCCGTACTTGTGCACGGCGCGGATGGCCGCGGCGCAGAAGACCAGGAACTGCATGTTCTCGTGCGGCGTGTCGCCCGGATCGAACAGGGAGCCGAGCTCGGAGTTGCCGATGGAGTAGTTCAGGTGCTTGCCCGAGCCGTTGATGCCGGCGAAGGGCTTCTCGTGGAGCAGGCAAGCCAGGCCGTAGCGCTTGGCCACGCGGCGCAGGGTGTACATGACCATCTGGTTGTGGTCCGTGGCCACGTTGCCTTCCTCGAAGAGCGGCGCGATCTCGTACTGGCTAGGCGCGACCTCGTTGTGGCGGGTCTTGATCGGGATGCCCATCTTGTAGAGAGCTTCCTCGACCTCCATCATGCAGTTGAGCACGCGGCGCGGGATGGCTCCGAAGTACTGGTCCTCGAACTCCTGGCCCTTGGGGGGCTTGGCGCCGAACAGGCTGCGGCCGGCGATGAGCAGGTCGGGCCGGGCGAAGAAGAAGTTGCGGTCGATGAGGAAGTATTCCTGCTCGATGCCGGCGAAGCAGGTCACGCGCTCCTTGGTCTCCTTGCCGAGGATCTTCAGGACTCTCTTGGCATGCTTGTCCAGGGACTGGAGCGAGCGCAGCAGCGGGGTCTTCTTGTCCAGGGCCTCGCCGGTCCAGGACAGGAAAGCGGTGGGGATGCACAGGGTCGTGGCGTTGGGGCTCTCCATGATGTAGGCCGGGCTGGTCACGTCCCAGGCCGTGTAGCCGCGCGCCTCGAAGGTCGAGCGCAGGCCGCCGGAGGGGAAGGAGGAGGCGTCGGGCTCGCCCTGGATGAGCTGCTTGCCCTCGAACTCGGCGATGGCGCCGCCCTGGCCGTCGGGCACGAGAAAGGAGTCGTGCTTCTCGGCGGTCAGGCCGGTCAGCGGATAGAAGACGTGCGTGTAGTGGGTGGCGCCCTTGGAGATGGCCCACTCCTTCATGGCCGTGGCCACGGCGTCGGCCACGGCGGGGTCGAGCTTCTCACCCAGCTTCATGGTCTTCTTGAGCGACTTGAAGATGGCCTTGGGCAGGCGCTCCCGCATGACCGGCTCGCCGAAGACGTTCGTGCCGTAGACCTTCTCGGGCTTGAACTCCGAGACGGGCCTGGAAAACTGCTCGGCCCTGTACTTGGTGACCGTTCTAATGGCTTCCATGCGAGCCCGGGAACCGCTCATACCTAGATCTCCTTGCGCGATGGGGTGGGACCAAACCGGCATGCGAGCACCGTGCTCCGCCTCCAGTCCACGTACCGTTTATGGCAAATCAGGCTGACGCACCATCCGCGGACGGCCGCTGGCCTGTCGGTCCATGCCTGACTATCATGTTTTGGGCCAATGTTTATTTATTTAGTTAAATCGAGTAATTATATATTTTATCATGGCAAGGAAACCAGCCTTGTTGCAAAAACCAACAACAAAACCCAATCCTGAATGACATTTTTGTAAATCGTATCCGATCATGCATCTCTGTCGGAAAAGGTACGCACGGCAGATCGATTCATGACGATTTCCAGACCTGGATGCGCGCCAAGAGCTTGTCGGATTCCTGCACCGCGCACTGAAATGCCCTCTTAGCTGTCTCAAGTCAAGGATTTACAAAAAACGCAATAAGCTTATGATCCAGGCAAGCATGGACGTGCGCAAACGAATGCGCTTTGAAAAAGCCTTGGATTTTGGATATGCTCTCGGTATTTCGACGGCCTCGGGCCTCGCCGGTCTTGAGCCGGCCGCGCGATGAGCGCGAGATGAAACCGTGAACCAGGATGCGCCGCCCATGCCGGCGCTCGATGATTCCCCCAACCCGCTCCCGTGGAGGACAGGCGATGGAAATGCCCGTATTCAACTGCAAGAACGCGGATGACGTCATCAAGGCCGTCAAGGACTACAAGGTCAGCTTCATCCAGTTCTGGTTCATCGACATCCTGGGCACCCTCAAGAGCTTCCAGATCAGCCCCGGCGAGCTGGAGGGCGCCTTCGAGGAAGGCATGGGCTTCGACGGCTCCTCCATTCTCGGCTTCGCGCGCATCGAGGAGTCGGACATGGTCGCCTTCCCTGACCCGAGCACGTTCCAGCTCGTCTCCTGGCGACCCAACGACAGGCCAGTGGCGCGCATGTTCTGCGACATCAGAAACCCGGACGGCGCTCCCTTCGCCGGCGATCCGCGCTGGGTGCTCAAGACACAGCTCGAAAAAGCCGCGGCCAAGGGCTACACCATGTACGTGGGCCCGGAGCTCGAGTTCTTCATCTTCTCCAGCCCCACGGACCCGACCATCCTGGACATGGGCGGCTACTTCGACGCCCCGCCCCTCGACCTGGGCAACGACATCCGCCGCGACATCATCTTCAACCTCGAACGCATGGGCATCGCGGTCGAGTACAGCCACCACGAGGTCGCGCCCTCGCAGCACGAGATCGACCTGCGCTACCAGGAGGCCCTGCGCATGGCCGACATCGCCGTGACCTACAAGGTCATCGTCAAGGAGGTCGCCCGCAAGCATGGCGTATACGCCACGTTCATGCCCAAGCCCCTGTTCGGCGAGAACGGCTCGGGCATGCACGTGCACCAGTCCCTGTTCAAGAACGGCCGCAACGCCTTCTTCGATCCCGGCGAGTCGCACAACCTGTCCAAGGAGTGCAAAAGCTACATCGCGGGCCTGCTCCGGCACGCGCCCGAGTTCGTGGCCGTGACCAACCCGCTGGTGAACTCCTACAAGCGCCTCGTGCCCGGCTACGAGGCCCCGGTGTACATCGCCTGGGCCAACCGCAACCGCTCGGCGCTCATCCGCGTGCCCATGTACAAGCCCGGCAAGGAGGCCGCCACGCGCATCGAGCTGCGCTGCCCGGACCCGACCTGCAACCCGTACTTGGCCTTCGCGGTCATGCTCGGTTGCGGCCTGCGCGGCATCGAGGAAGGCTACGAGCTGAGCACGCCGGTCGAGGACAACATCTTCAAGATGACCGAGGACGAGATGGCCAAGCGCGGCATCTCCGCCGTGCCCGGCTCGCTCAACGAGGCCGTGTACAACCTGGAGAAGTCGGCGGTCCTCAAGGACATCCTCGGCGAGCACATGCACCGCGAATACGTCAAGGCCAAGAAGGCCGAGTGGGACGAGTTCCGCATGCACATCACGGATTACGAGTTGAAGAAGTACCTGCCGACGACATAGAGGGGAATAGAGCAGTGGCGAGGGGGATCACTTCAAACCAGGAGGATTTCCCATGTGCGCCGACAAGCGGCCCAACATGCGCGATGTGCTGAAAAACCTGCGCCAGCCCATGCCGCTCGGCGAAAAGCTGCGCCTGTTCGCGAGCAACATGAAGGCGCGCTTCGCCAAGCGGCAGGCCTGCTGCGGCCATCCGGGCCAGCCGGGTTGCTGAAAGTAGGGAGAGCGCCCCGGTTCGGGGCCTGACGCGGAGATTGTGGCCGGAGAGGGGCGTCGCCCCTCTCCGGACCTCACGTTAGTTCCTCTTCTCGTCCCGCTGCCTGATCTCCGCGCGCTTGATCTTGCCCGAGATGGTCTTGGGCAGCTCCGCAACGTAGTCGATGATGCGCGGGTACTTGTAGGGCGCGGTGACCTTCTTGACGTGGTTCTGGATTTCCTTGGTCAGCGCCTCGCTCGGGTCATAGCCCTTGGCCAGCACGACCGTGGCCTTGACGGCCTGGCCGCGCACCGGGTCGGGCACGCCCGTCACCGCCGCCTCCACCACCGCCGGATGGGTGATGAGCGCGCTCTCGACCTCGAAGGGCCCGATGCGGTAGCCCGAGGACTTGATGAGGTCGTCGGTGCGGCCCAGGAACCAGAAGTAGCCGTCCTCGTCCATCCAGGCCTTGTCGCCCGTATGATAGAAGCCGTCGTGGATCACCGCGGCGGTCTTGGCCGGCTCGTCCAGGTAGCCGGTGAACAGGCCCACGGGCCGCTTGGGCTCCACGGCGATGCAGATCTCGCCCTCCTCGCCGGGCGCGCAGGGCGAGCCGTCCTCCTTGAGCAGGCGGAGATCCCAGCCTGGAGCTGGCCGGCCGATGGAGCCGGGCTTGGGCGTCATGCAGGGCAGGGTCAGCAGCTGCAAGGTCGTCTCGGTCTGTCCGTAGCCTTCATGGATAGGCAAGCCGGTCTTGCGCTTCCATTCGTGGAACACGCCGTCGTTGAGCAGCTCGCCGGCCGTGGTGCAGTGGCGCAAAGCCGACAGGTCGAACCGGGACAGGTCCAGGCGGATAAGGAAGCGATAGACCGTGGGCGGCGCGCAGAAGCTCGTGACCTTGTGCTCGGCCATGAGCCGCAGCAGGTGCTCGGGCTCGAACTTGCCCCGGAAGTCCCAGGTGAAGACCGTGGCTCCGGCCATCCATTGCCCGTAGAACTTGCCCCAGACCGCCTTGCCCCAGCCCGTGTCGGCCAGGGTCAGGTGCAGGTCGCCGGGCCGCAGGTCGTGCCAGTACACGCCCGTGGCGTAATGGCCCAGGGCGTAGCCGTGGGTGTGCTCGGCCATCTTGGGCATGCCCGTGGTGCCGGAAGTGAAGAAGATGAGCAGCGGGTCGTCGCCGCCGGGCTTGTCCTTGCCCTTGGGCGCTGGATAGCCGTCCGCGGCTGTCTGGAGGATGGCGTTGTAGCCCTTCCAGCCGTCCATGAGCCTGTCGCCGGCCACCTGCACGAGCAGTCCCAGCGTCGGGCAGTTCGCCTTGGCCTGCTCCACGCGCTCGGCCACGGTATGCTCGCAGATCACGGCCTTGATCTTGGCGTAGTTGACCCGGAACTCGATGTCCTTGGCCGTGAGCAGCGCGGGCGAGGGGATGGGCACGGCCCCGAGCTTGTGCAGGGCGAGCATGGTCACCCAGAACTCCACGCGACGGTAGAGGATGAGCATGACCCGGTCGCCGCGCTTGAGCCCTTGGGCCTTGAGCGCGTCGGCCAAACGGGCGGACTCGCGGCTGAAGAAGGCCAGGTCGTAGTCGCGGCGCTTGCCCTCGGGGTCGATGTGCACCATGGCCGGACGTTGCGGGTCCTTGGCCGCCTCGGCGTCCAGGAAGTCGAAGGCGAAGTTGTAGCCCTCGGGCACCCGCAGGGAGAAGCGCTTGACGAAATCCTCGTAGGACGTGGGTTTGAACTTTTCCATTCCTGTTCTCCTCGCCGCGGGCTAGATGATCACGTCCAGGAAGACGGCCGGCTTGTCGTCAAGGCCGCGCAGGCCATGGGGAGTGGTCGAGTCGAAGTAGAGGCTGTCGCCGGGCTCCATGGTCACCACGTTCTGGCCGATGCGGATCTCCAGGCGGCCTTCGAGCATGAAGATGAACTCCTGGCCCGGATGGTGGGCATAGGTCAGCTCGTTCTCGGCCTTGGGCGGCACGGTGACGATGAAGGGCTCCATCCTGCGGCCGGTGAAGCGGTAGGCCAGGCTCTTGTAGGCGTAGTCCTTGCGGCGGTCCACGGACAGCCCCTCGCCCTTGCGCACGAGCGTGTAGGCCTTGAGATGGGCCTCCCCGCCGGAGATGAGCACCGTGGTGTCCACGCCGCAGGCCTGGGCGACCTTGAACAGGTAGCTGACCGGAATCTCGCAGGTCCCGGATTCGAACCTGGCGACCTCCTCGGCGCTCGCGCCGGTGGCGCGGGAAATCTCCTCCATGCTCAGGCCGCAGGCTTCACGAAGGCCGCGCAGGCGCGGAGCGATCTCCTCGTAGGGCTTCTTCTCGGACATGGGCACTCCTCGGGTGGGATGGGGACGGGAAAGGGGCCACGGCTCCTCAGAGCTGGGGAAGGCCGCCCGCAGGTGGGAATCACATATTTCGCAAATGAAATCAAACCACGCCGGACGGGTATTCGGTGAACGGCAAGGCCTATTCGGCAAACGGCCACGGGCCGGTTCGCGGGCCTGGTTCAGCCCAGCCCGGCAAGGCACCGCAAGCCTTGAGGCTGTAAGGCTAAATGGTCAATTGGCTTTGTTCTGTAAAAAACCGGAACGAACGGGGCTCTCCGTGCGGCGTCGGCCTGGAAGCATCGCCGAGCAATTTTCAATATACCACAATCGACCCGTGAAACCAATGCGGGGGAGACGAACGCCCGTGACCAGCCTCGACCGGGGCGCACCGACACGCCGCAAACCTCGGGGCGCTTGCTCGGGGATTCCCAAGAGGATCATCCCCTTGGGCGGGTGAGGTCCGGAGAGGGCCGCGCCCTCTCCGGCTCCTGTCCTGGCCCTAGGCCCCGGCCTCGGCCGCGGGCGGGGTGAACACGCGGGCGGCCAGGTCCTTGTCGAGCATGAACATGCCGCCGGTCGCGCCCTCGGTGAGCTTGAGCTTCTGGATGATGTCCTGGACGCTCGCTTCCTCTTCGATCTGCTCGGTGACGAACCACTGGAGGAAGATCGCCGTGGCGTGGTCCTTGGCCTCCAGGGCCAGGCTCATGAGCTTGTTGATGCGCTCGGTGACGCCCTCCTCGTGCTCCAGGGCGTGCTCGAAGGCCGCCAGCGGCGACTTCCAGTCGCGCGGGGGCGCGTCGATGGCCTGGAGCCTGGCGCGTCCGCCGCGCTCCAGGATGAAGTCGTGGAACTTCATGGCGTGCATGGTCTCCTCCTGGAACTGGATGCGCATCCAGTTGGCGAAGCCGGGCAGGCCCTGGGCCTGGAACCAGGCCGACATGGCGAGATAGATGTACGCGGAATAGAGCTCCCACTGGACCTGATCGTTCAAGGCCTTTTCCATCTTATCCTTGAGCATGTCGTTCTCCCGTGTCGTGTGTTTTGCGACTGGTTTCGCGGACTCGGCCCAGGCTCACTTGGCTGAACCCGGTTCGCCCAGGGACTTGAAGGCCTTTCGCGAGGCCTTGCAGACCGGGCATCTCCAATCCTCCGGCAGGTCCTCGAACCTGGTTCCCGCCGGGAACTTGCCCCTCCGGTCGCCCCTGTCCGGGTTGTAGATATACCCGCAGTTGGCCATCTGACACTGCCACATATCATGCGCTTCGGCCATTGCTCCTCCCGTTACGGCTCTCCAGAGCCGGATCAGACCTGTCGACTCCTGAATCAAGTCTATTCCAAATTGATCCTAACTAGGACTAATTCTAGCTTAGACACGAAACGCAAGGACAAGTCAATGCATTGGAAGGAGATCGAGGGACAATGGCTAGCCAACCGTGTGAGAAAAGACGTCAGGAGTGCGGAGCAATCCCGGCTGAAGGCGCGGGAGGAGCCCGCGCGGCTACGACGAGCTTGCCCGAGCCTCGGCCAGGGCCCGCGCGCCGGACAGTTCGCCTTCCAGGGCCAGGCGCAGGGCCTTGGCCTTGCCGGTCAGGTTGTCCAGGCGCTCCTCGCGCTCGCGGATGTTCTCGTAGAAGGGCTGAAAGGCCATGTCCAGATCCGAGTAGATGACCTCGATCTGAGCCGAGAGGCTCTCGGACAGGTCGCGCTCGAAGCGTTCGCGACCCTCGTCGAAACCCTGCTCGAAGCGGCGGATGACGCCCCGGCGCTTGAGGGCCAGGGTGTTGATGGCCAGGAGCGCGCCGAGCATGGTCAGGATGCCGCCGGTCACGTCGAAGAAGACCGAGTGCACCGTGGCGGCGATGATCGCGCCCACGGCGGTCAGGAACCCGCCCACCACGGTCTGCTCGCCGAGGCGCTCCAGCCCCGTGGGCCGCAGCCTGCCGCTCAGGGACTCGTCGCGCAGGAGCGCGAGCACGTTGTCGATGCACGTGTTGATGACCGACAGCCGCTTGCCCGTGATGGTCGAGACACGCAGGCTTTGGGGCTTGGGGCTGCGCGTGGACTTGAGCTCCTCCAGGAGGATTTCCATGACGCGCGAGATGTTCTCGGTGATGCGGCCGGCGGCCTCCTGGGACACGGCCTCCACATCGCGCGAAAAACGCTGGCTGAACTTGGCCCCCAGGCCCTCCAGCCAGTCGTTGAGCGGCCGGCGGCTCTTGAACAGCCCGCCCATGGAGGAGCGCACCAGGCTGCCGATGGCCAGCCCCTCCCGGAACTCCTGGGCGATCTCCGCCGCGTTGCGGCTGTAGGCCTCCATGAGCTTGGCCTTGAGCAGGTCGGCGTCGCGCAGGGAGTATTCCTTGCTGCGCTCCATGGCCCGGCGGATGGTCTCGCGCTCGGCGCGGTCCCTGGCCAGGGCCTCGGAGTGGGCGCGCAGGTCCTCGTCCACGCCGTCCAGGGCGCGCAGGCCCGTGCTGATGAGCGATTCCATCTTGAGCACGTAGTGCCTGCCGCCCGTGACCGTGGAGGTGATGTAGGCCCAGATCTCCTCCATGCCGCTGCCGGGCCTGCCCTCGCGGGACAGCTTGGCCGAGACCGGGAAGATGCGCGGCTCGGTTATGCCGCGCTCGCGGGCGTACTCGGCCACGCGCGCAAGGTTCACGCGCAGCTCCTCGGGGCTGGCCCGGTCGGCCTGCTGGAGCACGAAGATGATCTTCTTGTGCCAGTCGCCGTGCACGAGGCGGAACAGCTCCCAGGCCGAGCGGGCATAGGGGTTCGTGGCCGGGAAGACGAAGATCACCAGGTCGGCCTCGGGAATGAAGCCCTCGGTGATCGCCTGGTGGCGTTCGATGATCGAGTTCGTGCCGGGCGTGTCCACGATGGCGATCTCCCGGAGGATGTCGCTCGGCACGCCCACCTCGCGCACCTGCTCGGATACGCGACGCTCGTACTTGCGCTCGGAGTGGACGATCTTCTGGATGGCGTCGGTGCACGGATCGGGCGCCACGTCGCAGATGTCGTCGCCGAGCAGGGCGTTGATGAAGCTCGACTTGCCGGCCTTGACCTCGCCCACGACCACGAACAGGAAGGGCGCGTTCACGTTGCGCACCAGACCCTGGGCGACCGCCAGGAGCGCGGCGTCGCCGGCCTCGGCGCTCAGCTCCACGAGCCTGCCGAAAAGGCTGGAGACGTTCTCCTTGAACCTGCTGTACTCCCGCTGCATGATTTCCGGCTTCATAGGCTCCTTCAGGCAGGCGTCTTGCCACGCATTCCAAAGCTTTTAGCACCTGGGCGGGAAATGCGGAAGTCGCGGCGGGAAAAGAACGGACGCACGGCCCGCGAACCGGCCCAGGCTGTTCCGGCGGCCTACGGTGTAAACGCTTGCCCAAAAAAGCTTTTCCCTGGTATCAAGGGATCGTGGGCCATCGGCCCGCGCCGGCGATCACGAACACAGGGAGGGAACCATGGACTTCGCCAACGCCAAGGAAAACCTTTCGCGCGACTTCCAGAACATGCTCAGGAACGCCAAGGACCTCATCGAGGCCACATCCGGCGAGATGGATCAGAAGACCAGGCAGGCCCGGCAGAAGCTCGAAGAGAGCCTCAAGTCCGCCCAGGCGGCCTACGAGGTGATTCAGGAGCAGGTGAAGGAGCAGGCCAAGTGCGCGGACAAGCTCGTGCACGAAAAGCCCTACCACGCCATGGGCGTGACCTTCGCGGTCGGGCTCCTCATGGGCTGGCTCGTGGGCAGGAAGTAGCCGCGTGCTCCTCAAGCTCGCCACGCTCGTGGCCGGCGCGGGCGCTGGCGCGCGGCGCGGCGCGGATCTGGGGCTGGCGCTCCTCCAGAACCGGCTCGCGCTCCTGTCCCTGGAGCTCAAGGAAGAGCAGGTCAGGTTCGTGCAGGTCCTGGTCTGGGCCATGCTCGGCCTGGGCCTGCTCTTCATCGGCCTGATCCTCGGCCTGCTCGCCGTCATCCAGGCCGTGGGCGAGGAGCACCGCCTGGAGGCCCTGGCCTGGAGCGGCGGCGCGCTCCTGCTGGCCGGCCTGGCCGCCCTGGCCTTCTCGGCCGTTCGGCTGCGGCGCAGGCCAGCGCCCTTCGCGCAGACCATCAGCGAACTCGGCAAGGATCGCGCATGGCTTTCGGGAAACGGCTCCGAATCCTAGCCCTGCACAAGCAGGCCCTGGCGGCCGAGGCCGACGTGCTGCGCGACACGGCCAGCCTGGAGCTTGCCGCCTGGCGCGGTCGCCTGGCCAGGCTGGCCAGGCTGGCCGCGGTCGTCGCGCCCGCGGTGGCCGCCTGGAAGCTCCTGCGGCGCTGAATCAGGAAAACCGAGAGAGGGCGCGGCCCTCTCTCGGACTCTCACCCGCCAGGGGCCCTTATCCAGATAGGGCCCCCTGGACCCCTCTTTCGGCGCGGCCACGGCCCTCGAAGACTCGGGTCGCGTCCGCGCCGGGATCTCGCCTCAGCGCCACTCCAGGACGATCTTGCCGGTGTGCTTTCCGGCGGCCCAGTACTCGTGGGCTTCGTTGGCCTCGGTGACCGCGAAGCGGCGCTTGTCGAGCAGCGGGCGCAGGGAGCCGTTGTCGGCCCAGTCCGCGAGCGTGCGCAGGACCTGGCCGTAGTGGGCGCGATTCTCTCCGCTGACCAGCGGCAGGAGCATGAACACGCAGTGGATGGTCAGGCCGCGCGCGTGGGCCAGGGACAGGTCGTGCTCCCCGCGCGCCACGCTCGTCACGACGTGGCCGTAAAGCTTCGTGGCCGGGAAGCATTTTTCGAGGTTCGGGCCGCCCACGGTGTCGAAGACCACGTCGAAGCCCTTGCCGTCCGTGAGCCATTGCACGTAGTCCTCGACAGGCTCCTGCTTGTAGAGGATCACGTCGTCCACGCCCAGGGTCGCGGCCAGGTCCGCGCGCTCCTGGCTGCCGACCGTGCCGGCCACGCGCGCGCCCAGCGCCTTGGCGATCTGCGCCGCCGCGTGGCCCACGCCGCCGGTCGCGCCGTGCACGAGCACGCGCATGCCCTGGACCACGCTGGCCATGTCGTGCAGCCCTTGCCAGGCCGTGAGGGCCACGAGCGGCAGGGCCGCCGCCTCGGCGAAGCCGAGGTTAGCGGGCATGGGCGCGAGGAGCTCCGCGTCGCAGAGCATGTACTCGGCCAAGGCCCCGCCCGTGCCGCGCACACCACCCGCGCAGCCATAAACCTTGTCGCCCGGCTTCAGGCTCGTGACGCCCTCGCCCACCGCCTCCACCACGCCCGCCACGTCGCCGTGGAGCACGGCCGGCAGCTCCGGGCCGAAGGGCTGGCCGAGCGTCCTGATCTTGTAGTCCACGGGATTGAAGCTCGTCGCTTTGACGCGCACGAGGACATGGCCCGGCCTGACCTCGGGCCTGGGAATATCCGTTTCCTCGAAGCGGGCCTTCTCGCCGAATTCGCGGAGCAGCATGGCTTTCATGATCGGCCTCCTGGTTGCGGGCGAGCATAGCGCATGCGCGCCACGCGAGGAAGCGCCCGCCGCCCCCATGGGCGAACGACGTTCGACTGACGGATGGGAGGCCGGCCTGGGCTCTTC
>JAEYTO010000018.1 GCA_023433925.1 Pseudomonadota bacterium | reverse complement strand
CGCCAGCGCTCGCCGCCACAGGGTTCCAAGGGGATTATCCCCTTGGCGGGTGGGGTTCGGGGAGGGCGGCGCCCTCCCCGATTTCATGCCGCTTCGACGACGCGCGGCTGATGGAACTCCAATCTGGGCGCGGCCGGGATGGCTCCGGCCTGGGCGAGTTTGGCGTAGAAGGCGCGCAGGCCTTCCTGCTCCTCGGGGCCGAGGTCGTAGACCAGACCCCGGAAGTAGGAGCGCAGGGTCGGCTCGTCGAGGATGCCCTGGCTTGCTCCAAGGCGCGCGTAGTCGCCCAGGCGCGCCGCTCCGTGGGCCTTGGCCGCCAGGAGCGTGCGCACGGCCTCGTCCAGGCGCGGCCCCAGGCGCGCGGCGGCCTCGCGGCTGACGATCCACACGCCGAAGATGAAGGGCAGGCCGGTCCAGGCGTTCCATTCGCTGCCCAGGTCCAGGGAGTAGGGGTATTCCGGGTGGCGGCGCAGGCGCAGGGCCTCGTCGCCGATGGCCAGGAAGGCCTGTGGCGGCTCGCCCGCCGCGAGCCTGGACTGGATGTCACCGGACTCGAAGGACGGCCGCAGGCCGAAGCGCTCGGCGAGCATGACGCGCATAAGCGCGGCCGAGGTGTGCGTCTGGGCGCTGACGAGGATGGTCCGGGCGCGGTCCAGCGGCACGCGGGACAGCAGCAGCACGGACTGCACCGGCCCGCAGCTGCCGATGGCCAGGTCGGGCACGAGCAGGTAGCGCTCGGGCCGGCGGGCGTACTCGATGGACGAGCAGGCCGACAGGTCCAGGCCGCCGGCCTCCATGATCTCGTTGAGCCGCGCGGGTGGGCCGGACTCGATGACGAAGTCGTGCGCCACGGCCCCGCTCTCCAGCGGATGGTAGATGGGCAGGACGTTCAGGTAGCCGATGCGTCCCAGGCGCACGGGCGCGCGGGTGTGATTGCCGGTCATGATAGCGTCTCCTCCGCCGTCCGCGCCTGGGGCTCCGGGGCCGGCGTGTAGTTCATGAGCCGCCGCCTGGGCGTGAAGCCCGCGTCAACGATGAGCCCGCGTATCTCCTCCTCGGACATGAGGAAGCTCACGCCCGCCGCGGCGACCACGTTCTCCTCGATCATGGTCGAGCCGAAGTCGTTGGCCCCGTGGAACAGGGCCAGTTGGGCGATCTTGGGCCCCATGGTCACCCAGGAGACTTGCAGGTTGGCGAAGTTGTCCAGCACGATACGCGACAGGGCCAGGAAGCGCAGGTAAGCCGTGGCCGGCTGCTTGGCCGGGACGCGCGCGGACAGGGCCGTGTTGTCGGGCTGGAAGGTCCAGGGGATGAAGGCCGTGAAGCCGCCCGTGCGGTCCTGGACCTCGCGCAGGGCCAGCAGGTGGGCGATGCGCTCCTCGCCGGTCTCCACGTGGCCGAACATCATGGTCGCGCTCGTGCGCAGGCCCTGGTGGTGGGCCTCCTCCATGACTCGCAGCCATTCGGCCGCGCCGCACTTGTTGGGCGAAACCTCGCTGCGCACGCGGTCCACGAGGATCTCGGCCCCGCCGCCGGGGATGGAGTCCAGGCCCGCGGCCTTGAGGCGCGCGACGACTTGGGCCGTGGTCAGGCCGGACAGCCTGGCCAGATGGACGACCTCGGGCGGCGAGAAGGCGTGCACGTGGATGGGGTAATTCGATTTGATGAAGCGCAGCAGCTCCTCGTACCAGGACAGCGGCAGGTCGGGATGGTGGCCGCCCTGGAGGAGGATTTGCGTGCCGCCCAGGGCCAGGGTCTCCTCGATCTTGCGGCCCAGCTCGTCCTGGGACAGGACGTAGCCGCCGGCCTTGCCCGGTGCGCGGAAGAAGGCGCAGAACTGGCAGCCGCACACGCAGACGTTCGTGTAGTTGATGTTGCGGTCCACCACGTAGGTCACGAACTCGGCCGGGGCCTTGCGCAGGCGCAGCTCGTGCGCGGCGCGGGCCAGGTCGTGCAGCTCGGCCTTGCGCCACAGATGCAGGGCCTCTTCGCCGGATACGCGGCCGCCGGACGCGGCGCGCTCGAGAATGGCCTGGATAGGTGTCGATTGGCTCATGCGACCTCCTCGGGAACCGACTCGGCTTGTCCGATCTGTCTGGAACGGCCGGAATGGCCGGGCTCGCTCAGCTCGTTGAACAGGGAGTCGCGCTCCACGGGCGTGAAGCCGCAGTCGCGGATCATGGCCATGAGCTCGGCCCTGGTCAGGGCCATCTCGGAGCGGGCTCCGGCCATGTGGCCGATCTTCTCCTCGACCACGGTGCCGTCCAGGTCGTCGGCCCCGAAATGGAGCGCGGCCTGGGCCTGCCTGACGCCGAGCATGACCCAGTAGGCCTTGATGTGGCGGATGTTGTCGAGCATGAGCCGGCTCACGGCGATGGTGCGCAGCTCCTCCAGGCCCGTGACGGGCGTGATGCCCTTGAGGGCGCTGTTCTCGGTCTGGAAGGGCAGGGGGATGAAGCAGGTGAAGCCGCCGGTCTCGTCCTGGAGGCGGCGCAGGGCCTCCAGATGCTCCAGGCGGTGGCGGCGCGTCTCCAGATGGCCGAAGAGCATGGTGCAGTTGGTGCGGATGCCCATGGCGTGGGCCTCGCGGTGCACGGCGAGCCACTCGGCGGCCGTGAGCTTGCGCGGGCAGATGCGCCCGCGCACCTCGGGGTCGAAGATCTCGGCCCCGCCGCCGGGCAGCATGGCCAGGCCGGCGGCCTTGAGCCGGGCCAGGACCTCGCGGATGGTCAGGCCTTCCAGCCGGGCGAAGTGGGCGATCTCCACGGCCGTGAAGCACTTGAGCACGGCCCTGGGCCGCAGCCGCTTCACGGCCGACAGCAGCTCCTCGAAGAAGGCCAGCCCCAGGTCCGGGTGGCAGCCGCCGACCACGTGGATCTCGGCCGTGTCCTCGGGCGTGGCCGCGACCTTGGCCTCGGCATCGGCCAGGGTCAGGGAGAACGCGCCCGCCTCGCCGCGCTCGCGGCGGTAGGCGCAGAACAGGCAGCCGTTGACGCACACGTTCGTGTAGTTCAGGTGGCGGTTGACCACGAAGAAGGTCTTGCGGCCGTGCAGCCGCGTGCGTGCGGCGTGGGCCAGCGCGCCAAGGGCGGTGGGATCGGGGCAGGCGAACAGCCGTTCGCCGTCCTCCATGGACAGGCGCTCGCCGGCCAGGGCCTTGTCGGCCACATCGGCCAGGCCGAGGCGTGCGAAGCGGGCAGGATTCAAGGCCGGGTTCGCGGCCAGATTTGCGGGTGATTCGTTCATTGCGGCTCCGTTGCGGGCGCGTTGCTTGGGTCAATCGGATCGGGCCGGCAACCTGGTTTCGTCAGGTCGATTTGGTCACCTCGCCTTGCCTGGCCGGGCAGGGACGTGGCGCACAGCCCTCGGCGCAGGATGTCCACGAGCTGGTCGAGCCTGCGCTCCAGGGTCGCCTGGTCGGCGCCGTGCAGGCCGCAGGCCGCGTCCATGTGCTCCACGGCATAGGCCTGGAGGAATCTGTCCATGGCCGCGTCGAGGAAGAACACGGCCCAGTCCGGGTCGAGGTCGTCTCGCAGTTCGCCGCGCGCCAGACCGTCGGCCACGAGGCGGCGCAGGTACTTGGCCGACTGGGAGCGGGCCTCGGCCAGCAGGCTGCCGCGCAGGGGAAAGTCCTCCTGGGACACGGCGCGCAGGTAGAGGCGGTAGAGCCTGGGATGGGCGTCGATGAAGCGCAGCCCGGCCGCGATGCTCGCGCGGATGCGGCCGAAGAAATCCAGGTCCGTGGACGAGTCGCGCACCTGGCGTAGCGTGTCCGCGAACTCGGCGGCCGCATGGCCGAAGACGAAGCGGAACAGGGCCTGCTTGCTGCCGAAATACTTGAAGATTGAGCCCTTGGCGATGCCCAGGCGAGCGACCATGCGGTTCACGCTGGCGGCCTCGAAGCCGCGCTCGCTGAACTCCTCCACGGCGGCCTCGATGACCCGCTCGCGCTTGGCGGGCTCAAGATTGCCGAAGGTCTTGGTGGGCTCAAGGCCGTCGATCATGTCGGCGATGCTGACTTGCTCCGAAGGCGTTTTGGCGTCCATTGTCATTTCCAGGCTCACGGGCTAGGGTCTGGTGACCGGGTGGTCACCAGGATATAGAGAGTCGTGCCGAGGCTGTCAATGACCAGGTGGTCACCGAGTGAAAAGTCAAATCTTGAAGGAAGATATGAGCAGGAAGCTAACCCTGGGCATCTCGCCCTGCCCCAACGACACGTACATCTTCGAGGCCCTGGTCCACGGCCGCATTGACATGGGCGGGCTGGCTTTCGAGACGAGCCTGGAAGACGTGGAGACGCTCAACGCCAAGGCCGCGCGGGGCGAGTACGACGTGGTCAAGGTCAGCGTGGCGGCGGTCGTGCGCTTCCTGGACGAGTACGCGCTCCTGCCGTGCGGCGGCGCGCTGGGCCGGGGCTGCGGGCCGCTGCTCGTGGGCCGGCCCGGCATGGCGCTGGCGGACATCGCCCACGCGACCGTGGCCATTCCCGGCAAGCTGACCACGGCGCACCTGCTCCTGGAGCTGACCGGCCTGCACCACGGCCCGAGGCCGGTCCTGCGCTACGACGAGGTCATCCCGGCCGTGTCCCAGGGCCGCGCCTTTTCCACGGACAGCGGCACTGCCCAGCCCATGGCCGCCGGCCTGGTCATCCACGAAGGCCGCTTCACCTACGAGGCTCACGGCCTCGTCAAGCTTCTGGATCTGGGCGAGTGGTGGGAGCGCGAGACTGGCCTGCCCATCCCGCTGGGAGCCATCGCCATCCGACGGAGCCTTGGCCCGGACGTGGCGCGCCAGATCGCCGAAGCCATCCGCGCGAGCCTGGCTTTCGCCCGGCGCGATCCGCAGGCCGCCTGGCCGTGGATCATGGAAAACGCCCAGGAAATGGCCCCCGAAATCGTCAGCGCGCACATCGCCATGTTCGTGACGGACTTCTCCATGGACCTGGGCGATGAGGGCAAAGCGGCCGTGGCCCGGCTGCTCGATGCCGCCGCGCGGGTGGAGGGGCTGTCTCTGTCGGATGTCGAGATATTCGCCGGCTAGATCGGACTGCCGACAAACATGGGGTCCAGGGGCCATCGGCCCCTGGCGGGAGAGAGCCCGAGAGAGGGCGTGGAGCCCTCTCTCGGTTCCGCGCTCAGGCCGCGATGAGCGCGATGGCCCCCAGCGCGGCGGCCACGCCGCCCCACTGCCTGGGCGCGAGCCGCTCCTTGAGCAGCAAACAGGCCAGCAGGATGGTGCCTGCCGGGTAGAGCGAGGTGGTCAGGGCCACGACATCCAGCCTGCCGCTGTCGGCGGCCAAGGCGAACAGGGCGTTGCCGGCCGTGTCGCACACGCCGCACAGCCCGATGGCCGCAAGCTGTCGGGGCCGCTGTGCGGGAATGCCTCCGCGCAGGAACGCCGCCACGGCGAACAGGCTGATGGAGGCGGCCCTGGCGCAGAGCAGTGTCCACAGGAACCCGTGCCCTCCGGCCGCGTCCACGCAGATGAAGAACAGGCCGAAGCCGGCCCCTGCTCCCAGGGCCAGCAGCACATCACGCATGCCCGTGGAGCGGCCGCCGGCCGAGGACGACAGGAGCCAGATCGCCGCGAGCGCCAGGGGAAAGCCCGCCAGGGTGCTCCAGCCCGGCAAGCCCTCCACCGCCAGGGTCAGCAACGTGGGCAGAAGCGCCGCGAACACGGCCGAAAGCGGGGCCACCACGCCCATGCTCCCCCGAGACAGGCCCGTGTAAAGCCCGAGCAGGCCCATGGCCCCGCAAAGGCCGGCCAGGGCGCCGAAGCCGAGAGACGCCGGGGACGGCACGGGTTCTCCCAGCAGAAGGGCCAGGACGAGCAGGAGCGAGGCGCCCACGAGCTGCGAAAGGAGCACGACCGTTGTCACCGTGGCGGCGCGCGCGGCATACCCGCCGCTGAAATCCCCCGCGCCCCATGTCAGCGCCGAGCCCAATCCATACGCGATCGCTAGTGTTTCCGTTGAAGCCATGTCCGAAACCCTCCGGGTCGCCGCTTGGCGTGCGGTATGCCGGAGTGCTAGCAGAGGTTGATTACAAAATAAAATGAATACTTTTCTTGTTTCATAAAATTTGCTAATAATAAGTCATGTTCGACTACAAACTCCTGGAGGCCTTCGCGCGCGTGATCTCCGAGGGCGGGTTCGAGCGGGCAGCCCGAGGGCTGCACATCACCCAATCCGCCGTGTCCCAGCGCATCCGCCAGCTTGAGGAGTCCACGGGCCAGGTGCTCCTCACGCGCACCAAGCCGCCGCGCCCCACGGCGGCCGGCCGGCGCATGCTCAAGCATTATCTCCAGGTGCGGCGGCTGGAGGAGGAACTGCGGGACGGCCTGGAGCCGGGAAGCGGGGAGGGCCATGTCTCCCTGGCCATCGGGGTGAACGAGGACAGCCTGGCCTTGTGGTTCCTGGAGGCTGTCCGGCTGTTCCTGTCGGCCGAGCGGGTGGTGCTCGATGTGCGCACCCAGGACCAGGAGGAGACTCTGCGCCTGCTGCGCGACGGCGAGGTGGCCGGCTGCGTCAGCGCGGAGGCCCAGACCGTGCAGGGCTGCCGCGTGGAGTATTTGGGCGGCATGGATTACCGGCTGGCGGCCTCGCCGGACTTCGCGGCCCGCTGGTTTCCGCGCGGCCTGGACCTTGCGGCCGCAAGCCGTGCGCCCATGCTCGTGTTCAGCCGCAGCGACACGCTGCACGTTAAACTGTGTCGGCAGGCCCTGGGCGCCAGCCCCGAGGCGTTCACGGTCTTCTACCTGCCGTCCAGCGAGCGTTTTCCCTGGGCTATCACCCAGGGGCTGGCCTGCGGCATGCTTCCGGAGCAGCAATCCGCGGCGCTGCTCGCCGGCGGGAGCATCGTGGATCTGGCCCCTGGCCATGCCGTGCGCGTGCCGCTCTACTGGCACTCCTGGAACATCCAGTCCGAGCTTCTCGACAGGCTCGGGCGCTGCCTCGTGTCCGGCGCGCGGACGCTCCTGGGGCAGTAGGGCGGCCAGGGGGGCAATCGAGGAGGGGCAGGACATGGACGCTGGCGGGCGCGAGCCGCAGGACGTGTCGTTCAGGCCCGTCCACAGGCAGGAAGCTGAACAGAACCCGGGCTCCTCGCCTCAGCGGCTCAACCGCTCGAAATGCTCCCACCAGCGCTCGAACCCCTCCACATAGTCCACGCCGCAGACAGTGGCGATGTCTCGGCCCTCGATGAGTCCGCGCAGCCTCCTGCCGCCCGCTTCGGTGGCATCTTGCGGGCCGAAGGGGTTGTACTTCATGCGCTCGCCGTTCCAGAACACGTAGTCGCACACGAAGAGCACGTCCCCGTACAGATAGGCGTTGAATCCCGGCGTGTGGCCGCCGATGTGCATGCCGCGCAAGCCCGAGTCCTCGTGCCCGTCCGCGAAGGGCCGGTCGAAGGTGAAGCCCCGGCACAGGGGATTGGCTGTGTCGGCCTCGTGGATGGCCACCTTGGCGCGATGACGCTCGCGGTAGAGATTCGATGCGCCGAGGAAGTGCGGATGGGTGAAGATGATGGCGTCCATGGGCCCGGCGCGCGGGTCGAAGCACGAGGGGCAATCGACCCATAGCGTCCGGCCGCCGGACCGGATGCGGTAGGCCGCGTGTTCGTAGCCCAGGGCAGGGACGGAGTTGAGCCGCGTGACATGGTCGTTCACCGGGGTTCCGCGCACGGCGAAGCGTTCCGTGCATTCCTCGGCGGTGATGAACCGCTCCTTCGGCGCGCCGCAGAAGGGGCAGCGCTCGGGGTGGTAGCCGACCATGTTGTAGCCGCATTCCAGGCAGACGTACTGCTCGCTCATGGTGTCCTCCTGGAGGACTATGGCACGGGCCGGCAAGGCGATCCAGGGCGAATCAGGAAATGACGCCTTGCCCACGAGGCGGGCCAGGGATGCCCAAGGCCGCCCGCTGCTTCGCGGGTCGCTGGTTTCCGCACGGCCTGGGCCTTGCGGCCGCAAGCCGTGCGCCCATGCTCGTGTTCAGCCGCAGCGATACGCTGCACGTGAAGTTGTGCAGGCAGGCCCTGGGCGCGCTCTCCGCCCGGAACGCAAAAGGCGGCCCGTGGGCCGCCTCTCGCTCGCTCGACCGCGCCTTCGCGCATTTACTGCTGCATCCGCTCGATGATGCTCTTGAGTTCGCCGGCCAGGTTGGCCAGGTCGGACACGGCCTGGGCCGACTGGTTCATGGCGTCGGATGTTTCG
Source organism: Pseudomonadota bacterium (assembly GCA_023433925.1). GTDB lineage: Bacteria > Desulfobacterota > Desulfovibrionia > Desulfovibrionales > Desulfovibrionaceae > Desulfocurvibacter. The sequence continues at coordinate 6,734 of JAEYTO010000018.1, read as the reverse complement.
GTGGAGATGCGGTTGATCTCCTCGATGCTCCGGTTGATCTGCTCGCTGGCGGCCGACTGCTCCTCGCTGGCCGTGGCGATGCCGCGCACCTGGTCGGCGGTCTCCTCGACCATGGCCACGATGCCCTGGAGGGCCTGGCCCGAACGGCCGGCCAGCTCCGTGGATTCGCGGATGGCCTCGGTGGTGGAGTCGGTGTTGGCAATGCTCTTGCGCACGCTGTCCTGGATGGACTTGATGGACTCCTCCACGTCGTGCGTGGCGCTCATGGTCTTTTCGGCGAGCTTGCGCACCTCGTCGGCGACCACGGCGAAGCCGCGGCCGGCCTCGCCGGCGCGGGCAGCCTCGATGGCCGCGTTGAGAGCCAGGAGGTTGGTCTGATCGGCGATGTCCGAGATGACGCCCAGGATCTGGCCGATGCCTTGGGCCTGCTGGCCGAGCTTGGTCATGTCGTCCTTGAGCTCGCCGGCCTTGGCGTTGATGCGGCCGATGACCTGCACCACGGACGCGACCACGTCCGAGCCGTCCTTGGCCATGCCCTTGGTGCGATCGGCCAGGTCGGCCACGCTGGAGGCGTTGCGCGCCACTTCGAGCACGCTGGAGTTCATCTGCTCCATGGCCGTGGCCGCCTCGCCCGTGCGCGACTGCTGCTCGCTGGCGCCCTGGCTGGACTGCTCAACCTGGGCCGAAAGCTCCTCGGAGGCCGAGGCCACCTGATCCGAAACGCGCCCTGCCTCGGTGGCGGCCTTGGCGATGCGCTTGTTGACCTCCTCGATGAGCTTCTGCTGCTCATGGATCGTGGTCAGGTCCGAGAACAGGGCGAAGCCGGCGATGAGCGTGCCGTCCAGGTCGTACATGGGCGCGGCGTCGATCTGAGTGAACAGGTTGCGGCCCTTGCGGCTCTTGAGCTCGACCTGCACGTTGCGCACCGGGCTCTTTTCGCGGATGGCCCTGCCGATGATGGTCTGCTTGCCGGATTCGCCGTAGAAGAACGCGCTTACATCGCTTCCCGTGAAATCAGAAGGCTTGCCGGGGACTTCCAGGAAATCCAGACTGGCCTGGTTGACGAAGAGGACGCGCTCCTTGGGGTCCGAGACTATGCACGGCGTGGTCAGGCCGTCCAGCAGACCCTGGGCGAAGCCCAGCTTGTTCTTGAGTTCGGCGACCATGGCCGTGACGTTGCGGCTCAGGTCCGCGAACTCGTACTTGAACGCGCCATCGAGGCTGGCCTTGAAGTCGCCCTGGGTGATGCGCTTGGTGAAGGCCTCCATGGCCTGCACGGGCCGGGACACGCTACGGTGCATGACAAAGGCCAGCAGGGCCACGAGACTGGAGATGACGGCCAGGCCGATGAGCGCGAGCATGTAGGTCTGGTGGGTGGCCGTGTGGGTCAGCTCCTCGACGTAGGCGCTCATGCACACGATCCAGCCCGTCTCGGGCACGTGGGCGACGGTCATGACCTTGTCGTCGCCCTGCCAATCGTACTCGACATCGCCCGTCTTGATGCGCAGCGCCTCACGGATGAAGTCGCTGCTTGAAAGGTCGCGCAGGATGAGGTCCTTGTCCATGGCGTGGGCGATGATTCGTCCCCGGCTATCGATGACGAAGCCGTAGCCGCGCTCGCCGAAGCGCACAGGGTCCAGGAACGTGGCGCTGAAACGCTCCCAGAGCGGGAAAATGGCCACGCCGCCCAGGATCCTACCGGATGCGTCGCGCACGGGCGCCGTCACGACGTAAACCAGGGCCTCGGAGCCCTCGGGCCGGAACACGTCCGGAGAGATGTAAACCTCGCCCGTGTCCAGAACCTTGCCGACGTAATTCTGGCCGCCGAGCTCGCGGCCGGCCAGGCTGCGCAGACCGGAATCGAAGCCGGCCAGCACGCGCCCCCGGCGGTCGAAGGCGAGCATGCCCCAGAAGGAGTCGCCGTAGGAACGCATGTAATCGCCCAGGCGTTGCGCGGCGCGCGCCGGATCACCATTCTCCAGGGTCTCCATGACGGCGTTCTGGGCGGCCAGCGTCTTGGCCAGGTTCGAGTGCTCGCGCAACTGCCGGCTCAGGGTCTGGGTTAAGGAATGCGTTGACTGGTCCATGGCCTGCTTTTCGAGCTGGAAAGCAAGGTCATAGGACGTTCTGGCGACGTATGCGACCATGACGATCACTGCCGCAACGATTGCCAGAGAGACAATGGAAAGAATAACCGTGCTGATACGACGGATTTGAATGCTCATTTTACGTTTCCGTTGGTTCGAGATTGGGTTTATAGTTGTATACACGATTCGCGGAAGTCGCGTCAATGGGATTCATTAATATAGAAGAGTCTTATGTCCTGGTATTGGGCAGGAAAAGAAAATGCGTATCAACTGATAGAACGAGCTTGGCCGGTGCGGCCTCGCAGCGGCAATGGCTTCTCGGAATGAGGAAAAGGGGCTATAAGCGAATCGACCGAAGGAAAGGCCCACGCGGATCGGCCGGATGCGGCGACATGGCGGGCGACGAAAGGCCCGCCCCTCGACCCGTCGGATGCGCATCGTGAATGGGCGAGCCCTGGGCTTGCCCTGGGCCCGCCCAAGTGAGAATTTCAGGACGGGTTTTCAATAGTCGCCATGGCGGATTGCAATTGAACCGGGAAACCCCCGCCCATTCAACTGAGAGTGCAGGGCGAGGGCCAGGATGGCCCGAGTCCTTCATTCCCCTGGCGGAAGAGAGCCTGAGAGAGGGCGGCGCCCTCTCTCAGGTGATTCGCAAAGTGCGTTAGATGGGCGGGGCGATGTGCACGAGCACGCGCATGTCCGTCGTGGCCCTCACTCCGTGGGGCTCGCGGATGTCGCACACGAGCACGTCGCCCGTGCGCGCGGGCATGCTGGCGTCGTTCTCGCCCAGGAACTCACCCTCGCCCTCGATGATGGCGATGGAAACCTGGCCGTCCAGATCGTGGGAGTGCACGGGCAGACTCTGGCCCGCCTTGAAGTTGAAGTTGAGGATCTTGAAGTCCGGCGACTCGTGCACGAGCAGCAGAGAGAAAGCCTTATCCTTGAAGCCGTTATCCTTGAACATCTCGATCTTGCGCATGTCCAGCCTCCTTGTCGTGCTGTTGTTCATCGTCGTTGCAAGGACATATAGCATCATGAGCAGCCCCGCGTCGTGATCCATGTCACGCGGGCATGATTTTTTTTCGCCAGGAGCATGCAATGAGCATCACGAGCGCGCTTGCCGACATTCCGCTTTTCGCCGGGCTGCGGCCCGAGCAGCTTGAACGCATCGCCCGCATCGCCGTGCCGCGCAACGTCGACCGTGGCCAGATGCTCTTCTTCGAGCGCGGCGAGGCCGAGGGCTTCTACGTCGTGGTCGAGGGCAAGGTGAAGATCTTCCGCTCGGCGCCCGACGGCCGCGAGGCCGTGCTGCACATCTTCGGCGCCGGCGAAACCTTTGGCGAGGTGCCCATGTTCATGGGCGGGCGCTTCCCGGCCAGCGCGGCGGCCGTGGAGAAGGGGCAGGTCGTCTTCCTGCCGCGGGCCGAGCTCAAGCGGCTCATCCAGGAAGACTCCACCCTGGCCCTGAACATGCTGGCCTCCCTGTCGAGCAAGCTGCGCGAGTTCGCGGGCAAGATCGAGGCCCTGACCCTCCAGGAGATCCCCCAGCGGCTGTCGGCCTACCTGCTCGACCTGAGCGAGCGCGAGGGCGGCAAGAACACCATAGAGCTGGACATGGCCAAGGGCTTGCTGGCCAGCTTCCTCGGGGCGACGCGCGAGACGCTTTCGCGGGCCCTTTCGCGCATGGCCGAGCAGAATTTCATCGAGGTCAAGGGGCGCACCATCCGCCTGCTGGACCGGGCCGGGCTGGAAGACCTGGCCAGCGGCGAGGTGAAGCTGTAGGCCTGCGGTCCTTGGACCTCGTTTTTATCAGCGGGCTGCCAAGTTCATTGGCGGACTGCAATCAGAGCAGCGAGTCCCTGGCCGCCGAGGGTCGGGCTCGGAGCAGCAGCGGCAGGAGCGATCGGCTCGTGACGGCGACGAGCACCACCGCTCCGCCGAGCATGGCCCAGGAGCCGGGACGCTCGCCCAGCACGAGGAAGACCCAGACCGGGTTGAGCAGCGGCTCGACGACCGGCACGAGCACGGCCACCATGGCGCTCACCCTGCGCACGGCCCAGGCGTAGAGCAGGTAGGGCAGGCCGAGCTGGACCACGCCCAGCAGGAGCAGCCCGGCCGTGTCGGACAGGTCGGGCGCCTTCTCGAAGCAGAAGGGCAGGCAGAGCGCGGCCGCGATGATGTTGCCCCAGACCAGGGAGCCGTAGGGCGAGCCGTCCTTCTGCTTGCGCAGCAGGAGCACCATGAGCGCGAAGCTCACGCCGCTGGCCAGGCCGGCCAGGTTGCCCCACAAGCCGCTGAAGTCGAGCTTGTCCACGAAGAACAGGCCCATGCCGGCCAGGGCCAGGGCGGTGGCCAGCCAGTCCGCCGCGGACGTGCGCTCGCCCACGATCCTGTGGGCCAGGAGCGCCACGTAGACGGGCGCGGTGAACTGGAGGAGGATGGCGTTGGCCGCGGTGGTCAGCTTGGTGGCCGTGACGAAGAGCATGACCGTGGCCGCGTAGGCCAGGGCCGCGCCGAGCTGAGCCCCTCCGCGCGGCGGGGCGGGCAGCCCGCGCACGGCCATGAGGAACAGGGCGCAGACCATGCTGCGCAGCCCGGCCACGGCCAGGGGCGGCAGGTCCACGAGCTTGATGAGCACGCCGCCCAAGCTCCACAGGCTGGCCGTGAGGGCCAGGGCCAGGACGGCCCGCGTCGCCTCGGAATGGCTCGATGTCTGATCCAGGGGCATGACGGCGCTCCGCATGGTTCACGCTTCGGAAGGCGTCCTCTATCCGAGAACGGCTCGCCTTGGCAATGGAAGCCAGCTGCGCGCCCGGCAGGCGCGGGCAGGGCAGGCGCGAATCCGGCCGGCATGAGCCTCCATGCGCGCGGGCACGCAACGCCGTCGCCGTGCATTTCATTCTTCCGGCAAGCCTCCCAGCGGGGCGCATGAAGGCCTTGGCGGGCCATGGGGTCTCGACTTGGCGGCGCATTGGCGGAATATTCAGCCTTTGGTGGGGAGCAGCATATGAGTCGTGAGCAACTGCATGCATTCCATGCGCGCCGGCCGCAATCGGCCTTCGGCCCGCGCCTGCCCACGATACAGGTCGCGGGAGTGCGCGACTTGGCCGAGGCCCGGCTCCTGGACCGCCTGGGCGTGGACCTCGTGGGCTTCCCCCTGCGCCTGGACGTGCACGCGCCGGATCTTTCCGAGGCCCAGGCCGTCGAGGTCATCCACGCGGCGGGTATCGCCGGAAAGTCCGTGCTCATCACCTACGAGGCCGATCCGGCCGAGGTCGTGGCGCTCTGTCGCGCCCTGGGCGTGCGCCTCGTACAGCTCCATGGCCAGATCCAGCCCGAGGTCTGCCGGCGCATCAAGGCCTTGGACCCCGGCCTGGGCGTCATGAAGAGCATCGTGGTCGGCCGCGATGGCGGCCGGCATGGAGAGACGGCATTGGGCGGCCGGGCTGGGACGCAGGCCGGCGCGCGGGACCAAGGCCCCGGAAGCCAGGCCCGGCTGTCGGCCATGCTCGCGGAATACGCGCCCTTCGTGGACGCATTCCTCACGGATACCTTCGATCCGGCGACCGGCGCGAGCGGCGCCACGGGCCGCACGCACGACTGGTCCCTAAGCCGCGCCCTGGCCCAGGCCGCATCGAGCCTCGACCGGCCGCTCATGCTCGCCGGCGGCCTGAATCCCGGCAATGTCGCGGCGGCCATCCGGGCCGTGCGGCCCTGGGGCGTGGACGCGCACACGGGACTGGAGGACGCCTCGGGCCGCAAGGACCCGGACAAGGTGCGGCGGTTCGTGGAGGAGGCGAGGGCGGCGTTCGGTGGGCTGGCGGACTGAGCGCGCGATGGCGCGCGCCCCAAGACCACGGGGAGAGCGAGCGCCATTGGCGCCGCTCTTCCCCGTCTGCCTCGACGATACTAATGCTCCGTGCCGGTCACGGACTTGAAGATCATGGAGGCCAGGGCCTTGCGCTCCTCCTGCGTGCCCACGTCCCACAGCTCCTTGAGCACCTGCTCTTCCTTGGTGCCGGGACAGACGTTCTCCGACAGGTAGCTGCCGACCTTGATCGCCATGGTCTTGATGATGTCGTCCGACACGCCGAGTGAGCGCGCTTTGGATATGTTGTCGGACAGGGTCTCGCGCCAAGTCTTCCAGTCATTCACGAAGTCCATGGAAGCAATGCACTTTGCTGTTTCCATCATGGCGTTATCCTCCGTAGGTTGATCGTGCATTCCAAGCTGCACCGGCATAATCGCCTACACAGCGTGTCGGCCTCTTGCTGACCCATCTTCCGGTGGTGCAAGAGATGGTTCAGGACAATGTGGCAATGTTGCGAAGGGAGGAGGTCTTGTCAATAGACAATTTACGAGCTGTTGCGCCGCTTTTCATTGTGTCACGAAATGGAAGCGATATGGATAGTTTGGCGGCGGCGAGGCGTGCAGGCATGAACGCCAAGTCCATCCCAGAGGATGGCCAGCGCGAATTGTCGGAGCGGATTAGATGGATGCAGGGGACTTTGTCAGCACATCTTCAGCCAAGTTCGCCATTACATTTCAACTAGATGACGAACACGTGCAGGCATGGGCCGGTTCCGACCAAATACCGAGGGATTCCAAAGGGGTTCAACCCCTTTGGCGGGTGGGGTGCGGGGAGGG
>JAEYTO010000108.1 GCA_023433925.1 Pseudomonadota bacterium | reverse complement strand
CCCCAACCCCTCCCAAAACTTCTGGTTCGCGCCGGGCGCGGAAAGACCGGGAGCCCGCATGCTCAGCCCCAAGCACGAGAAGTTCCTCCGCGATCTGTTTCCCGGCGACGGGAGCCTGTTTACCTCTGAAGAGAAGCTCATCTTCGGCACCGACGCGAGCCGCTTGAGCGGCACGGCTTGGGCCGTGGTGCGGCCGGAGGCGCGGGAGCAGGTCGTGGAGCTGCTGCGCTGGGCGGAAGCCGAGAAGATTCCGCTATTCACGCGGGGCAGGGCCACGAATGTCGTCGGCGCGGCCGTGCCGGGCGATGGCTCGGGTCAGGGCGTGGGGAAAGACGCGGGGCTGGGTGGTGAAAGCGATGCCGGCCAAGGCGGCGTGGTGGTATCCATGCTGCGCATGAACAGGATCAAGGAGATCAGCGCCGACGATTTCGTGGCCGTGGTCGAGCCCGGCGTCATCAACGGGGATTTCCAGCAGGAGTTGAAGCGTCGCGGGTTGTTCTATCCGCCCGACCCGGCCAGCGCGTCCATCTCGACGCTCGGCGGCAACGTGGCCATGGGCGCGGGCGGCATGCGCGCGGTCAAGTACGGCGTCACGCGGGACTATGTCCTGGGTGTCGAGGCCGTGCTGCCCGGCGGGAAGATCATGCGCCTGGGCGGCCGCTGCCACAAGAACGTCGCGGGATTGGATTTGGCCAGATTGTTCGTGGGCAGCGAGGGCACCCTCGGCGTCATGACCGAGCTGACCTTGAAACTTCTGCCCCTGCCCGAGGCCACGGCCTCGCTCCTGGCCGGGTTCGCGACCGTGGAGAAAGCCATGGACGCGGCGCGCGCCGTGTTCGGCTGCGGCACGTTGCCCACGGCCATGGAGTTCATGGCCGGCCTCGTGCTCGACGCCATCGCCCAAGTGGGCGAGGGCGGCACGCCCTGGAGCAGGGACACGCAGGCCGTGCTGCTCTTGCGCATCGACGGCAGCGAACCGGCCGTGGCCGAGGATCTGCGCAGGCTGGAGGCCGTTTTCCGGCGGCACGATCCGGCCTGCCTGCTTACGGGTCGCGGCGCTGACGAGGATCGCCTGTGGGAGCTGCGCAAGCTCATCAACCCAGCCTCCTTCCGCATCGCGCCCGACAAGATCAGCGACGACGTGACCGTGCCGCGCGGCAAGCTCGGCGAGGCCGTGCGCCGCTTCGAGGCGCTCGGCAAGGAGCGCGGCCTGAAGATGCTCCTCTTCGGCCACCTGGGCGACGGGAACCTGCACGTGAACATCATGCACGACGCCGCGAACCAGGACGAGCGAAGCCGTGCGTTGGCCGCCAAGGAAGAGGTCATGCGCATCACCCTGGAGCTTGGCGGCACGCTCAGCGGCGAGCACGGCATCGGCCTGACCAAGCTGCCCTACCTGCACTGGCAGATTGGGGAGAATGAAAGGGCGCTGATGCGGGAAGTCAAGAAGGCCTTCGACCCGAGCGGGATACTGAATCCGGGCAAGGGGTACTGATTTTCGATGGCGCACGGCACCGACCACCACTGCCTCCACGACGGCACGCACCTCGCGCCCAAGTGCATCCTGTGCGGCAAGTGCCTGGAGGTCTGCCCGCTCGTGGCCGCCACGGGCCGCGAGGAGCTTTCGCCGCGCGCCAAGTTCCACCTGGCCGCGCGCGCGGCCGAGGTGGGCAGCGGCCTCGACGAGAAGAAGGCCGCCAGATTGGCGGCCATGTGCCTGGCCTGCGGCCGCTGCGAGAGGGCCTGCCCCCACGGCCTGTGCGGTCCGGAGCTGGTGTCGAGGCTGCGGGCCGAGCATCCGGGCTGGCGCGAGTGGCTGTGGTGGCAGTGGCTGACCAGGCCCGGCGCGCTGTGGCCCATGGCCGGGGCTCTGGCTAAGATCATGCCCGGCGAACTCGCGCCGGAACGGATCAAGCCCCTGCTGCGCCAGCTCGCGGCCCTGCACGGCGGCAGGACCATCGAGCCCTGGCTGGCCGTGACGCGCTACGATGCTTGCGGCGCTGGCGAAAAAGTCTTACTTTTCGAGGGTTGTACTGCGCGCCACGCCAAGCGCCACTGGAGCCGGGCCGCGCGCGCGATTCTCACAGGGCTCGGGTATGAACTCATGCCCGACTTGTTCGAGTGCTGCGGCTGCTCCATGGGCCATGCCGGCCTGGAGGACGCGCAACGGGCCGTGCGGCGCGCCAACGTCGCTGTCTGGCGGGCGGCGGGCCGGCCGCTCGTGGCGGTCTTCTGCGCCACTTGCCGTTGCGGCCTGCGCGGCTACGCGCAGGAGGACCTGGGCTGGGAGCCTTCCGAGCGCGAGGAGTGGCTGCGCGCCGTGGTTCCCTTGGCCGGGCTCATGGGCCCGACGGAATTTGAAGTGCTGGACAACGCGCCCCAAGGGGTGCACTACCATAGGCCCTGCCACGGCGCGGGCAATGACCAGGATCGGCAGTTCCTGGCCAGGGCCATGGCTGGACGACTGAAGAAGGCCGGTCTGGAGCGCTGCTGCGGCTTCGGCGGCGTCATGCAGTTGGCCGACCCCGGCCTGTCCAGGGCCGTGGCCGCGCGCTGCTGGGAATATTTCGAGGCCAGGCCCGGCGAGCAGTTGCTCACGGGCTGCAGCGCCTGCGTCTTGCAGCTCTCGGCCACCGCGCCCGCAGGCGTGGCCGTGGGCCACTGGCTGGAGATCGTCAGGCCATAGGCCTGTCGGCTTTGAATCTGCGTTGCGTCGCGGCGGTTGCGTTGCGTCACTCACCGCCCCGCCCCCTGGAGAGCCAAGGGGCTTATTGAAATACCGTCCAATTTCCCAACCCATGGGGGCCCAGGGGGATTATCCCCCTGGCGGGGTCCAGGGGCGGCGCCCCTGGTGGGGTTCGGGGGGCGAAGCCCCTGATGCGATGCGGAGGGCGAAGCCCGACGTGATACCGGACTAAGGAGAGCACATGATCGGTTTCATCACCAAGAAGATATTCGGCTCCATGAACGAGCGCTTTCTCAGGTCGCTCAACCCGCTCGTGGAGCAGATCAACGGCCTGGAAGGCCAGATGCGCGGGCTGAAGGACGAGGACTTCCCCGCCAAGATCCGCGAATGGCGCGACCAGGCCGCGCAGGGCCGCGAACTGGACGACCTCCTGCCCGAGGTCTTCGCCCTGGTGCGCGAGGCGGGCCGGCGGACCCTCAACATGCGCCACTTCGACATGCAACTCGTGGGCGGCATAGTGCTCCATCGCGGCCGCATCGCCGAGATGAAGACGGGCGAGGGCAAGACCCTCGTGGCCACGCTGCCCGTGGTGCTCAACTCGCTCGGCGGCAAGGGCGTGCACGTGGTCACGGTCAACGACTACCTGGCCCGCCGCGACTCGGAGTGGATGGGAACCATCTACAAGTTCCTGGGCCTGACCCCGGGCGTGATCCTGCACGGCCTGAGCCCGGAGCAACGCCGCGCGGCCTACGGCGCGGACATCACCTACGGCACGAACAACGAGTTCGGCTTCGACTACCTGCGCGACAACATGTCCTTCTCCCTGGGCCAGGTGGTGCAGCGCGACCTGCACTACGCCATCGTGGACGAGGTGGACTCCATCCTCATCGACGAGGCGCGCACGCCGCTCATCATTTCCGGCCAGGCCGAGAAGTCCACCACGATGTATGGCCGCATCAACTCCATCGTGCCTAAGCTCGCGCGCGACAAGGACTTCAGCGTGGACGAGAAGGCCAAGAGCCTGTCGCTCACCGAGGAGGGCGTGGCCAGCGCCGAGCAGATCCTGGGCGTGGACAACCTCTACGACCCGCAGAACATCACCTTCCAGCATCACATCCTGCAAGGCCTCAAGGCGCACCACCTGTTCCAGAACGAGGTGGATTACATCGTCAAGGATGGCGAGGTGGTCATCGTCGACGAGTTCACGGGCCGGCTCATGCCCGGCCGCCGCTACTCCGACGGCCTGCACCAGGCCCTGGAGGCCAAGGAGGGCGTGCCGGTCAAGGCCGAGAACCAGACCCTGGCCTCCATCACCTTCCAGAACTTCTTCCGCATGTACGACAAGCTGGCCGGCATGACAGGCACGGCCGACACCGAGGCCGTGGAGTTCAAGCAGATCTACGACCTGGAAGTGACGGTCATCCCGACCAACCAGCCCATGATCCGCAAGGACATGCCGGACGTGGTCTACAAGACCCAGCGCGAGAAGTTCGAGGCCATCTGCAAGGACATCGCCGAGCTGAACCGCAAGGGTCAGCCCGTGCTCGTGGGCACCGTGTCCATCGAGAAGTCCGAGCTCCTGTCCAAGATGCTCAAGAAATCCGGCGTGCCGCACAACGTGCTCAACGCCAAGCAGCACGAGCGCGAGGCCGAGATCGTGGCCGAGGCGGGCCAGCGCGGCAAGGTGACCATCGCCACGAACATGGCCGGCCGTGGCACGGACATCAAGCTCGGCCAGGGCGTGACGGACCTGGGCGGCCTGCACATCCTGGGCACCGAGCGCCACGAGTCGCGGCGCATCGACAACCAGCTTCGCGGCCGCTCCGGCCGCCAAGGCGATCCGGGCTCCTCGCGCTTCTACCTGGCCCTGGACGACGACCTCATGCGCCTGTTCGGCTCCGACCGCATCGCCGGGCTCATGGACCGCCTGGGCATGCAGGAAGGCGAGGCCATCGAGAACCGCATGATCACCAAGGCCATCGAGAACGCCCAGAAGCGCGTGGAGGCTCACAACTTCGAGATCCGCAAGACGCTCCTCGAATACGACGACGTCATGAACCAGCAGCGCCACGTCATCTACGACCAGCGCCGCGAGCTCATGACCGAGGCGGACCTGCAAGAGCACGCCCTGGCCTTTGCCCAGGACCTGCTGGACGACGTGTACGCGCCGTTTGACAGCGGCAAGGACACGCACGACGAAGATCTCGCGGCTTCGGTTCGCGCCCGGCTGGAAGAGGTATTCGACCTCGGTCGCTTCCCGGAGTTCAAGGACGGATTGCCCGAGCGCGAGCAGGCCGAGGAGTGGGTGGGGACCATCCTGGCCGAACTCAAATCGCAGGCCGGAGACCATTACAACGAGGTGTTGCGCTTCTTCATGCTGGAGGCCCTGGACCGCAACTGGAAGGAGCATCTCCTGCACATGGACCACCTGCGCGAGGGCATCGGCCTGCGCGGCTACGGCCAGAAGGACCCCAAGCAGGAGTACAAGCGCGAAGGCTTCGAGATGTTCCAGGACATGCTCTACCGCGTCAAGGAGAACACCATCCGCGCCCTGACGCACCTGCGCATCAAGCAGGAGGTGCGCGAGGAGGAGTTCCAGCACAAGGAGGAGCCCAGGAACGTACAGTACTCGGGCGCCGAGAAGGCCACGGCCAAGCAGCCGGTCAAGCGCGAGGCTCCCAAGATCGGCCGCAACGACCCCTGTCCTTGCGGCAGCGGCAAGAAGCATAAGAAATGCTGCGGGGCGGGGGGCTAGAGCATTTAGTGAATCAACTGAGAGAGGGCGCTGCCCTCTCTCAGACTCTCACCTGCCAGGGAAATGATTTCCCTGGACCCTCATTTCAAAATGAGGGGTCCAAGAGCCCGTGGCCCTTGGTGGGGGTCTGGGGAGGGCAAAGCCCTTCCCGGTCATCTGCAAGTTGCTCTGGTTGAATGGACGGGTATTTCCCAGTTCAATTGCAATCTGCCGTAGCGAGCGACGGCAGGCTGGGTCTCGAAAGCGAAGGGCCGGGAAGGGAAACCTTTCCGGCCTTTTTTCGTCTCGATTCCTGCTATCTCGCCATGGCCCGCATTTCCGGCTGCTTTGAGGCGGCGCTCAAACCCTCGGCCTGCGGCCCATGACGAGCGAGATGATGAACAGGACCAGAAAGACGAAGAAGAGGATCTTGGCGATGCCCGCCGCGGTGCCGGCTATGCCTCCGAACCCGAAGATGGCCGCGACGATGGCGACGATGAGGAATATGACTGCCCAGGATAGCATGGCAGACCTCCTTGGGAATGTGGCGAGCGCCGGGTGTTGTCAGCGCCGGCTGCCGGCCGGTTTCCGGTTCCTCCAGGCAGGATGGGGCAAGGAATGGCGCATGGCCATTATTTTAGGGCTGCCTTGTGCCAATGGGTTCCGCCGATTTCGGGAGCTTCCGCATCAGCTCTGCTGGCAGGAGCCTCCCGAAGGGAAGGGGTCAAGGTCATTCGCGGCCTCCTGCCTTGGCGCTCTCCGGCGTTCGCGCCACGCCGCGCGCGGCGACTCGCCTGACGGACGCGGCAACGGACGGGACATGGCGCTTGGAATCGCCCGCGCTCTGCGCTATGAGAGTCCTCTTTGCGTCCGGGCGATCCAGCCGGGCATGCAGAACATGAGGATGCAGCCATGATCCCGATACCCAAGGGCTTTCGTTTCGCCGCGGCCAAGGCGGCCTTCAAGCGCGAGGGCCGCTACGACCTCGCCGTCATGCTCAGCGACACGCCGGCCGTGGCCGCGGGCGTGTTCACGACCAACCGCTTCCAGGCCGCGCCGGTGGTGCAGTGCATCGAGACGCTCTCCTCGCGCGAGCGCGTGCGCGGCGTGGTGGCCAATTCGGGCCAGGCCAACGCCTGCACGGGCGAGCAGGGTCTCGTGAACTGCCGCGTGTCCCTGGAGATGGCCGCCCAGGCCGTGGGCGTGACCATGGACGATCTCCTGCCGGCGTCCACGGGCGTCATCGGCCAGCACATCAAGCTCGACCGCTGGCGCGCGGCCATGCCCGAGCTGTCCGAATCCCTGGGCAAGGTCGGGCCCATGGAGTTCACGCGGGCCATCATGACCACGGATTCCTTCCCCAAGCTGGCCTGGGCCACGCTGCGGCCCGACGACAACGTCGAAAGGGAGGTCCGCGTGCTTGGCGTGGCCAAGGGCGCGGGCATGATCTGCCCGAACATGGCCACCATGCTCGGCTTCATCGCCTGTGACGCCGAAGTCGAGCCTGGCTTGTGGCAGGACGTGCTGCGCCAGGCCGTGGAACGCAGTTTCAACCGCATCACCGTGGACGGCGACACCTCGACCAACGACTGCGTGCTGGCCCTGGCCAACGGCGCCTCCGGCGTGCGCATCGGCCCGGATGGCCGCCAGGCGCTGCTGGAGGCCGTGAGCGAGGTCTGCGAGGCCCTGGCCTACATGATCGTGCAGGACGCCGAGGGCGGCACCAAGGTCGTGCGCATCCACATCGTCGGCGCGCTCGACGACCGCCAGGCCGAGCTTGCCGCGCGCGCCGTGGGCAACTCGCCGCTGGTCAAGACCGCCCTGTTCGGCCGGGACGCCAACTGGGGCCGCATCGTGGCCGCCGTGGGCCGCAGCGGGGCCGAGTTCAACCCCGACCGAGTGGCCATGGCCATCGGCGGCGTGACCATCTTCGAGGGCGGCGCGCCCAAGGTCGGGGACATCGACGGTCTGCTCGCGGCGCACATGCACCAGCGCGACATCTCCATCGAGGTCAGCCTGGGCGACGGGCCGGGCGAGTACACCCTGCTCGCCTCGGACCTGACCGTGGAGTACGTCAAGATCAACGCCGATTACCGCACGTAGCCGGAGCTGGGCAGGACGTGGATATTAAAGACTTCGACAAGAACCTGCGCGAGCGCGACCGGCTCACGCGCCTGGCCGACTTCCTCTTCGAGACGGGCATGCTGCGCAAGACCCCGCGCACGGGCTACCAGTTCCTGGGCACGGGCCAGGAGAACGTGGCCGAGCACTCCTTCCGCACGGCGGTCATCGGCTTCGTCCTGGCCCGCATGGCCGGGGCCGATTCCTCGCATACGGCCATGCTCTGCCTGTTCCACGACCTGCACGAGGCGCGCACGGGCGACTTCAACTACGTGAACAAGGCCTACAACGCCTCCAAGCGAACCCTGGCCATGGAGCACGCCCTGGCCGGCACCGGCCTGGAGGAGGACATCCTGCCCCTATGGGAGGAGCTGGAGGACGTGGACAGCCTGGAGGCCAGGCTCGCCCAGGACGCGGACCAGATCGACCTCATCCTGAACCTCAAGGAGCAGCTCGACCTGGGCAACTCCTATGCGGGCAAGTGGCTCGCGGCGGCCCTGGAGCGCCTGCGCACGGAACAGGGCCAGGCGCTCGCCGCGCGTATCGCCGAGACCGACCACACGGACTGGTGGTTCCTGGGGCCGGACGCGGCCTGGTGGGCGCGCAAGAACGGCAAGCCGGGCAAGTAAAGGGCCATGCTTGTCGCGGTCATCTCGGACACGCACCTCGAAGCCCCCTCGGACGCTTTCCGCCGCGTCTTCGAGCGCCATCTCGCCTCGGCCGACGCGCTCCTGCACTGCGGAGACATCACTGGCGCGGCCCTGCTGCGCTATCTCGAATCCTCGCATCCGGCCTTTCATGGCGTGAGCGGCAACTGCGACGCCTGGGGCGGCGGGATCGACCTGCCCGGCACGCTCAGGCTGGATCTGGCCGGCTTCTCCATGGGCCTGGCCCACGGCTGGGGGCCGCGCAGCCGGGTGGGCCTGACGGTCCTGGAAGCCCTTGGGCCGGGCCTGGACATCGTCTGCTACGGCCATACCCACCGGACGCATTGGGAGAAGGTCGGCTCGACCTGGCTGCTCAATCCCGGCAGCCTGGACCTTGCGCGCGAAGAGCGCCCCAGCCTGGCGCTGCTGACCCTGGAGCATGGGCGAGAGCCGCGTTGCGAGCACGTGCCGGTCCGTTAATCTAGACATAGATGCCCAGAGGCCTGGCTGGCCTTGGGTGCGGTCCCGTGAAGCTGGGATCCGTCAGCGGACGCGGTTGCGGCCGGCGCTCTTGGCCTCGTAGAGGCGGATGTCCGCGATCTGGAGAAGCGTGTCCGCGTCGACGACCTGCTCCGATATGGTCGCCACGCCGATGCTCACTGTGCAGGGGATGGAGCCGTCGGGCCAGGGCGCGGGTTCGGCCGCCAGGGTCGCGCGCAGCCTCTCGGCGAGCTCCTGGGCCTCGGCATGGCCGGTCTCGGGCAGCAGGAGCGCGAACTCCTCGCCGCCTATGCGGGCCAGGGTGTCCACCTCGCGCACGCCCGTCAGGAGCGTCTCGACGATGTGTTGCAGCACGCGGTCTCCGGCCAGGTGGCCGTGGCGGTCGTTGATGATCTTGAAGTGGTCCGCGTCGAGCATGAGCACCGACAGGGCGTGACCGTATCGCTGGGCGCGGGAGATCTCCCGCTGGAGAATGTCCATGAAGTGGCGGCGGTTCCAGGCCCCGGTCAGATCATCCTTGGTCGCCAGCAGCTCCAGCCGCTCCTTGTCGCGGATGCGCTCGTTCACGTCGGTGATGAAGCCATCGATGAACTGCTGATCCTCGTTCACGAGCCGCGCGCAGAGCGAGACCCAGACGGTGGAGCTGTCCTTGCGGCGGAACTGGACCTGGAAATCCTTCACGCTGCCGTGGCGCTCCAGTTCATTGAGAAACCTGATGCGGTCGGCGGGATTGACATAAAGGTCCTCGACCAAATCCGAGACAGAGGCCACGATTTCTTCGGGAGTGTCGTAGCCGAGCATGCGCGCCCCCTCGGCGTTCATGCTCAGGAAGCGGCCTTCGGGGATGCTGCGGAATATGCCGAGCGGCGCGTCCTGGAACGTCCGCCGGTAGCTCTGCTCGGTGCGCGCGAGGTCGGCCTCGGCCTCCCGCCAAGCGTGCACCATTTCATTGAAGCGCGTATTGATGATGCTGAACTCGTCCCGCCCGGAGAACAGGGTCAGCAGGTCGGTCCTGCCGGCGGCGACCTCGGTCATGTAGCGGGTCAGCCGCCGCACGCGGCCGGCTATGTGCCTGAAGAGGAGGACGAGCAGGGCGCCCGCGGCCGCCATGACGAGAAAACTGGCCACGAAGGCGCTCGTGCGCAGGGGCCTGGCTCGTTGCAGGATCTCGTCGTGGGGCACGAGGAGCAGGAGCTTCCACTCGGGAACGCCCATGTCCGTGACACCCAGAAGCAGAGATCGCCCGCCTTCCCGGAGGATGCTGTCCGTGCCGAGGGCCAGGGCCTTGCGGAGCCAGTGCGCGCCGATCTCGGAGACCATGGCCCGGGCCCCGGCCGAGGCCGCGACGATGTCGCCCTCGCGATTCAGGATGAACAGGCCGCTGCCCGTGGGCAGGGAGACCGTGGACAGGGCGAGCTCCAGCCCCTCCATGGAGACATCCATGCTGAAAACGCCGAGAGTCGCGCCGGTGGCGGGATCGGAAATGGTCGTCTCGACGCTGGTCATCGGCTTGCCGATGGCGGCATCCTTGTATGGCCCGGTCCAGACCACGCTGCCTGGGCGGCTTAGGGCGTCCCGGTACCAGGGCCGCTCCAGGGGCGAGTAGTCTTCCGGCGGGCTGTCGGGGGAGTGGGAGGCCATCTTGCCCGAGCGGTCGGCCATGTAGATGCGCCAGACATGGGGATTCAGCCGCTTGAACATGGCCCATTCGGCCAGGAAGCCATCCTCGTCGCGGTCGCCGCGCATACGCGCAAGCACGGATGGGCTTTGCGACAGGACCCGCACCTGATGCGCCGCATTGCGGGCAAAGCTCCTGCCGGCGGTGTTGCCGATGGTGCGCACCTGATCCTGGACTGCATTCATGGCGTCGTGCAGCAGCAGCGCCTTGGAGCGGGAGTAGGAATACAGGCCGAACGCCAATATGGATAGTGCCGCCAGCGCGGCCAGGAGCACCAGGAGCTTCAAACGCAGGGAGTTGATCATTGCTTTGGCGCTGGACCATTCAATTAGAGCAGATTGATTTTGAGACGCCCGCTCCGGCGTTGGCGGCGTAAGTGAATTGCGCTTGCGCCTACGCGGCGGCAGGCCATGCCGACGCATGACTTGCAGAGCATTTTCAAAGCAAGATGTCCTAGTCAACGAACCTCTGGGCAGGGCTTATCCTGTTTGCAGGAAGAGTACAATAAAGCAGTCTGCGAATGAACCGTTGGTTCCAAAACCGACTAATCAGGAACAGGCTTGGTGAATAGCGCCCTGGGCAGGCAACGCGCTTCCGGTTCAAATGCAATCCATGCCCAATGTCCGGCTGCATTCGTTTATGGCGGGTTGCAATTGAACCGGGAACCCCCTGCGCTTTCAACTGAGGACAATCGTGCAGGACGGCACGATTGGACATCGCTGCTTTGGGCGACGCCCGCAGGGCGAGGGCCAGGACGGCCCGAGTCGCCCATTCCCCCGGCGAGAGAGAGTCTGAGAGAGGGCAATGCCCTCTTCCAATTGATTCGCCAAATGCGTTAAGCGCAACTTGCAGATGACTGGGAAGGGCTTTGCCCTCCCCAGACCCCACCCACCAAGGCCCGCTCTTGATAAGGCGGCCCTTGGAACCCGCATTTCATT
>JAEYTO010000081.1 GCA_023433925.1 Pseudomonadota bacterium | reverse complement strand
CCCGGGGTGTTGGGGGGGGTGGCCGCCGAACGGGGAGGCCCGCGCCAGGAATGCGAGCAGGGCCTCGCTCATTCCGCGCCGACCGACAGGTAATTGCGCACCTTGAGCATGGCGAACTTCTTCGCGGCCTCCTCGTCGGGCCTGAGCAGGGAGCCCAGCCAGCCGGCCAGGAAGGCCGCCGGCATGGAGATGAGCGCCGGGTTCTTCCAGGCGAAGATCGCGGTCTGGTTGCCGAGCACGTCCACCCAGACGGTGGGCGAGAGGATGATGAGCGCCGTGGCCGTGGCCGCGCCCGTGGCGATGGACAGGGTGGCCCCGAAGGTGCTGAAGCGCTGCCAGAGGATGGACATGAGCAGGGCCGGGAAGTTGGCGCTGGCGGCGATGGCGAAGGCCAACCCGACCATGAAGGCCACGTTCTGGCCCTTGAAGGCGATGCCCAGGCCGATGGCCAGGACGCCCAGGGCCAGGGTGGCCCGCTTGGCGATTTTGAGCTCCTGGGTCTCCGTGGCCCGTCCGGCGGCGAAGACGTTCACGTAGAGGTCATGGGCGAAGGTCGTGGCCCCGGCCAGGGTCAGCCCGGCGACCACGGCCAGGATGGTCGCGAAGGCCACGGCGGCGATGAAGCCCAGGAAGACCGTGCCGCCGGTGGCTTCGGCCAGGAGCAAGGCGGCCATGTTCCCGCCCTTGTCGAAGCCGGTGATGACGTCCTGGCCCACGAGGACCATGGCCCCGAAGCCGATGATGAAGGTCAGGATGTAGAAGTAGCCGATGAGGCCCGTGGCGTAGAAGACCGACTTGCGCGCGGCCTTGGCGTCGGGGACGGTGTAGAAACGCATGAGGATGTGCGGCAACCCGGCGGTGCCGAACATGAGCGCGATGCCCAGGGACACGGCGTCCCATGGGTTGGCCACCAGGCCGCCCGGAGCCATGACGCGGTCCCCGTAGCGCGAGACGGCCGCGGAGAACATCTCGTCCGGATCGAAGCCGAAGCGGGACAGGACCAGCACGACCATGACCGTGGCGCCGGCGAGCAGGAGCACGGCCTTGATGATCTGCACCCAGGTCGTGGCGAGCATGCCGCCGAAGAGCACGTAGGCGATCATGATGGCCCCGACGATGATCACGGCCACTTCGTAGGGCAGCCCGAACATGAGCTTGACGAGCGATCCCGAGCCGACCATCTGGGCGATGAGGTAGAAGGCCACGGTGGCCAGGGAGCCCACGGACGCGGCGATGCGCACCGGCTTCTGGCGCAGGCGGTAGGCCACCACGTCGGCGAAGGTGTACTTGCCCAGGTTGCGCAGGGGCTCGGCGATGAGGAAGAGCACGATGGGCCAGCCCACCAGGAAGCCGATGGAGTAAATGAGCCCGTCGTAGCCCTTGAGGGACACGAGCCCGGCGATGCCCAGGAAGGACGCCGCCGACATGTAGTCGCCGGCCAGGGCCAGTCCGTTCTGGAAGCCGGTCACGCTGCGGCCCGCGGCGTAGAATTGCGAGGCGGTCTTGCTGCGCTTGGCCGCGAAGTAGGTGATGACCAGCGTCGCGACCACGAAGGCGAAGAAAAGCATGATGGACAGGGCGTTGGGTTGTCCGATGGTCGTGCTGAAGGGTTGCATGTCTACTCCTGTTCCTCGGCGAGGATTTCGCTGACGGCCTTGTCATAGGATGTATTGGCCCAGGCCACGTAGATGCCGGTCAAGGCCCAGGCGGCCAGGATGACCCCGAGGCCCACGGCGATGCCCAGGGTCGTGTGCGCGCCGAGCTTGGTCATGAGCAGCTCCTTGCCGAAGGCCAGCACAAGGACGAAGCCGAAGTAGATAGCCAGGATCACGGCGGTCAGGACCAGGGAGACGGCCCACTTGCGGCGGACGAGTTCCCTGAACTTGGCCTTTTCGAGCACGTTGGTCACGGAGATCATGCCTGCCTCCTCGCGGTCGGTTGTGGTCGGCGATGCCCAGGCGGGCATCACGGCACCCGTTTGACATGTGAATTGTTCTCCGCGCAGCGTTTTTCGGTGGATGGCGCATCCGGGTGCGCCAGCGGCAAATGGCGTGCAGTGAAGGCCGAACGACCGTTCGGCGACGGATTCACGCCGTTCGGCGTGCAGGGGCTGGGGAGCGGAAGAGGGCGTCCCCCGGCAAACGGCCGTGGGACGCCCACGGCCGCCGGGGCTTGCGCCATGGCAAATTTGCGATTGAGTTGAGAGAATCATCCCTGGCTGCAATAGCCCGAGGGGGCCAGCCCGAGGAGTCCAGGGGGGCAATCGTGCAGCACGGCACGATTGGACATCGCCGCCTTGGGCGACGCCCGCAGGGCGAGGGCCAGGACGGCCCGAGTCATTATCCCCCTGGCAGGAGTTCGAGAGAGGGCGGCGCCCTCTCTCGATTCATTTGCAAAGCGCCTGGGAACGGCCCCGCGGAAGGGCCTGGGCAGGCGACGCCCTACCCGTTTCTTGCGCCAAACGGCTGATCTAGCGCCCCAGGCTCCCCCGGAATTCGTCCAGGCTCGCGACGCCCAGGCGCTCCATGAGCGCGGGCAGCTCGGCGGCCAGGAGGAAGGCCGCGTCGGGCCGCATGAAGCTCGCGGTGCCCACCTGAACCGCGTGCGCGCCCACGAGGATGAACTCCAGGATGTCCTCGGCCGAGGAGATGCCGCCCAGGCCGATGACCGGCACGGACACGGCCTTGCAGACCTGGTGCACGCAACGCAGGGCCACGGGCTTGATGGCCGGGCCGGACAGGCCGCCGTAGGTGTTGGCCAGCCTGGGCTTGCGCGTGCGGATGTCCACGGCCATGCCCATGAGCGTGTTGATGCACGAGAGCATGTCCGCCCCGCCGTCCACGGCCGCGCGGGCCGCCTCGGCGATGTCCGTCACGTTGGGCGAGAGCTTGACCATGACCGGCTTTCCGCCTGCGTTGCGCTTGACCTCCTCGGTCACGGCGCGTATCTGCCCGGGGTTCTGGCCGAAGGCCACGCCGCCCTCCCTGACGTTGGGGCAGGACACGTTGACTTCCAGCGCCGCGATGCCCTCGGCCTGGGAGAGCGCCGAGGCCAGTTCGCCGAACTCGCGGGCGTCGCAGGCGTAGAGGTTGGCGACAATGGCCGTGTCGCGCCAGGGCAGGAAGGGCAGCTTGTCCTTGAGGAAGGCCTGCACGCCGATGTTCTGGATGCCGATGGCGTTGAGCATGCCGCAGGGCGTCTCGGCGATGCGCGGCATGGGGTTGCCCTCGCGCGGCTTGAGCGACAGGCCCTTGACCACGATGCCGCCCAATGTCTCCAGGTCTCCGTAGCGGGCGAACTCCAGGCCGTAGCCGAAGGTGCCCGAAGCCGTGAGCACCGGGTTTTTGAGGTCCAGGCCCGGCAGCCTGACGGTCGTGTTCGCGGCGCTCATGGCTTGCCTCCCTGCGTTGCGGAACCCTCGCCCAGGAAAACGTCCTCGGCCCAGAAGACCGGGCCGTGCGTGCAGGTCTGCACGAGCTTGCCCTGGCCGTTCCTGGCCACGCAGCCCAGGCAGGCGCCCACGCCGCAGGCCATGCGGTTCTCCAGGGACAGTTGCGCGCGCGCCTTGAGGGACAGGGCCAGCTTGCGCACCGTGCGCAGGAAGGGCTCCGGCCCGCAGGCCAGCACGAGCCCGCCGTGGGCGTAGCCGCGCACGGTCTGGCCCAAGCGTTCCACGAAGCGGGCCAGCTCCTCGGCGTTGCGCTCGCGCACGGCCTCGGCCTTGCCCAGGCCGCTGAACTCGTCCAGGGGGTAGCATTCGGCGGGCAGTCGATGGCCGAATAGGAGCGCGACGTTCTCCGGCTTCGGATGACGCCTGGCGTAGCCCACGAAGGGCGCGATGCCGATGCCGCCGGCCAGCAGGAGCGTCGGCGCGTCGGGCTCCAGGGCGAAGGAGTTGCCCAGCGGCCCCCAGACCGTCACGCTCTGGCCGGGCCGCAGCTCGGCAAGCCTGCGCGTGCCCCGGCCGACGGCCTGCACGAGGAGCCGCAGGCCATCCTCGCGCACGTCGGCGATGGACAGGGGCCTGCCCCAGACGAGCTCCAGGCCCCACTCGGGCGGCCGGACCATGACGAACTGGCCGGGCCGGAAGTCCCAGCCCGGATGCGACAGGAGCAGCTCGAAGAGCGCCGGAGCGCCTTCCCCGCCCCCGAGCGGCGTCACGCGCAGGACTTTCAGGTCCCGGCAGTTGTTGCGGCTGGCGTGCATATCGGTCTATACCCTTGGTCTTACGGGTTGAATCACTTACGCCTACGGGCGAGAGAGCATAAGATGAACAGGCGATTCCCGCAAATCCTGGCTCCGGCCGGCGACACTCCGTCCTTCCTGGCGGCCCTCTCGGCCGGCGCCGACGCCGTGTACGTGGGCCTCAAGCATTTTTCGGCGCGCATGCAGGCCGCCAACTTCTCCCTGACCGAGCTGGCGGCCATGAAGCGGCTGGCCGAGCGCAAGGACGCCAGGCTGTACGTGGCCATGAACGTCCTGGTCAAGCCCGGCGACGAGGACGCGGCCGGCCGGCTCGTGGACCGGCTGCAAAGGACCGTGGCCCCGGACGCGCTCATCCTCCAGGACCTGGCCATGGTCTCCCTGGCCCGCCAGGCCGGCTTCACGGGCGAGCTGCACCTGTCCACCCTGGCCAACGTCTCGCATCCCGCGGCCCTGGTCTGGCTGCGCGAGAAGCTCGGCGTGGACCGGGTCATCCTGCCCCGCGAGCTGTCCATCGACGAGGTCAAGGCCTGCGCCCAGGCCTGCCCGCAGGGATTGAGCCTGGAGCTCTTCGTGCACGGCGCGCTGTGCTACGCGGTCTCGGGCCGCTGCTACTGGTCGAGCTACCTGGGTGGCAAGAGCGGCCTGCGCGGCCGCTGCGTGCAGCCCTGCCGCCGCAAGTACCAGCGCAAGGGCTCGCCCGGCCGGTTGTTCTCCTGCCGCGACCTGAGCCTGGAAGTCCTCGTCAAGCCGCTGCTGGACGTGCCCGAGGTGGCGGCCTGGAAGATCGAGGGCCGCAAGAAGGGCCCGCACTATGTCTTCTACACCACGAGCGCCTACCGCCTCCTGCGCGACGAGGGCGCATCCGCCGACGCGCGCAAGCAGGCCCAGGACCTCCTGGAGCAGGCCCTCGGCCGGCCCGGCACGCACTATCATTTCCTGCCCCAG
Organism: Pseudomonadota bacterium; assembly: GCA_023433925.1. Classification (GTDB taxonomy): domain Bacteria; phylum Desulfobacterota; class Desulfovibrionia; order Desulfovibrionales; family Desulfovibrionaceae; genus Desulfocurvibacter. The sequence goes on along the minus strand of JAEYTO010000081.1, from coordinate 1,361 downwards.
AGCAGCCAGACGCCCGTGAGCCTCCAGGAGAGCACCGGCTCGGGCCGGCTGGTGGCGCGCGTGCCCAATCCCGCCAAGTCCGCCGCCATGGACAAGGCCCCGGCCGGCGGAAAGGCCTCCAAGGGCATCAAGGGCGCCAAGAACATGCAGGGCCGAGCCAGCGGCAAAAACCGCGCGGAAGAGCCCGCCCACGTGAAAACCTTCGCCATCAAGCCGCGCATCGAGCTCCTGCCCGGCGATCTCCTGCGCGTGGGCTACGAGGACGAGCCCTGGCACCAGACAGTCAAGGTGCCCAGGCGCATCCCCAGGGGCGGCTCCTTCGACGTGAAGCCCCTAGGCAAGCGGCTGCCCGCGCCTGGCACGGACATCTTCCTGGTGGACCGCCGCGAGCCTGAGCTGACCGCGCGCATCAAGGAATTGGAGCGGGAGTTGGCCGCCATCCAGGCCCCGGCCAAGGGCGCGTCGCATTTCTCACCCAGGATGCCCTCCCCGGCCGCCAGGCGCGGCAGGCCGCGCCTGACGCAGGTCTACCGCCGGCTGCCCATGGGCAGGATCGAGGGAGAGGCCGCCGTATGGCTGCGGCCGGGCATGCTGCGCGAGGTGAGCCGCACGCTCGTGCCCAGGTTGTGGTGGTGGCTGCCGCCAGTCATCTGGCCCGACGAGGAAGCCGAGTGGATCAAGATCGTGACCCAGGTGGTCACCTCGGGCGGCAAGCGGCTCGTGCTCAACGCGCCCTGGCAGATGAGCCTGCTGGAGAGCCTGCGCCGCAAGTCCACGGAGATCTGGGCCGGGCCGTTCTGCAACCTGGCCAATCCGCTGGCTCTGGAGGAGTTGAGGCTGCTGGGCTTCTCGGGCGCCATCGTCAGCCCGGAGCTGGCCCGCGAGGACATGCTGGCCCTGGGCAAGGCCAGCCCCCTGCCCCTGGGCATGGTCATGGAAGGCCTGTGGCCGCTGTGCGTCTCGCGCACGCTGGCCGAGGACGTCAAGCCCAACGAACCGCTGTTCAGCCCCATGGGCGAGGTGGCCTGGGTGCGCCGCCACGGCCAGAACGTGTGGGTCTATCCAGGCTGGCCCATGAACCTGAGCGCCCAGCGGCCCGAGCTTGAGGCCGCTGGCTACGAGCTGTTCGTGCGCCTCAACGAGCCCCTGCCCAAGACCGTGCGCTCCGAGCGCGCGGACAGCACGTTCAACTGGGAACTGACGCTGTACTGAGAAGAGAAGAACGAAGAAGAAAGGCCGAACCGAGAGAGGGCTCCGCGCCCTCTCTCGGGCTCTCTCCCGCCAGGGGACGCGTCCCCTGGACCCCATGCTTACTCGCCCTGCCGCCGAATCGGGTGGCTCACACCGGACAAGGTCGGCTC
>JAEYTO010000068.1 GCA_023433925.1 Pseudomonadota bacterium | reverse complement strand
AGCGCATGGCTTGCCAAGCGTTTTCAAAAGCAAATGCCCTGGCCCCCGCGCATATCCGCCGGCATGAGCCTGGCGCTTCAGGCTCGAGAAGGCGCGAGGCCATGCCGGATGCAATCCTGTTCAGCGGCCTGTCGAGAAACATGCCGCGCGGCCAGGATGGGAGACTGTCGAAGCCCGGCAGTTGCGGATCGGCCAAAAGCGCCGTGACGCCTTCCGCCGCTTGCCTGAAGGCGCCCCTTGGCATACCGTCCCTCGTTTGCGCCGCGTATCAGGAGCAGGCCCGAATGTCCTCTTCCGACTCCTTTATCGATGCCGCCCCGGCCAGGGGCTTTCTTGAAGCCCGCTGGGGGCTGGCGCTGTGCTTTCTGGCGGCGGTCCTGTTCGCCTTCAAGGGCGTTCTGGTGAAGCTGGCCTTTGCCGAAGGGATCGGGCTGGCGGTGCTGATGTTCGTGCGGTTCGCCCTGGCCGCGCCCATGTTCTGGGGCGGCTTCCGGAGCCGGCGCACGGCCGTTTCGGCCATTCGGGGCCTGTCCAGGGCCGACTGGGGGGCCTGCCTGGCCGCCGGGGCGTGCTATTTCGTCTCCGTCTACACGGACTTCAAGGCCATCTCGCTCATCCCGGTGGGCGTGGAGCGGCTCCTCTTCTTCTCCTACCCGATCTTCATCCTGATCCTCACGAGCCTTTTCTCCAGGACCATGCCCACCCTGATCCAACTGGCCATGCTCGTCCTGATCGAAGCGGGCCTGGCGCTGGTGGTCGGGGTCCTGAACGGCGGCCTCGACGGCGGCATGCTGCTCGGCGCCGGCTATGCCCTGGCCGCGGCCTTCTCCTATTCGCTCTTCCTGCTCCTGGCGCAGGTCGTCACCCGCCGGACCGGCAGCACGACCTTCACGATCATCGCCAACACCTTCACCTTCATCATGGTCACGGCGTATTTCATCGCCTCCGGCCCGGCCACCGGCTTCCAGGTCAGCCCGCTCGGCTTTGCCTATGTTTTCGCCATGGCCCTCTTCTGCACCGTCATCCCCTTCTTTCTCCTCTTCGAGGGCATCCGGCGAGTCGGCTCCACCCAGGCGGCCCTGATCAGCACCCTCGGCCCGGTGGTCACGGTCCTGGCCTCCAACGTCGTGCTCGGCGAGACGCTGACACTTGACCAGTGGCTCGGCATGGGCCTCGTGGTGCTGGGCGTGGCCATGCTGGAGCGCAGGTCCTGATCACACCGAACGCGCCAGGATCTCCTGCTCGCGCTGACCCAGAATCCTGTCCAGGTCGAGGAGGATGAGCAGCCTGTCCTGGAGCTTGCCGACGCCGCTGATGTAATCGGACTCGATGCCCGAGATGATCGCCGGAGGCGGCTCGACCGTGCTCGCGGATATGCGCAGCACCTCCGAGACCCAATCCACCACGAAGCCGACAATGGCCTTGGGAAGCTCGATGACGATGATGCGCGTATTCTTGTCCTCCTGACGCGGGGGCAGGCCGAAGCGCTTGCGCAGGGTGATGATCGGAATGATCCTGCCGCGCAGGTTGATGACGCCGTCCACGAAAGCCGGCGCGCTGGGCACCTTGGTGACTTCGACGGTGCGGATGATCTCCTGAACCTTGAGGATGTCCAGCCCGAACTCCTCCTCGCCAATGCCGAAGGTCACCAGCTGCAGCAGGCTCGTATCCTGGATGCCGCGATTCGTGCTCATACCCCCTCCGACTTCATCCGCTGGATAAGCGTCTGGAGAGTCTGGGACTGGCCCGCCAGGTCGGACACGGCCCGAGCCGACTGGGTCATCGCGTCGGCTGTCTCGCCGGAGATGGTGTTGATCTCCTCGATGGCCTTGTTGATCTCCTCGCTGGCCGAGGATTGCTGCTCCGAGGCAGTGGCGATCGAACGAACCTGATCCGTGGCCTGGTCCACGAGGCTGACGATCTCGCGCAGGGCTCCGCCCGAGGTCTGCGCCAGGTGGGTGACTTTTTCGATGGTCTGCACGGCGCCGTTGACGCTGTCCATGTTGGCGCGCGTGCCCTGCTGGATGGCGGAAATGGCCTGCCCCACCTCCTTCGTGGCGGTCATGGTCTTCTCGGCGAGCTTGCGCACCTCGTCCGCCACGACCGCGAAGCCCCGGCCGGCCTCGCCCGCGCGGGCCGCCTCGATGGCCGCGTTGAGCGCCAGGAGGTTGGTCTGGTCGGCGATGTCGCTGATGACGTTCATGATCTTGCCGATATCCTCGGCCTGCTGCCCCAAGGAGAGCATGTTCCTGTTCAGGACCATGGACTGCTCATGCACCTCGCCGATGGCCGAAACGACCTGGCTGACAACTTCGGCCCCGTCCTGGGCGCGCTTTCTGGCCGAATCGGAGCTGTCCGCGGCCGTGGAGGCATTGCGGGCGACTTCGAGGACGGTGGCGTTCATCTCCTCCATGGCCGTGGCGGTCTCGCTCACCCTTGCCTTCTGCTGCTCGGCGCCGTGGCTGGACTGCTCCACCTGCGCCGCCAGCTCCTCCGAGGCGGAGGTCAGCCGCTCGACGATCTCCTCCAGATGGGAGGCGGCCAGAAGCATGCCTTCGCGCTTGGCGTTCTCGGCCTGCTTGCGCGCGGCCTCGGCCTCCTGCATGGCCCTCCTGGCCTTCTCGGCCTCGGCGGCCGCCTCGCGGCTCTTGCCATCTGCCTCGGCGATCTTGTCCTTGAGGTTGGCGACCATCTTGTTCATCGCTTGAGCCAGAATGCCCACCTCGTCCTTCTGATCAATCGCCAGAGTGTATTCGAGTTCCCCATCCGCCACCCGCCGAGCGAAATCGACTCCCTTGCCCAGGGGCTTGCTGATGAGGCCGGCCACTATCATGCCCAAGACAAGGCCGATGAGCAGGCTCGAGGCGATAAGAACGATCGTTATCAACCGGCCATGCCGGTAGGTTGTCTCGATGGTCTCGGCCGCCACCTTGCCATTATTCACCTTGCGCGTGACCAGCCAATCCACATGCTCCTCGATCCTGCTCAAAATCTGCTGCGCCTGACCCTGTGTTAGAGTCACGGATTCCCGGCGCTCGGTCAGGGATTCCCTGGCGCCCAGCTCAAAGATGCGTGCGTTGATCTCCTCGGATTGCCTCAAGGCCTCCTTAAGCTCGGCTATGACCTGCTTGGCCTCGGAAGATCGGAAGCGTCCTTCCGCGGCATCCAGGCTTTCCTGCATTCCCTGCCTGTTCCGCTCGAATCTCTCTCGGTATTCGCGCCGTTCCGTTTCGCTCGAAGCGAGAAGAAAACCTTTCTGCTCACGGACCATGTATTGAAGATGGAGGTTGGCATCCATGATCTCGTTCAGGCCCCGCAGGTCATTACGATACATGGTGTCGGCCAGAACATCGATGGTGTCCATCTTGTCGATGCCGTTATAGCCCACCAGAGCGATAAGGCAGAGAAGGACGGCCACAAGGAAGAGGATTTTGTTCCGCACCCGCATGTTCCTGAAAATGTTCATCGGCCCACTCCTTGATTGTGCTGAAAGCCTGCCACCTCGCGATGCAAGGCGCTTCCCGGTGGAGAGCCTGCTCGCGCTTCCGATGGAATAAATCTCTGAGAATGGATTAGGGACGCGTTCTAACTTGCACGGAACGGCCATGGTGTGGACCTGAAAAACGGATAAGGGAATCGAGTAGGCGGAGAAGTTCAAGACACTTAGATGTATCTACCCGCTGCTACAAGCTGACCAGCCCCTCGCGGATGGCGTACTTGGTGATCTCGGCCAGATTGTTGGTGCCCAGCTTGCGCATGAGGTTGCGGCGATGGACCTCCACGGTCTTGTCGCTGCGCATGATGATCTCGGCTATCTTCTTCGTGCTGTGCCCTTCGGCCATGAGCTGGAGCACCTCGCGCTCGCGCGGGGTGAGCACGGAGGCGTCGTCGCTTCGCGCCAGCCGGCGCAAATAGTCGTCGATGACGAAACCCGCGATGGCCGGGCTCAGGTAAGCCTGGCCCTCGTACACCGCCCTGATGGCCTTCTCCAGTTCCTGAAACTGGCAATCCTTCAGCATGTAGCCGGTGGCCCCGGCGCGGAGCATGCCCACGACATGGCGCTCCTCGGTGCACATTGACAAGGCGAGGACCCGCGTGAACGAATTGGCCGCCAGGATCTGGCGCGCGGCCTCCATTCCGTTCAGGCTTGGCATGATCACATCCATGAGGACCACGTCGGGCGCGAGTTCTCCGGCCATGCGCACCGCCTGACGGCCATCCGTGGCATATCCGGCCACGCGCAGGCTGGCGCGGGTTTCGATAAGACAGGCCAGCCCCTCGCAGAAGAGCCGGTGATCATCGACGATCAGGACACTCGGACTCACTGTTGCACTCCTGGTTCGCCATCTTCATGGGTATGATCAGGCTCACCCTGGTGCCTATCCCGGCACATGCGCTGACTTCCATGCTCCCGCCAAGCATTGCCAGTCGTTGCCGCATGCTGAACAAACCGGAACCTTCGCCTTGGATGCCCGCCAAGCCGGATCGGCTGCAAAAACCGACGCCATCGTCCTCCACGATGAGGCACGCTCCATCGGGAACGTGCATCAAGGTCAGGTTCACCACAGTCGCGTTGGCATACTTGACCACGTTAACCAGGAGCTCCCGCGCGAAACTGAACAGAGCCGCCTCCTGGCTCCTGAAGAGCCTCAGTTCGGCTGACGGCAGGTTCAGTTGTACGCACAGGCCGTAGTGCCTCTCCAGGCGCACGGCCAGATGCGCCAGCGCGGGGATGAAGCCATGCTCGCGAGCCTCCGATAACCCAACGCGCGCGATGCAGTCACGCGTGCCGGCGATGGCGACGTCCAAAAGACTCAGCACTTCCCTGATAAGCGCCTCCGATGCGGAAACCTCCGTGCGCAACTGGCCGAGCCGGATGCGGGCCAGGGCCAGGTATTGCCCCACACGGTCGTGAAGCGCGACGCCCATCTCGCGTTCCAAACGCTCCTCGATCATCTCAGCCAGCCTGCACGCATCCGTCTCCTCGACAGGGACGCCCTCCGCCAGACTGCCGTTTTGCCGCGGATCGATATGCGCGTGAGCCTCGGCCTGCCCCCCAAGTTCCACTTCCTTGCATAAGGATGCGGCATCCATCGTTATGGAAACGCTCGGATCACCTGTGGATTCAAGCTGTTCGCCAAAAATTTCTTTGGGGTCCATCATTTCAAAACTCCCAGTAAATGCAATGCGCGGATTAGCCAGCGCGAGCCTTCCATTCCTTGCTTGAACCCATTGAGCAGGCATGAAAAACGCTTCAGCGCTCAAAAAGGAAACCTTATTGAACGAAATGCCGACATGAAGGCCTCAATCTTTTGATGCCCGCCTTCGTATTCCGAGCAATTCGTAACAATGCGAAACAAGCCAGTCTCAAGACAAGAACTGGGCATGATAATTCATTACGTGTCGAGGGAATCTAATTCTTTCAGAATGCCCCAGATGAACAAAGCACTCTATGGGGATATTTGTGTAATTATCACTAAGGAATTGCCCTATAGACAAACTACAGAGCAATGCGCAATGCGTGGACAATTCCTATCAAATTAGTCTGAATTGACCAAGAATGAGGCGATGCAGGGTCATCTTGGACAACGAAGCGGAGATGGGGGAGGCGTGGCCTCCGAGTAAACCCGAAGGCTACCCTCAAGGATTGAATGGTCCGAAGAAATCAGGCAGGTCACTGCGGGCGTCGCCCAAGGCGGCGACGTCCGATTCCGCCGTCCTGCGGAATCGTGACTCGGACCGTCCTGCACGATTGTCCTCCGCACCCTGTTTCATTTGCAAAATGCATTAATAGTCTTTATCATTCATTACGCTTGACATGTTCCACGTCTGGCATTCGAATGGAAATAGCCTGCCTCGGATTATCTTCTTGCAGCGCGCTGGACCGTCAAAATCGGCGCCACGGCCGGCGCAGGGGGATGGCCATGGGGGATGAAGACAAGACCAGGGAACAGCTTCTGATGGAGCTGAGAGACGTACGGTTGCGATATGCCCAACTGGAAGACGAGCTGCGTCAAGCCAAGGAGGAAACCAAAGCCGCCAGGCAAGCCAGGATAGCTTTCCTGAGCAACCTGAGCCATGAATTCCGGACCCCCTTGAACGCCATCATCGGCTTTGCCGGTATCGCGCTTGTTAAAGGGCCGTCACCGAAGGATCCTTTCTACTTCGAGCAGATCAAACGGTCGGGGATATCCCTGCTGTACATGATCGACAACCTCCTGAACCTGTCCCTCATCATATCCGGCCGGGAACGCATCGCGGCCGAGGCGTTCAGCCTTCGCGAAGTCCTTGAATCGGTGATTAGTCCATACCGCGCTTGCGCCCAGGACAAGGGAATAGGTTTTTCCTGCGCGATGTCCCCCGAGGTTCCGGACCATCTTTTGGGCGATACTGGCAATCTGCGCCAAGCCCTCGGCAAGCTGCTGGATAATGCGCTTATGTACACCGCGCAGGGCCATGTCCGGGTTTCCGTGGCGTTGACAGGCGACCCCTGCCTTCCCGGCTGCGTCAGGCTCTGCTTCCGTGTGGAGGATACAGGCTCCGGCATTCCCGAAGACAAGCTCGCCTTGATCTTTGATAGCTTCGCCAAGGTCGGCATCGCGCAACACGGTCGTTCCATTGGCCTCGGTATTGGTCTAGCCACGGCCAAGAGCCTAATAGAGCTCATGGGAGGCAGTATATGGGTCGAGAGCGCCTTGGGGGTTGGCTCGACCTTTTCGTTCACCATTTCGTACGGGATTCCGGAAGGAATTCCGAACACATAATCCGACAACCAGGCTTGCACCATCTTCTCCACGGACACCTAGCCCCCTGCTTCTCCACGGCACTCCCCTCAAGCGCACACTCCACGAGCTCCCCCGCATCTGCCTCTTCCCTCCTGAACGCCTCCGGCGGGGCCGTCCGCGCAAGCTACACGAAGGTCTCCTCGCCCATGCCGGCCGTCTTCCACGGCCTCCCGGCCCTCCATTGCCTGCGCATGATGCCCAGGCCCGGTATTCTGGCAGCCGCTTGTTGAATCGCTCCGCGCATGGGGTGTCATGCCGGGACCATCCTCCCGGCGGCAGCGCCCTCTTGAACTCCTGTCGGACGGACTGGCGCAATGTGCCGTCCTTTCGGCTCCACCTGGCATGCTCAACACCGCGCCAGACTATACGCCATGGGCAATGCCGGTGGCTCAACCTATTGGCCGGCATATTGTGATCCCTCCCGGAAATGACTATGCTGAACAATAATAGCCCGTTCAGTGGACCTGCATGTCCGCACGCTGGAACATGAATGTCCGGCCTTGAGCAAACAGGAGTCTGCCGTGGCTGCCAGCCTCAAGCCGTTTGAGGTGCTTGTTGTCGACGATGAGCAATTCGTCGGCGAATCGATCTCCGCCGCGCTGGCCGACCTGTGCGCGGTAAGTTGGGTCGATAGCGGCGAATCCGCCTTGGAGGCGATCAACGAGCGCCATTTCGATTTGATCTTCCTCGATATCGCCATGCCGGGCATGTCGGGACTGGAGGCGCTCAAGCGCATCAAGCATCTCGACTACTCTCTGAACGTGGTGATGGTCTCGGCCACGGACCGCGCGCGCGAGGCCGTCGAGGCCATGAAGTTCGGCGCCTTCGACTACCTGACCAAGCCGTTCACCAAGGAGGATGTGACCGAGGTCACCAGGCGCATCGCGGGAAGACGTACATCCGAGGCCTCGATCGGCATGACCCTGAACGAGTTCCGGGACCTGGACGACTATCAGGATCTCATTACTCAGGCCCCGGAGATGTTCGCCGTCTTCTCCGAGGTGGAGAAGGCCGCGGCCTCGTCGTGCAGCATCCTCATCACCGGCGAATCCGGCACCGGCAAGGAGCTTCTGGCCGCCCTGATCCACAAGCGCAGCCCCAGGGTCAAGCGCCAGATGGTCGCCATCAACTGCGCGGCCATCCCGGCGGAGCTGCTGGAGAGCGAGCTGTTCGGCCACGAAAAAGGTTCATTCACCGGCGCGCACAGCCGCAAGATCGGAAAGTTCGAGTTCGCCCACAAAGGCACCCTGTTCCTGGACGAGGTGTCTTCGTTGCGCATCGACCTGCAGGCCAAGCTCCTGCGGGCCTTGCAGGAGAGAAAGATCACCAGGGTCGGCGGCCACGAGGACATCCCGGTGGACGTGCGGCTGGTCGCGGCGAGCAACGAGCGGCTGGAGAGCCTCATCCAGGAGGGCAGGTTCCGCGACGACCTCTACTACCGCCTGAGCGTCGTGCCCATCCATCTGCCGCCGCTCAGGGAGCGCAGCGGGGACATCCCGCTCCTGGCGAGCCATTTCCTGAAGGCCTTCGCGGCCGAGCACAAGAAGCGCTTCAAGCTGTTCACGCCAAGCGTCATCTGTCTCCTGGAGCGCTACCCGTGGCCCGGCAACATACGCGAGCTGCGCAACTTCGTGGAGCGCACGGTGATCCTGGCCGAGAACAAGGAGATGCTGGACGAGCCGGACATTCCCTTCAACCTGTTGTTCCCCGAGATCGAGGAGCCCGAGACCTTCCGCTTCGAGGACAGGGGCCTCAAGCGGGCCATGGACGCCTTCGAGAAGCACTACATCCTCAAGTACCTGAAGAAGTGCCGCTGGAACCAGAGCGCGGCGGCCCGCAAGATGAACATCCACCGCAACACCCTGGTGCGCCGCATGCGGGCGTTGAGCATCAGACCCTGACGCCCGGCCCGTCCTTGGGCAGGGTGATGCTGAACACGGCCCCGCCGCCTCGGCGGTTGGCCGCGCTCAGGGCTCCGCCGTGCTCGGTGACGATCTTGTGCGTGATGGCCAGGCCCAGCCCTGTCCCGCGTTGCCCCTTGGTCGTGAAATAAGGGGTGAAGATCTGCTCCAGGCGCTCTGGCGGGATGCCTGGCCCGGAATCGGCGATGGTCACCGTGACGGCCGTGCGCGGTCCGGCCTTGCCCGGCAGCTCGCCAGGGGCGACGGCAACCTCCAGCCGTCCGCCCGGACTGTCTTCCTTCATGGCCTGGATGGCGTTGAGCATGATGTTGAAAACCGCCCGGTAGAGCTGCTCGTGGTCTGCGGTGATGACATGGCTACTGGCCTCGTAGTCGAAGGTCGACTCGATGCGAGCGGCTTCGAGGTCCTCTTGCAGGAGAGCCAGGGCGTCGTCCAGGACCTCTCCGACATCCACGGGCTCCAACTGGAGCGCGGGCGGGCGGGAGAGCCGCAGGAGATCGTTGACGATGCCCTCGATCCTCTCGATGCCCGCGCTCACGTATGTGTCGAAGCTCTCCACGAACGTGGGTTGTCCGGCCTTCTCCCAGACCATGCCCGTGAACGTCTTGATGGCCGTCAGGGGATTGCGGATCTCGTGGGCCATGGCCGCGGAGAAGCCGCCGATGGCCGCCAGCCGCTCGTTCCTTTTGACTTCCTGCTCCAGGCGGCGCAGCTCGGTGATGTCGTGGAGCGTGATGATCACCTCCCGCGTCCCGCCGACGTCCCCGAGAGCGGCGAAACCGACCAGAAGAACCTTGCTCTCGGGATCGGCGGCGAACTCGCGCAGGTCCGTGGCCGCGACCGTCCCGGCGAGCAGCCGCTCGGCGATGCTCAGTATCTCGCCGAATTCGCTCAGCCTGGCGCGAATCTCGGCGCGCCTCGCGGCATCATCCGCGCCGTGCACGTCCAAGATTTCGAGCGTGCGCGAGTTGAAGGTGATCACGTCCCCTTGCGCGCCCAGGGTGACCAGCCCTTCGTTCATGGTCTGCAGCAGGCTCTCTTGATAGCCCTTGAGGGCGATGATCTCCATGATTTGCCGCTTGAGCGCTTCCTGTTGATCGATGAGCGTGGCGGTCATGTCCGCGATGCTGTCCGAGAGCACGGCGATTTCGTCGCCTGTCCGGGCCTCTGGGATGGGCGTGAGGACGCCGCGCGAGATGCTCCGCGCGGCGGCCGTGATGGCCTGGAGCGGGGCGGTCACCCTGCGGGCGAGAAAGTAGGAGACCAGCCAGGCGACGCAGAGCGAGGCGAGGCCGGACCCCATGAGCAGCAGCCGCATGCGCCGCAGCTGCTCATGCATGGAGGTCAGGGAAAAGCCCGCGCGGACAGTGCCCCAGCGCACGCCGTTCTCGTCCATGACAGGCAAGGCGACCTCAAGGATAGTCTCGCCCGATTCCGAAACGTATTGCTGGGTGGCGGGTTCGTTCGCATTGAGCGCGGCCTGGCTGATCGGATCGGAGGGTATGGTGAAATGCAGTTCGGGCTTGTGGCTGTGGCCGTAGACCAATCCCTCGGCTGAGTGAATGATGACATGGCGGACATCCTGCCCCTGGGCGGCCGCTTGCCTGGCGATGCGCTCCAGGACGACGCTGTCGTACATCTTGAGGCTGGCCAGGGAGAGAGCCGAGGTATTCCGGGTCAGGGCCAGGGCGGAACCCTGAATGCCGCTGATGATAAGGCGCTCCTGCTCCCGGCCCAGGATGACGGTGAGAGCGGCGAATAGGATTAGCAGCGAGATAGTGGAGGCGAGGAGCAGCTTGGCGCGGAAGGAGAGCGACATGGCGTGTAAGGCCGTCACTCAATCCAGACATGGCCGAACGAGTTATAGATCTCGCCGAAGGAGCTCATGCCCAGGCCATGCACGGTGGGTTTCACGGCACGATCCAGAGCTTCATTCCACATGGGGATGACCGGCAGGTCAGACAACAGGATATCCTCGGCCTGCTGATAGACCTTGATGCGATCTTCAAGGCGGATCATGGCGCGCGCCTGCTCTAGCAACGCATCCACGCGTGGGTTGGAGTAGCCGAAGTAATTGTACTCACCCTGGCTGTGAAAGAGGGGGAAGAACACTTCATCCAGATCAGGCGTATCCGGATACCAAGACAGGCGGAACATGTCGCAGTCACCGGCAGCCAAACGCTTATAGAATTCGTCCCAATTAGGGATGTACTCCACTTGGAGCTTACAGCCGAGATTGCGGAGCCGGACGTCCAAGTAAGCCATCTCGGCTTCCACAGCATCGTTATGGGCAACCGAGAGCATGAGAATACGCTCAGGCAAGGCTGGCTGGGCCTTGCGCTCCTCGCCATCGGCCGGCGCGGTCCAGGCGGAGCGATATCCGGCAAGCCCCAGGGGGATAATGACGTCAGTTGGAGGAAAAAGACCCTTGTGGATATCTGTTACGACAGAGCGTCTATCAATAACCTGAGCGATACGCTTGCGCATTGCAGGAGTCAACGCTGCATTCTCGCGCACATTGAAGCCGTAGAAAAACAAGCCGATCATATTCCGGCGGATTACTTTATAATTGGCATTCCCAGGCAGCATCTCCTTGACCGGTCCAACCAACGGCACGGCAGAAAGCTCGCCAGCCTGGAAATCCTCAGCTGCCCGCTTGATATCTGCTCCCGCATAGATCTTGAAGACCAGCGAATCAAGGCGCGGAGCTCCGTCGACAAAGCGTTGGAAAGGACGCATGGTGATGCGCTGCTCGTCGGCCGACTCCAGCACAAATGGTCCGCTGCCGACTACCCTCTGGGGCTGACCCGTTTGCAGGGGGCCATTCGGTACTGAGACAATAGCAGCTTGATAAATACTAAGCGCAGATAGGAAAGGAGCGTGCGGCCTGCCGAGCCTGATACGCACCTGCGATGGGCCAATGACCAGGATGCCGCAGATATCTTGGGCCTGGCCTTGGCTAAAGGTTTCAAAGCCCTCAATGGCTTTCAGATGCTTGTAGATGAAGGTTTTCTGGCCTGACCTAGCCAGCCGCTCCAGGGAGCGCTTCACATCTGCGGCTGTCAGGGGGGAACCATCATGAAAAAACACGCCTGACTTGAGATGGAATGTGTACTCTCTGCCTGTGGGGTCGATCTCCCATTTGCTAGCGATGCCTGGAGCGAGGCTGAGATCATTGTTGAGCCGCACAAGGTTGTCGAAGAGCTGCCTGATGACCGTTGCCTCAGGAAGGCTGGTCACCGCGATGGGATCGAAGTTGGTGACGTGTGCCGACAATGGCCAGATCAGGACGTTGGGCGCACGAGCCGGGGCAGCCCGTTTGGCAGACGCAGGAGGTGAACTCCTTTGCTCGCAACCGCAAAGAGCGCAGGCGCAGATCGCGCATATAAGGAGACGAACCAGGAAGCCGAGCATAGGCCGCCATCAATAAGTGAGGGAAACTTCCTTATCTCTACATGAGTTGTGGGACGCAGGCAACAGGAGCTAGAGTCCGACCGGCCTTTGCAGGACGGAGGATTCATTAGGGAACCCCGAGCAGCCGCATCGCTAGAGAGGAGCTTCAGGGCTGGATCGTATCAGGTTAAAGTGATGCTTTTTGGAAATAACTTTTCAGTGGTATTGACGACCCGCCATGCTGTTTACATAATAAAATAGATACTCTTTCTCGATAAAACAAAACAGAGGGGAGGGCCTTGCAAGGCCCTCCCCTCTGTTTTGAACAATCGGCAGCCTACCACCCTCCATTCCCACCACCCGTCGCCAGCACGGGCAGGGCGGAGATGAGCACGGTCATGGCGGCAACGTACAGGGTAACGGCGATTCTTTTGGCCTTCTGCATGATGATCCTCCTTGGAGCTGGTGTGGAGCGTGGCGGACACATGGTCCGATTGAGCGCAACGTTGCCAAGGAGAAGCAGCGGGGATGCCAGAGGGTAATTATCTATATATAAGTAACTAATTTATCAGGGCTATTCCTTAACCATGAAGGCCGGAGCCTCGCAAGCAGGCAGGGATTTGAGGTTCCACATGCACCAGCCCAGGTGCGCCTTTCAGGCTAGCATAAAAGAATATATTATTTTATTTTAAGTGGTTAAGATTATAATTGCACCACGTCTAATGCAGGTGCACCGGATCTGGTGCAATCGTTTCCGCCATTCCCATCCGCTACAACTGAGGCCGATTGAAATGTCTTGAGTTTATAAGGTTCCGCTCAGTCCTGCTCCCGGGAATGCTTCTTGCCTTGGATAGCGCGGAGGACACACCATGCAACTCGTTCTGCTCGGGGAGAGCTTCGCAGCCGAGGATATCGCGCGCAGGTTGCTTGCCGGAGGACATGAAATCCATCTGGACTGCAAGGATGAGCAACTGCTCAGACGTCTCCGCTGCTTCGGGAGGATTGCGCGCGTGGCCTTGAAGGAGGCCCTTGAAAAGCCGCACCTGCCCAAGGTGATCTGGAGCGCGGACCTTTCAGGCCGGCAACTGTGCGCGCTGGCTGAACTCCTGCCGGCCGACACGATCTTGCTGAACAGCCGAGCGCAGTACTTCGAGGACAACATCCGGCTCGCCGCCAGGCTTGCCGAGAATGGAGCCAGTTACATCGATATCGGAACCGTGATCGACGAGTACCGGATCGCTCTGTTCGTGGGCGGGGAAAAGGAGGCTTTCCAGAAGGTAGAGCCGCTGCTGGCGACCATAGCGGGCGATGGAGGCTACTATCACTGCGGTCCGGCCGGAGTTGGACACTTTCTCCGCTGCGTGCAGCAAAAATACGAAGTACTGATGCAGTCCGCCCTGGCCGAGGTCCTTTTGGAGATCAAGCGATCCCCGTTCAACGATGGCTTCAACCTGGAAGCCCTTCTCATCTTCGGGCACCTCTTCTGCAAGAAACAGCCTCTGTCGGACTCCGTGTGGCATTTCCTGCGAACGCGGATACCATCGGCTCTGAGCGGAAATGCCAATCCGGTCGATTCCGCGGCAAAGCCGCTCCACTCGGTAAGCAATTAACTTTATGGATCAATATGCCGCAACGAACGACACGCGCGATGTGACGCATGTGCTCATCGTCGAGGACGAGCGTATGTGCGCTCTGATCATGAGCGAGGTCATTCGGATACTGGGGTTCAGGGCGACCATCGTGAAGAGCGCATGCGAGGCCCTGACCGTGCTTGGGTCAAGCCGGGTCGATCTGATCACGCTGGACATCCGTCTCGCGGGGAACATGGACGGATGGCGCCTTGCCAAGTTGATCAGGAACAGCGGTCAGGAGTATTCCAATGTGCCCATCGTGGCGGTCACGACCCATTCCTTTGTCGAGGATATCGAGCGTTCACGTTCTCTTGGCATAAACCGGCACGTGACCAAGCCGTTCCACCTCAAGCACATGATGCACGTGATCACGGAGCTGCTTCAGGCACGGAGTATGGATACCAATGGGAGCGAGGCGAGGAGGCTCTTTGACGAGCCATGACTTCTCAAGCAGCTTCAAGCGACCGCACCGAGTCGCTGCCTCAAGCCAGCCGCGAAGCATTCAGGCTGGGCGCGATCACCTGGAACGAAGCCGGGGGATACTCCGCCGCAACGGCAAGTACGTACTTGGAGTCAACGGGCAACTCCACATGCCGCAGCGAGAGCCCAGGCAGGGATGCCACCCGCCAGGGCGGCAGCACCTCCAGCCCTTGCGGGTCCGCCAGGAAGCCTGTTCCCAGCAGCTTGAGCACCGCCTCCTTGGCCGTCCACAGGCGCCAGAGCGCGTCGCCCTCGGCCATGGCTATGTAGGCGCGCTCTCCGGGTGTAAATGCCGCAGCCACGTCGTCGAGGACGATATCCTGCCGCTGCTCCACATCGACTCCCACCCGGCCTGTCCGCTCCGGCCGACCCACAAGGCACACGCCCATGTCGCCCGCATGGCTGAAGCTGACGTTCCAGGCGCGGCCCGCCATGGCAATTCGCGATTGAGTTGAGAAAACCGTGCCTCGCTGCAATAGCCCGAGTGGTTCAGCCCGAGGAGTCCAGGGGGACAATCGTGCAGGACGGCACAATTGGACGTCGCCGCCTTGGGCGACGTCCGCGGGGCGAGGGCCAGGACGGCCCGAGTCATTATCCCCCTGGCGGGAGAGAGTTCGAGAGAGGGCGGCGCCCTCTCTCGATTCATTTGCAACCTGCCCTAGGATGGGCTGGCCCTGCTCCGTCCTGGCGATGCGCCCGAGCGTCTCGACAAGAGGCGCACCCTCCAGTTCCTTGAGGCCCTCGGCCAGGAGCAGGCGGACGAGCATTCGCCGCAACCTGTCTTCCGGCCGCCTGCTGGCGAGCACCCATTTCTGCTGGTCCGGCGCGAGAAGCGGCAGCAGGGTTCTCTCCGGGGCCAACTCGGCCAGGGAGTCGATATCCCCGACCACGAGCAAAAGATCTGCTTCGCGGCAACTCACGCCATGCCGTCCTGTCTGCGGCCGGACATGGCCTCCAGCCTGCGTGCGTATGCCTCCATGAAGGCCGCGATGCTCTCGCGCGGATACTCGCGAGGATGCCACTCCATGGTCAGGACCAGGCTGCCGTCCTGCACGTGGCAGGTCAGGGCCAGCGGAGCCTCCTGCGGGAAATCGTCTCCCACGTCCCACGGGGAGCCCAGCCGGCCGAGGCTGAAGGGCGCTCCGTCCCGCCTTGACTCCGAGGCTTCGCCAAGGAAGTTGAACAGGACGTCCGCGCGGCAGGCCGACAAGCCCTCATGGCCGCCAAGATGCCGGGCGATTCCGAAGCCGATGCCCCTGCCGGGGATGGCCCCGAGCTGCCGCTGCAACCCGGCGACGGTCTCGGCCAGGGAATCCGCGCGCCGGACCACCACCGGGTACATGGTCGTGAACCACCCCACCACGGCCAGCAGTGAGATGTCATTGAAAAGCTCCTCCCTGCCATGGCCTTCCAGCATGACGGTCATGGCCTCGCGGCCGCTCCAGGCGTGGACCGCTTCCATGAGCGCGGCCAGCAGCAGCGTCTCGCCGCGCGCCGCGTATCGCGCGTGGCCTTGCTCCATGAGCGCGGCCGTGGCCTCCTTGCCGATGACTGCGGAGAGCGTCTCAAGCTCCTCGCGCAGACGGCGTGTGACCGTCTCGCGCGTGGGCAGAGCCGGTGGCAGCGATGCCACGACGCGGCTCCAGTAGGCCGCCTCGTCCCGCATGGCGGGCGAGGCTGCATGCTCGCGCAGTCGGGAGGCCCATGCGGCAAAGCTGCCCTCATTCCGAAGAGCCTCGCTCGGCAGGGCGATCTCGCCGCCCCGGTCGAGGCACGCCAGCGCCGCGGCGAAATCCTGGAGCAGGATGCGCCATGAAACTCCGTCTATGACAAGGTGGTGCGCCATGAGCACGATGGTGTCCGCCCCCATGGCGTCCACCCCGGAAGAGTCGCCGTGCTGTCCCACGACGCACCAGGCCAGCGGGGAGCGTTGGAGATCCTGTCGTGCGGCGATGTCCCGCCGCGCGGCATCCAGCTCCTCCGCCGGACACAGACGGAAGCCGAAGACGCCGTGCGGGGCGACCCTCTGCGCCCAGCCGCCTTCATCCCGCGCGTAGCTCGCCCGCAGCATTTCGTGCCGCTCCACGAGAGCGGCCAGGGCCTTGCGATAGGTCGCGGCGGGACGGCGGAGCGGGCTCTCCAGCGTCACCGACTGGAAGAAATGGCCATGCCGCATGGGCAGGCCGAAGAACCATTCCTGGATGGGCGTCAACGGAATCCGCTCGCCATGCTCATCGCCGCCCGGCGCGAGGAGCGCGGCCACGATGGCCGCCATGCTCTCCACGTGCGGGCTGGCGAGCATGGTGAAATGGCTTCCGGGGCAGTGCGCCTCCCTCGCGCCGCCCAGCGCCAAGGGCTCCCAGCCGAGCGGCCGGGTCTCGAAGGGCAGGTAGTCGTCCAGGGCGGGCTCCAGCGGCCGGATGCAGGTCATGGCCAGAGGCGCGGGCGGCGGCGCATAGCGCGCCCAGGCGCGGAGCTGCGCCCTGACGAACGCGCGCATGCGTTCATCCGCCCCGCGCGCAAGCCCACCTTCGTATCCGGCCAGCGTCTCCATGCCGATGTCGATGGCCTCCTCGGGCACGTCCTCGGGAATCTCCGTCGGCGGCATGGGCCTGCCCTGCTCGTCCACGAGCAGGTGGCTCCTGGTGTTGAGCGAAACCACGCCCCTGACTCGACAGCCGCGAAGCTCCATGCGGCGCGCCAGCTCCCAGGCCGTCAGGCCCGCCATGCACAGGCCGAGCAGGACCACATTCCCATCGGGGAACATCCGGCAAAGGGGCTCCAGGTAGGGCTCCACCATGCCGCCCAGGTCGTTGGCGGGGGTCTGCCCATCCTCCAGCCCGTACGGCGGCAGCGCGAACACGGGCGCATCGCCCGGCAGGGCCTCCAGGAGCCCCCGGTAGCACAGGATCGAACCGCCCAGGCTGTGAACGAGCACGAGCGCCGTGCCCACGCCCTTGCGCAACGGGATGAGCGGGCTCCAGCCATCCCCCTGGCAGGCAAGCCGCCGCGTCAGCTCGCGGATGGTCACGCCGCCCATGAGGCCCGCCATGGGCAGGCGTCCGCCCCACAGCCCCTCCACGGCCGCGGCCATGCGCGCGGCCCTGATGGAGTCGCCGCCCAGCGCGAAGAAATCGTCGTCCAGGCCTACCTGGTCAAGGCCGAGCACTTCCCGCCATATGCGCGCCAAGGCCAACTCCTCGGCCGTGCGGGCAAGGGCGGGTTCCTCGCTGCCCGCGAAAACAGGTGGCGGCAAGGCCGCCGTGTCTATCTTGCCGTTGGCGGTCAGGGGAATGGCCTCCAGGACGATGAACGCGCCCGGCGTCATGTAGGCGGGCAGGCGCTCCGCGAGGTGCGCCCTCCAACGAGATTCGTCCGGGTCGGCGCTCACGAGATAGGCGCACAGAACAGGCTGCCGGCCATGCGTGTCATGCATGGTCACCAGGGCCGCTTTGACGCCGGGACAGGAGAGCAGATGCCGCTCGATCTCCTCGGGCTCGATGCGGTGCCCCCGCACGCTCAGTTGCCGATCCACGCGCCCGAGGAACACGAGTTCCCCGTGGGGGAGCATGCGGCACAGGTCGCCGGTGCGGTACATGCGCGCATATGCCGGGGCTGTTTCGGGCGCAAGCCGGGAGGCGAAGGGATTCTCCACGAAGGCGGTCCGCGTGGCCTCGGGCCGGTTCAGGTAGCCCCGCGCCACCTGGACGCCCGCGATATGCAGCTCGCCCGGCGCGCCCAAGGGTTGCGGCCGCCCGGCCTTGTCGAGCACGAGACACCAGCAGCCGGCAATGGCCCTGCCGATGGGGATGACGCCGTCCCGCTCGGCGACCCGGTGGCAGGTGACCATGATGGTGGCCTCGCTGGGGCCGTACTCGTTGTAGACCGCATAGGGCCGAGGCCTCCACGAGCGCATGGCCTCGCCGCCGGAAGCGAGCAGGCGCAGGCGTGAGGGGGCGGGCAGGTCCGGAAGCTGCTCCGCGAAGGCGGTGGGAACGTTGGCCAGGCTGACGCCGTGCGCGTCGAAATAGTCGCGCAGCCGCTGCGGGCTTGCCCTGTCCTCGCCCGTCAGGACATGGATGGCGGCCCCGGCGGCCAGCATGGGGAAGATGCCCCAGCCCGAGGCGTCGAAGGAGAAGGAGAAGACATGGCCGGCCACGTCGTCCGCCGTTACGCCGTGGAATCGTCCGTGCCAGCGGCAGAAGTTGGCCAGGGCCGCGTGCTCCACCACGATGCCCTTGGGTTGCCCGGTGGTGCCCGAGGTGTAGACCACGTAAGCGGCGTCGGACGGTTTGGGGAATTCAGGCTCGGTATCCTCTTGGCGTGAGGCGCCGTCGGCCAGGGCCTCGGCCAGGCGCAACCGCTGTCCTCCAAAGGCCAGGTCGGACGAGGGAAAATCGCTCTCGGCCAGGAGCAGCCGCGCGCCCGAGTCCTCCAGCATGAAGGCGAGCCTGAGCGCCGGGTGCGCGGGATCGAGCATGAGGTAGGCCCCGCCGGCCCGCGCGATGCCGAGCATGGCCACGATGCACTGGCCGGAGCGGTCGAGGAGCACGCCCACCACGGATTCCGGCCCGACGCCCCTGGCCCGCAACGCCCTGGCGAGGTCGGCGGACTGCCTGTCAAGCTCGGCGTAGGTCCACGCGGCCTCGCCGCAGACGAGCGCCGTGGCCTGGGGGCTGGCCTCGGCCGCGGCGGCGAACATGTCCACCACCGTGGCGTCGGCCTGGCCGGGGACCGCTTCGGCCAGGGACGCCCTGAGCAGGGCGTCCTCCTCGTCGTGCGACAACAGATGCAGCTCGCCCGCCCTGCCGTCCGGGGCGTCTGGGGCGTCCGCCATCCGCCGCAGGACCGTCTCCAGGTGGCGCAACAACCCTCGGGCCATCCAGTCGGGCAGGGTCCGCGCGTCGTACTGCAGCCGGGCGCTCAAACGCTGCTTCCCGGCCTGGTGGTCGAACACGAGGCAGGCTTCGTACGGCGTCTCGTTGAAGCCGGCCTTGGCGGTGACCACGAGGTGGCCGGGAGCTGCGGCCTCGGGCAGGTTCTCGAACACGAACAGGTGGCGCAGGAGCGACGCGCCGTGCGGCGTGGCCTTGAGTATGTCCGCCAGCGGGCAGTGGGCGCGGCTCTCCGCGTTCAGGGCGGCGTCCTGCACGTCATGCAGGATGTCCCCCAAGGCGCGTTCGTCGCCGCAATGGACGCGCGCCGGAACGGTCTGCACGAACATGCCGGCCATGCGCTCCACGCCGTCGATGGGCACGTTGCGCCCGGAAAGGACCACGCCGAAGGTCGCCTCGTCCTGGCCGGCGTACCGCGCGAGCACGATTCCCCAGGCCGTCTGGAGCAGCGTGCTCAGGGTGATCCCGCGCGAGACGCCCAGGGCCTGCAACCGGGCGCACAACTCCCTGTCCATGCGGCGCGAGACGTCCCGGACATCGGCCGGCTCGCCTGGGGCGCGCTCGCGCAGGCCGAGACGCACGGGCCGCGCGCCGGAAAGATGCTCGCTCCACCAGGCGCGCGCGGCGTCCGTGTCGTTGTCCGCCACCCACTGCGCATAGCCGCGCAGGGCGGGCGCGGCGTCGGCTTGCGGGAGCGATCCTCCAAGCAGCTCGCCCGCGAGCAGGTTCATGCTCCAGCCGTCGAGGATGGCGTGGTGGAAGGTCACCAGAAGCGCGTGGCTTTCCGGGGCGAGCCGGTACAGAGACAGTTTGAGCAGCGGGCCCGTTTCGAGGTCCAGGCCGCGTTCGCGGACGGCCGTCAGTCCGGCGGCCAGACGCGCCTCCTGCTCCTGTTCCGCAAGGCCCGTCAGGTCGTGCTCCTCAAAGGCTGCATGGCCCTGCGTGAAGACGACCTGATAGGGCCGCGTCACACCCTTCCAGAAGAACACGCTGCGCAGCGCCTGGTGGCGGCGCGTCGAGGACTTGAGGTTCTCGCGCAAGGCCCGCGCGTCGAGCGGCCCCTGAATGTCCAGCCGAGTCTGCTCAAGGTACGCGACCGACTCGGGATGCATGACATGATGGGACAGCAGGCTCTCCTGCATGGGGGTGAGCGCGAACACGTCCTCGATGGATCGAGCACGGCCGGCCAGCGCCCGCTCCATGGTCTCCCGCTCCGCTCGCGAAGGGCCGATGTCCTTCATGGGCAGGGCGGCCCCGGGGCCGCCTGCCTCGCCGCGCGCCCGCGTCTCCTCCATGGCGGCGGCCAGGCGGGAGATGGATTGCAGGCTGAAAATCCGCCGGGTGGTCAGCCGATGGCCGGCGGCGCGCACGCGCGAGGCGACCTGCATGGCCTTGATGGAGTCGCCCCCCAAGGCGAAAAAGGAGGCCTGCACATCCGGAACCGCGACGCCGAGCACTTCGCGCCATATCTCCGCGAGCAGCCGCTCCGTCTCCGTCCGCGCCGGCGATGCCCCGCCGAGTACGCCAGCCGCGCCAGCCGAGTCAGCCGGACCGACCGGGCAGAACACTGGCTCCGGCAGCGCGGCCTTGTCGATCTTTCCGTTGGCCGTGAGCGGCATGGCCTCGAGCCGTGTCACGCCCGAGGGCAGCATCCACGGAGGCAGCCGCTCGGCAAGCCAGGACAGGATCGCCTCGGGCTCCGTCCCGGCCGCCGCCGTCACATACGCATGCAGCGCCGTCGTGTCGCCGCGCCGGACGGGCACGACCACGGCCTCCGCCACCGCCGGATGCCCGCGCAGGACCTGCTCGATCTCCTGCGGCTCGATGCGCTGTCCGCGGACCTTGAGCTGATTGTCCATCCGGCCGAGGAACTCCAGGGTCCCGTCCGGCATGAGGCGGCAGCGGTCGCCCGTGCGGTACATGCGGGCATGGCGCGGCCGCCCGTCGGCGAAGGGATTCGGCACGAAGCTCGCCGCCGTCTGTTCCGGCAGGTTGCGATAGCCGCGCGCGAGCTGCACTCCGGAAAGGCACAGCTCGCCGGGCACGCCGTAGGGCATGAGCCGCATGCGTGAATCAACCACATGGCAGCATGCGTTGGCGATGGGCGTCCCGATGGGCGGCGCGACGCGCGCCTCCGTGACCGGCCAGCACGTGGCGCACACGGTGAATTCCGTGGGGCCGTAAGCGTTCATGAGCGTGAACGGCTGGGGGGCCAAGGAGCCGGGCTTGTCGCCCGCCAGGGTCAGCAGCCGCAGGGCCGGGAACGTCCTGCCTTCCAGGAGCGCCTTGCCCACCAGGGGCGGAAGAAAGGCCACGCTGACGCCCTTGTCCCTGAAGAAGGCCGCAAGCACCCCCTCGTCGGTCCTGACGCCTTCCGGGACCACCTGCGCTTGGGCGCCGCAGGCCAACGCCGGGAAAAGTTCGTACACGCTCGCGTCGAAGACGAAGGGCGCATACACGCTGAACACGTCGCCCTCGCCGGTCCCGAGATCGTGCCGGAACCAGCGGCACAGGTTGGCGAGCCCCCGGTGCTCGATCATGACGCCCTTGGGCTTGCCCGTGGAGCCGGAGGTATAGAGAATGTACGCCAGGTCGCCCGCGCCCGGCAGAGGCAAATCCGCCGGCCCGCCTTCCGTTGGAGCGGCGAGCCGGGACAAGGCACAACGCGCCGGGGCCTGTTTCTCCCGGTCATCCTGCCACGGGAACAGGGCCTGGCCCGACCCGCCGTGCTCGGCGTCGTCATCAGTGATGACCAGGCGCGCTTCGCTGTCCTCGATCATGTCCGCCAGGCGCTCCGTGGGGTAGGAGACATCCAGGGGCACGAAGGCCCCTCCGGCCAGCATGACGCCCAGCTCGGCCACGGCGTAGTCCGCCGAGCGGGCCATGAGCACGGCCACCGCGTCGCCGCTCTCCAGGCCCAGGCGCACGAGGCCGCGCGCCACGGCCTCGGCCCTGGCCCTCAGCTCGGCATACGTGTAGGCCGCGTTGCCGTCGGCCAGGGCCGTTCTATCGGGATGGCGCTCGGCGGCGGCGAGGAACAGGGCCGGGAAGGTCGTTTTCGGCCAGTCCCTGTCCGCCGGAGCGCCGTGCCGCAGCATGCGGCGCTCCTCCGCCGGGGTGAGCATGGCCAGGCTTCCCGAAGGCGCGTCCGGCCGCCCGATCCCCTGCTCCAGCAGCATGCAATAATGGTCGCGCAAAGACTCCATGCGCCACGGCGCGAACCGCCTGGGATCGTAGTGCAGGCTCGCGCTCAGGCGGCCGTTGTCCTGCCATTCCACGGCGAGGCCCAGACCGATATGCCCGGAGCTGCGCACCGGCATCACGGCGAGACCCGCATCCGTCGCCGCCACGGGCTGGTTCTCCATGACGAAGAGCATGTCGGCGAAGCGGGGCCCGATCAGAGAGCGCATGGCCGCGGCGGAGCACACGGCATGCTCCAGGCCCTCCAGGAGCGCATGCTGCACCCGCGCCGCCAGGCTCATGAAGGGCTCGTCCAAGGGGCAGGCCACCCGCACCGGCAGCGTGTTGACGCACAGACCCACCACGTCCTCCGCGCCGGGCTCGCCGCCGGGGCGGCCGGAACTCAGCGCGGCGTACACGACCTCCTCCGCGTCGTTGTAGCGCGCGAGGAGCAACGCCCAGGCGGCCTGGAGCACGCTGTTCACGGTCACGCGGCGCTCCGCCGCCAGGGCGCGAAGACGCGCGTCCGTATGCCGGTCCAGCCGGAAGGACAGATTCGCGGCCTGGTTGCCTTCCCGCAAGGCAGGCTCGCCAGCAGGCCTGTCCGCGCCGGTATCCGCGCCGGCGTCCGCGCCAACATCGGGCGGATCGCGCTGCGCCGCGCCGTAGCCATCTCCCGGCAGCCCTGTCGCGCTCTCCACTCCGGCCAACCGCCGCCGCCACCAGTCGAGGTGGGCTTCGCCGTCCTGCTGCTCCAGCCATTCCACGTGGCTTACGAAGGACACGGCGGGCGTGTCCGGGTCCTCGGCGGCGAACAGCTCCTTCATGAGCAGCGCGAGGCTCCAGCCGTCCAGAATGATGTGGTGCCAGACCAGGGCCAGATGGAAGCGGTCCTCACCCAGCGTGAAGAGGGCCACCCGGAACAGGGCGTCCCGTTCCAGCCGGACCTCGTCGCCCGCGAGATCGGCGCAGGACTCCCGGATGCGCGCGCCCTGCTCGCGCGGGGGCAGGCCCGCGAGATCCTCGTGGCGGAAGATGCACGGCTTGCGGCGCAGCACCACCTGCCACGGCCGCGAGACCTCCTGGTCCACGATCACCGCGCGCAGGGCGTCGTGCCGGGAGACGAGCACCTCCAGGCGTTCCTTGATCGCCTGCGGGTCCAGGTTTCCCCGGATCTCGGCGTGGTTCTCGATGAGGTAGGCCCGCCGCGCGCCGCCATCCCCTCCATGGCGGATATCGAAGAGCATGCCCTCCTGCATGGGCGTCAGCCCGCAGATGCGCTCCACTCCTTGGCGGGCAAAACGCTTGCGCAGGGCGCGCGCGTCCTCCTCCGGCGCCTCCCTGCCGCGCGGCTCCCCAAAAGACTTCGCGCCAAAAGACCTCGCACCGGGGGCCGGAACGAGCAGGCGGGCGAGCCCCTCCACGTCCACGGGCAGGAACACGTCCTTCATGGGCAGCGCGTAGCCCTGCCGTTCCAGCCGGGCGATGAGCATGAGCGCCTTGATGGAATCCCCGCCGAGGTCGAAGAAATTGTCGCGCAGCCCCACCCGCTCCGCGTGCAGGACATCCGCCAGCGCCGTGGCCAGCGCCTTTTCCGCATCGGTTCCTGGAGCGGTGTAGTCGCGCGTATGTTCGGGAGGGCTGGGCAGCCGCCGCATGTCCACCTTGCCGCTGACGGTCAGGGGGAAAGCCTCCAGCACCATGATGACGTCCGGCACC
Source organism: Pseudomonadota bacterium (assembly GCA_023433925.1). Taxonomy (GTDB): domain Bacteria; phylum Desulfobacterota; class Desulfovibrionia; order Desulfovibrionales; family Desulfovibrionaceae; genus Desulfocurvibacter. The sequence continues at coordinate 50,302 of JAEYTO010000068.1, read as the reverse complement.
ATGTAGGCGGGCAGCCACCTGGCCGCCTCGGCGCGCAATTCGTCCGTCGGCGGTCCGTCCGGCGTGCCGTCCTTGGAAATGACATAGGCGCACAGGCGGGCCGCGCCCGAGGCCTCGGTCATTACCGTGGCCACGCACTGCCCCACGGCTGGATGCCTGCCCAGCACCCGCTCGATCTCGCCAAGCTCGATGCGCTGGCCGCGCACCTTCACTTGCTGGTCCATGCGGCCATGAAAGGCGATCCGGCCGTCCGGCAGCAGGCTGCACAAATCGCCGCTGGCGTACATGCGGCTTTCCGGCTCCCCCGCGCGGAACGGATCGGGCTTGAACGCGCGTTCCGTGAGCTCCGGCCGGTTCAGGTAGCCGCGCCCCACCTGGACGCCGCCGATGTGCAGCTCGCCTGGGAAGCCCAGGGGCTGCATGTGCCCTGCCCGATCAAGAATGTAGCAGGGCGTGTTGTCCACGGGCCGACCTATGGTCACGGGCTCGCCGGGCCGGAACCTGTGGCTCGTGGCCGTGATGGCGCATTCCGTGGGCCCGTAGTTGTTGTACAGGAAGAAGTCCGCGCCGGCCCCGCGCGCCGCGTGCGGAGCGAAGCGGTCGCCGCCGGCGGTCAGGGAGCGCAGCCCCGCGACCTCGTATTCCTTCAGGTATATCGCGGCCAGATGGGGCGGCAGCCACAGGTCCGTCACGCCGTGCTCGCGCACGTACGCGGCCAGACGAGCGGGATTGTGGCGCAGCCCGTCGTCGAGCACGTGCAGCGCCGCGCCCGACAGCAAGGCCGGGAAGGTCTCCCACAGGGAGACGTCGAAGGCGTGCGAGGCGAAATGGGTCAGCACGGACCTGGACGACAGGCCGTAATGGCGGCAGGTCCAGAGGATCTGGTTTGCGAGCGCGGCCTGGCATATGACCACGCCCTTGGGCGCGCCCGTGGTGCCCGAGGTGTAGATGGCGTAGGCCGCGTCGTCCGGCGCCGGCCTTGCCGGCTCGAACTCCGGGACATCCTGGTGCAGGCGCTCGTCGTGCGCGTCCAAGAATGGGAGCGTGTCGGGCAACAGCCCCGCCAGGGCGGACTCACTGACGATCGCCACGGGGGAGGCGTCCGTCAGGATGAAGCGCAGCCTGTCCGTCGGCGTCTCCGGGTCCAGCGGCAGAAAGGCCGCGCCAGCCTTGAGCGCGGCCAGGCAGGCCGTGCCGAAGCCGAGCCCCCGGTTGAGCAGCACGGCCACCATGCGCTCCCTGTCTGCTCCGGCCTCGCGCAGGCGCGCGGCCAGGGCGGTGCTCCTCCTGTCCAGCTCGCCATAAGTCAGCCGTTGGCCCTGGAATACGAGGGCGGTCGCCTCGGGCTGGCGCGCCGCCATCCCGGCGAACAGGTCAGCCACGCTCCGGTCGGGGTACTTCACGGCGGGAGGGGCGAAGTCGCGGAGCATGGCCTTCTTGGTCGGCGCGGGAAGGAGCGGGAACGAGGAGAGCGCGCCGTCGGGCTCGCGGCTCACGCCGTCCAGCAGGGTCAGGTAGGCCTCGCCCAGCGCCTCGACCTGCCAGACCGGGATCGCGGCCGCGTTGAAGACGAACGATCCGCACAGCGCGCCCTCGCGCACCTCCCAGACCACGGAGAAATCGTAGTTGGTCCGGCTGAAGCCTTCCAGCACGGTCACTTCGAGCCCCGAGCGCCCCTGGGGCGGCGGGTAGTTCTCCATGACGAAGAAATGGCTGAGCAGGTCGCCCCGCAACTCGTGCCGGGCCTGTATGTCGGCCAGCGGCCAGCACGCGTACGGCTGCGCGGCGAGCGCGTTCTCCCGCACGGAGGCCACCAGCTCCGAGAAGCGCACGTCGGCCCGGCAGCGGATGCGCACGGGCGCCGTGTTGGAGCACAGGCCGATGATCTCGTGCATGCCCGGCAGCTCGGGCGGGCGGCCCGAGACGACCTCGCCGAAGACCATGTCCTCGTGCCCGTTGCAGCGGGAAAGGATCACGGCCCAGGCGGCCTGCAGCACGGAGTTCATGGTCGCGTGCAGCCGCCGCGCGAGGCCCGTGAGGCGTCCCTGGAGGTCTTCGGACATGGGCAGGGCGAGAGACCTGCCCTCGTATGCCGCCCCCGGCGCAGGTTTGTGGCCGGGAAGCACGGTGCGCTCCTCGACACCGTCGAGCCTCGACTTCCACCACGCGCGCACGGCTGCGCCGTCCTGCCGCCTCAGCCAGTCGATGTACGCCCGGAAGGGAGTGGCCGACCGCGCGTCCGGCATCTCCTCGCCGAGCAGCTCGCTGAAGAGGATGCCGGTGCTCCAGCCGTCGATGACGCAGTGATGGACAGTGAACAGAAGCCGATGCTCGTCCTTGCCCAGCGTGAAAAGAGCCAGCCGGGCCAGCGGAGCCTGCTCCAGGTCGTGCAGGGCCGCGCGCGCATCCCGGGCGGCCGCTTCGATGCGCAGCTCCTGCTCGCGCGGGGAAAGCGCCGAGAGATCGACGTGCGTGAAGCACGACTCCGGAATGCTCCCGGCGCGCAGCACGGCCACGAGCGGCCGCGAGACGTCCCGATGCGCCAGGACCGAGCGCAAGGCCTCGTGCCGGGCTATGATGCGCGCAAAGCGCGCCTCAAGGGCCTCGACGTCCAGCGGGCCGCGCAGGCGCAGATCGCTCTGCTCCTTGTAGACCTCGGAGTCGCCGCCATCGCGGGCCAGTTGGTGGTGGAAGAGCATGCCTTCCTGCATGGGGGACGGCAGGTGGACGTGCTCCAAGGCGTCCCCAAGGCGGGAACGGATCGCCGCCATGTCGGCGGGCAGGATGCCGTCGGGCGCCGTGCCGGCGAGGAAGGAATCGGCCGGCTTCACGGCGACTGCCGCCGCGTGTGTGGAGACGGCCACGGCGGCAAGGGGCGAAGACGCGCCTGCGCGCCCGGAGCTCTCCCCGGCTCTCGCCGTCTGGGCGGCTATGGCAGTTTGCGATTGAGTTGAGAAAACCGTCCCTCGCCGCAATAGCCCAAGGGGGTCCAGGGGGCCCTGTCTGAATAAGGGCCCCTGGCGGGAGAGAGTTCGAGAGAGGGCGGCGCCCTCTCTCGATTCATTTGCAAAGTGCTGTAAGCCCATGCCGACGGATGCGGCGGTCTCACCCGCGCGGCGTCCCTTGTCCTCCGCCCCGCCCGGCTCGGCGATGGGATCGAGGAGCGCGGCGAGGGCCTTGAGCGTGGGCGCGTTGAACAGGTCCCGGGCTTGCATGGCGTAGCCCCTGGCGCGCACCGCCGCCGTGAGCATGAGCCCTTTGATGGAGTCCCCGCCCAGCTCGAAGAAATTGTCGTTCCGGCCGATGCGCGGGCGGCCGAGCTGCTCCTGCCAGACTTCGGCCAGCATGGCCTCCTCGGGCGTGGTCGGCGGCGTGTGGTCGCCGGCGGTCTGCTCCGGCTTGGGCAACGCCCGCCTGTCCAGCTTGCCGCTGCTGGCGTAGGGCAGCCTGTCGAGGAAGACATGGCATTGCGGCAGCATGTACGGCGGCAGCCGCCGGGCCAGATGGTCGCGCAGCGCGGCTTCGAGCGCCGCCCTGTCCGTCCCCGGCGACGGGACCACGTACGCGCACAGGTATTTCCGCCCAGCCTCGTCCGCGAGCGCCTGCACCGTGTTCTGCTCGACACCCGGGCATTCGGCCACCGCCTTGCCGACCTCCCCTGGCTCGATCCTGTGGCCGCGAATCTTGACCTGCTCATCCATGCGGCCCAGGAAGTCATACCCGCCGTCCGCCCGCCAGCGGCACAGATCGCCGGTCCTGTACAGGCGGGAGTGGTCGGTCCCGGCGCTCGCGGGCGCGTCATGGGCGAAGGGGTTGGGCACGAAGGCCCTCTCGGTGGCCTCCGGCCTGTTCAGGTATCCCCGCGCGATCTGCTCGCCCGCGAGGCACATCTCGCCGGGAAAGCCGATGGGCATGAGCCGGCCGCGCGCATCGAGAATGAAGCACTGGATGTTGTCGAGAGGTTTGCCCAAGGGCACGGGCCAGGCGCCGTCCAGGTCCGCCACGTGCGAGGTGATGGTGAACTCCGTGGGGCCGTAGGCGTTGCTGTGCCGGTGCTTCCCGCGCGGGGAAGCCATGCGCAGCACGTCGCCGCCGCACAGGAGCAGACGCAGGTCCGGCAGGCGATCCCCCTCGATCATCTCCGAGACCTGCGAGAGGAAGTAGGTCACCGTGATCCGGTGCCGGCGCAGGTACTCATGAATGTGCGGCAGGCTCTGGCGGATGTCCTCATGCAGGACGTGGACGCACGCCCCGCTCATGAGCATGGGGAACAGCTCCCAGATCGAGGCGTCGAACACGAAGGGCGCATAGGCCGTGGTCCGGTCCGCCTCCGTGATCTCGTAATGCCGGATGAACCACTGGCAGAGGTTGGCCAGGCTGTGGTGCTCGATCATCACCCCCTTGGGCCTGCCCGTGGTGCCGGAGGTGTAGATGATGTAGGCCAACTGTCCCGGCGCGGGCAGAGGCAGGGGCATGTCCTCCGGCGCTTGGACAGGCGAGAGCGAGTCCGGGTGGGTCTCGGGACATTCATCGAGTTGGCCGCCCGGGCCGAGGGTCAGACAGGGCACGCCGAAGCCCTGGGCGCGCGGCAGCAGAGCCCGCGAGGTCGCGAGCGCCATGGCTCCGGAATCCCTCAACTGGAACTCCATGCGCTCGTCGGGATATTCGGGGGAAAGAGGCATGTACGCCGCGCCCGCCTTCATGACCGCCAAGGCGGCCACGACAAAGGCGGGACCGCGCTCAAAGAGAAGCGCCACGGCCTTTTCCGGCCCGGCGCCCAGCGCGGCGAGGCGGCGGGCCAAGGCGTCGCTGCGGGCGTCCAGATCCGCGTAGCTGACACTTTCAAGCCGCCCGTCGTGCTCCTGCACCAGGGCCGTGGCTTGGGGCGTGCGCCCAGCCTGCCGCCGGATGGCCTCCACCACGGAGACGGACCTGTCGAACGGCCTGGCCGCGGCGGCCCATTCCTGCTTCAGCCGGTCGTACTGCGCCGGCGGGAGGAAGGACAGATCGCCGACCGTGGCCTCCGCGCGCTCGGCCGCCTGAGCCAGGAGATGCGCGAAGACCTGATCGAAGGATCGCGCCGTCTCGGGCCTGAACGCCGTGGAATGCTGCACGTTGCAATGCAGCACGCCGTCCATCTCCACGATGTCCATGGCCAGATCGTACATGGCTCCCTGGCCGTGCGCCGATTCGGGAGTGATGCGCAGGCCCGGCCAGGCGGGCTTGCGCTGGTCCGCTCGTTCGTAGCTCAGCATGGTCGCGGCCGGCGAGCGGCCCAGCGCGCCGACGATGTCGCCGTAGGGCGCGCGATTGCGGCTCATGGACTCAGCGCAGGACAGCCGGATGGAGGCGAAGAATTCCTTGAGGCCCTGCGCCGGCTCGACGCGAAAGTCCTGCGGCACGGTGTTGACGAACATGCCCACGGCCTGCCCGGCCTTGGGGCCGAAGCGCCCGCCATCGGCCATGCCCACGCAGAAGCGCCGGCCGCCCGTGAGGCCGTGCAGGAAAATGACGTACACGCCGTTCAGGAGCATGTTCAAGGTGACGCCGTACGTCTTGCAGGCCGCCTTGGCCGCCGCGAGAATGTCCGCCCCGATGACCGTCCAGTGCTGCGCGCCCTCGGGCGAGCCGGCTTCGGCCGGGCGATCGAAGGGCAGCTCAAGGGGCGGGCTGTCGGCCAGCCGCTCCGTCCAGTAGTCGAGGTCCTCCTGCCGGCCTTCGAGGGGCAGAGCCGCGTGCGCCTCGCGGAACGGCACGGGCTTTGTCGTGAGGCCGCCGCCTTGCATGAGCGTGTTCAGCTCGTCGAGGATGATGCCCAGCGACGCGCCGTCCGCGGTGATGTGCAGGACGTCCAGCATGAACAGGTGCGCGCCGTCCGGCTGACGGGCCAGGCGCGCCCGGAGCAGCGGCGGCTTGTCCAGTTCGAAGGGCCGGATGAAGGCCGCGATCTGCCGATCCGGAGTGTCGTCGGCGCTCGCGTCCACCCGCTCCAGCCGCTCCAGGAAAAAAGGCGGCTCCGGGTGAATCTTCTGCAGCAGCCGGCCGTCCAGTTGGAGGAAGCCCGTGCGCAGCGCCTCGTGCCGTTTGATGATCTCCCCGAGGTTGATCTCGAGCAGGTCGGCGTCCAGCTCGCCTTCCAGGCGCCAAGCCAGGGGCAGGTGGTAGGCGTCCTGCCCGTGCTCCCGCTGGAAGATGGCGAACAGCCGCTCCTGGGTCGGGGTCATGGGCTCGAACAGCCTCGGCGCGCCCGCCTTCAGGCGGAAAGGGAAGCCCCCCTCGCGCAGGGCCGTCACGCTGTCGCGCACGGCCTGCCCGATGCGGGCCATGTCCGCCTCATCATGCTCCGTGGATATGCCGCAGGTGCGCCGCTCCCATGTATAGACCCCGCGCTGGAGCAGCAGCATGTAGAACAGCGGCAGCTCCATGGGCTGGGCAAAGGCGCTGTAAGGGCCATGGCTCTCGAAGATGAACTGCGCGCCGAAGTGCGTCAGGCGCAGGGGAACCTCGTTGTCCTGAAACCAGAGGTTCAGCCTGTCGGCAAGGTCGGTCGTCATTGCGTTGGCGCGCGCATACAGGGCCTGGCCCTGCTGCTCCAGATATCTCGCCGTGGCGCGCACGCCTTCCATGCTCAGGGGGTGACGGCAGAAGGTTCCGCCGAACACGATGGTCTCGGAGGAGGGAAGCCTGCCATCCTGACCCAGGAACCCGCCGTCGATGTGGTCGAGGTACTCCTTCCTGCCCGCGATCACGCCCACGGGCAGTCCGCCGCCGATGATCTTGCCATACAGAGCCATGTCGGCCCGGATGCCGAAATGCGCCTGCGCGCCGCCGGCAGCGATGCGGAAGCCGTTGACCATCTCGTCGAAGATCAGGCAGATGCCGTGTTCTTGCGTGTAGCGGCGGAGCCTGCGCAGGAAGGTCTGCGGCTGCAGGCCGGGCCGCCTGCTCTGCACCGGCTCCACGAGCACCGCCGCGAGCGTGTCGCGATACTCCTCCAGCTTGGCCAAGGCAGCCTCGGAATCGTAGTCGAGCAGGAGCACGTCCCGCACCATGCCCTCGGGCGTGCCGGGCGAGGACGGATGAGGGCGGCCGCCCTCCTCCGCCGCCAGGACGCCGTCAAAGGTGCCGTGGTACGACCCGGAGAAGATGGCGACGGTGCTTTTGCCGGTCTTGGCCCTGGCCAGGCGCAGGGCGAACATGACGGCCTCGGACCCGGTGTTGCAGAAGCTCACGCGCTCCATTCCCGTGAGCCTGCCGATGCGCTCCGCCGCTTCTTGGGTGATGTCGCACTGGGGGCCGAGGCCGAAGCCGCGTTCGAGCCTGCGGCGGATGGCCTCTTCCACATACGGCGGGTTGTGCCCGAGGAAGTGCACGCCCATGCCCACGGCGATATCGATATATTCGTTGCCGTCCACGTCGGTGAAACGGCCTCCCTTCATGGTGTCCGCAACGATGGGATACGCGGCTTCGCGCAGCTCCGGGCGGTAGGACAGGGAGGACTTCCAGTCGGCCAGGACAGGGCTCTTCCTGCCAAGCTCGCGGGAACGGCGCGTGCGCGCCACATGCGCGGCCACGAGCCGTTCCACGAAGGCCTGCTGCTCGGACGTCAGGGGAGTCGGCTCCAGCACGAAGCCGCGCATGTGCGGCTTGCGCGGCTGCTCGGGCCGCGCTTCCGGCCAAGCCTCCGGCAGCGAGGCTCCGCCCTGCCGTCGGGATGCCGTCGCCCCGTCCGCCCCGTCCGCAGCATTGGCTCGCGAGGCTGTCCCAGTGCCGGGCAGAACGGCCTGGAGCGCCTCGAACTGCCGTGAGAAAATCTGCCGCATGGCTTCCAGTTGCGCGGAGAAAAGAGCCAGGGCCTCGGCATTGCGCGCATCCGCCCCGTCGCGAGGCGCGCCCGCCACGCTCCCGGCGGCCCCGGTGGCAGACAGGCCGGGGAGTCCGGAGCCTAGGGCCGATATGCCATCCAGCATGCCCATGGCGGCGGAAGCGGCCGATGCGGCTGCTTCGGAGGCTGCGTCCGGCCGGGGCTCCGCCACGGGCGCGGGCTTGGCGGACGACTGACCCTGCTCCGGGACGGGAGCCGCGCACGGCATCGAGGCGCACTGCTTTCCGCCGCCGCCACCGCCGCTCCCATCATTGCCCATGAGGCCGTGAATATGCGCGGCGAGCGTGGTCAGGGACGGCATGGCGGTCAGAAACCAGCGGGCCTCCAGGGCCACTCCGAAGCGGCGCTCGATCTCCTGCCCCAGCTTGATGATCATGAGCGAATCAAGGCCAAGTTCGAGGATGCCCGCGTGCGGGTCCAGCTCGTCCTTGGGAATGCCGAAGACAGTGTGCGCAAGCTGGTGAATCTCGGAGAAGATGCGGTCCAAGGTCATATTCCGCTCGTTCGGTGTAACAGTTCCGCCAATTATGAGTCGGACGCGGCTTCATGCACGTGAAGCCGCACGCCGAAACAGGAGAAAGACATAAGTTGCAAGGCCTGAACCCGCCAATGAAGCTCGAACTGGAGGCTGTTATGAACTCACCGCCAAGTGATCGTAATCACAAATGAAACATATGTACGCTCGACGATGGGTTCTTGGGGCGTTTCAGCCGCTTACGAAGTGGTTCATGACACACCAGGGCGGCCGGCGAAGGCTCGCGCCCAGGTCGTGGCCCGCGTTTGCGGCCCAGGCCCTTAGAACGCCACTCCCAATGTGAATGAGGCCACGCTGATGTCGCGGGCGGTCTCGCCAATATACTGTTCAAAATTCAGGGCCAGACGCACATCGCTGTTGGTCTTGCTTTTGGTGTCCCAGGACGTCCCGGCTTTCAGCAGCAGCATGTCGTCATCGGTGCGCGCGCCCATGGTGGCGAAGGTGTCGCCGCCTCCGCCGACGAACGCCGCGTCGACCTCGGGCCTGTCGCCGAGCCACTGACGCCACCAGCCCGCCCCCGCGCTCAGCGATACGACACCCAGCGCGCCGGTGATGTCGTACCCGACCTCAAGGCTCGTGTTGGACGCAAGGTATTGATAGGTCGCGTCATCCACATCAAGGACGCCCGAGGCGTCCTGGCCGAACATCCACGGGTCTTTCGCGCCTGTCTTCTCCGTGTACGAGTCGGCTCGCAGGTACACGTGCGCCGCCTCCACCCTGGGAGTGACGCGCAGCACCGAGACATCCACATCCTTGGACAGGGACAGATACGAAAGCACGTCCCAGGCCCGGTAGTCGGCGTCGTTGGTTTCGCTCCAGGACGAGAATCGCAGCTCGCGACGGCTGTCCACCTCGTGAAAGCCCCCCGAGGTGGAGGCGAACACGTCCACAAGGGGCGTGCGGATGTCCGCGAAGGGGCCCACGCGAGTGATGGTATCCCGGATACGTCCGTAACCCTTCTTGTACTCCTGCTCTTGAGAGCTGTAGCCGAGAAACGCCCCAAGGCTCACGTCATCCCCCAGGCGCTTGCCCATGCCGACAAGAGCGCCTTGGCCGTCGATGGTGTACCCGAAGGGGTCCTCGCCGGAGGCGTCCTGCCTTGCGTGATTCCCGAATACCCCGCCAAAGGCATGCCACGCCTGGACCTGCGCCTGGGCCTGGGCTTGCGTCTGGTCCTGGGCCGTGGCGGCGTCGCCTGGCCGGGATACGGGCTCGGCGGCGAAGCGGCGCGTATTGCCGGCATGGCGCAGCTCGGAAAGCGCGATGCCGTGCAGGGTGTGGGGTTGCAAACGACCCGCGTCACTCCTCGGGGCGGCGCTGGAATCCATGTACTGCACCAATTGGCGGACGGAGGGGGAAAGGCTGCTCTGTACCGACGGCAGATGGTCCAGCAGGCCGGCCAGGCTGCCGTTCTCGATGCCGCTGTTTCGATAATAGGACCAGTCGCGCGCGGCGGTCAGCGTCACGCTGTCGCTCGCGTCGGCGTAAGCCGTCGAAAACGTGATGGGGCGGTACATGCCGCCGACATCCTGCACGACGATCTGATCGGCATCGCCTGTGAACGACGTGACGCCGCTCATCAGCAGGAAGCTGTCATCGGCCAGGAGACCGCTGGAGACGGGAAGGACCGTCGTCCTTGTCCCGGCGCCGAGCGTCACCGCGCCGGCATTGGCTATGTGGGCCGCCGGGGCGTTTTCATCCAGCGCCACGAGCAGGCGGGCATCGCCCAGGGTAAGGCTGTTGCCGGTCCCCAGAAGGTTCCAGCGCCCCACCACCGTGGCCCCCCCGCTGACCGTGATATCCGTCGTGCCCCCGGTCTGCTTGAACGCCGCAAGCCCGCCCCGCAGCAACGACCCAGAGCCGGTCAGGGTGAACCTGTTAAGCCCGCTTCCCTCAAGCACGACCCCGTATCCAGGCCCGGCGATGAAGGTATCCTCCGCGCTCACGGTGGACGAGTCCATGCGCACGGCCGTGGTCAGCACTCCCGGCATGGCGGGAAAGTCCAACACCGGGACGCCCACGGGATAGGCCACACCGTCCCAGGGCCTTTCGGCGTCGATGAGAATGCTGCTGCTCCGGAAGTCGAGCGTGGAGCCCGATTGAGCCTGCACGGCCGTATGCCTGTACTTGTCGGGGTCCGTTGTCTTGAAGCTGGAATCCATGGCCAAGCCCGTGGCGTACACATCGACGGTCGCGTTCTCGAATTGGGCGTTCGCGCCGTTCGTCGCCGCCACGGCCGTGCTGTTACCCAAAGTCTGGATTGCGCCCTGGATGGCAGTGGGCGAGATGTAGCCATCCAGATCCAGGGCCACGCCGCCCCCGCCCTGCACGTAGATCAGGGAATTATCCGCGCTTTCGTACGTGCTGGCCGCGTCCAGGGACACGGCCGTGGAGTTCGGCCCGTAGAAGGCCAACTCGCCGTTGTTCACGAGCTTACCGCCGGCCGCGTTGACATCGACGAGCGTTGCGTAGGCGCCGTAACCTTCGACACGGGCTCCCGGCGCAAGGGTGAGGGTGTTGGAGCCTGTCGCAATATGCGTCTTCGGCGTGGTGGAGTTTCCCGACAGATATCCGGTCAGTGTCGGGTCGATGGTCATCAGGATGGTCGCGGGGTTCTCCAGGTCGAGGAACACTGTCTGCGCGCCGCTGGCCGCGATGGTCGTATCACCGGTGAGCGTCTGCCCCGACGTGAAGTAGTATCCGCCGGCGGCACCGTAGCTTAACGTTCCGGGAGACACGCCTGCCAGGTGATCGCCACGGTTGGTGCGCTCCAAGGCCTTCATGGCGTTCATGAGCAGCGTTTCCGAGGCGATGTTCGTGTAGTTGCCGAATGTGTCGATGCCCGAACCGACCGCCGCGTTCGTGACGATGCCGAAATTCAGCTCCTCGCACCAGGCGGAGAAGGAGCTATAGCCGGCGATGCTTCCGCCGTGACCCACCAGGGTCAAGGGAACGCCGAAAGGGTTCATGTCGATGGTCAGCACGTTGTAGCCGTACTGGACCGGCAGGCCGCCCATGATGAACGTGCTCGAGTTCGCGAGATCGAAACGCTTGGCGAACATCTCGGGCGTGAGCAGTTCGCCGTCGCTCTTGGTCTTGTTCTGCGTAAGCGCCCGCAGCCAGTAAAGCTGGTCCTCGACGGTGCTGACGATGGAGCCGGATGTCCATGGTATGGTCGCGTCCATGTTCGTGATGGCGCTGCCGCTCTCCATGCCGGGCAGCAGGCCGGCGGGCGACGATTCCGTGGGCAGGCGCGTGCCGGTGAGGCCCACGCCGGTAGTCAGTTCGTCTATCAATGTCTCGAAGGGCTTGCCGGTCACCTTCTCGGCAATGAGCGACAGGATGATGGCGTTCGTGTTGGAGTAGGCCCCCGTGAACCCCGGCGCGAAAGCGGCGGGATAGCCGCCCAGGCCGAGCGCGGCCAGGGCCTTGTGGTCGATGCCGGGCACGGGTCCGTAGTTCTGGTCCTTCCATTGTTCCCAGAGCGTCTTCGTGGTCCCCGCGACGGTCACCGGCTGCCCGAGATAGTTGGGGATGCCCGAGGACATGTTGAGCAGCTGGGCGATGGTGATGCTATCCGCCCCGGCCGGCAAGGCGGCTCCCAGATCGACGCCATGCCTGGCGACCACCTCGCCGAGCGTGTCGTCCAGGGAGAATGCGCCGCTTTCCACCAGACGAAGCACTACAGTGCCCGCGAAGGTCTTGCTTTGGCTGCCGATGCGCACCAGGTCGGTCGGGCCGATCCCGTTGTCGTAGAAGTGCGTCATTCCGGCGGCATCGATCAGACCCATGCCGTAGGCGAAGCCCGTCTGCGCTTTCCTCGCGGCCGCGACGGCCTCCAGGGCCGCCCGCTGCCCCGCATCAGGCATGTCCGCGCGGGCCTCTCCCGCACCGGCCACGGCGAGGAAGGCGCACAGGATGGCCACGCAATGGAGAAAAGGCGATCGGCCCGCGCCGGCGCAAGACGCGACGGCATGGAATTGGCCTGACAACATCATCGTCCTCCGTGAGGAAAGCACGTCCTGGCGCAATGCCACGCCTCATCCGCCATGGCGTGGCCATCGCGGGCGACAGCCGTGGCAGGGGCGTGAACAGGATGTGGACGGAAGCGGCGCCCGCCCGAAGATTCCTTGCCGGCCCGGCCGCTCCAGCCGAGGGCCAGGCCATGAGCTATCATGGCGGCACGAGGCCTGGAGCACCACGCAAGACAAGACCCGATGCCGGGATGCCGCTTCACGGCATATCGTCCTGGCTCGGTGGCGACAGGAACCGAAGGAGCCATCCCGGACAGCCACGCTCCGCTCCGGCTTGACGGAAGATGCTTTGGGTACCAGGCGATCACCGCCGAAATCGGCGAAAACAGAAGGCTTCGGATTTCACGAAACGCCGGAAGGCGCTCTGCCGGGCTGACAAGAGGACGACGCTCCCGACAGATGCTTCCCCTGCGCCCGCCTCAAAGGCGAATGCCGCGCGGGCGGCCGTGACCGTCCCACGCGGCGTTCACCAGGACCATTCACATCGCATCAGCTGGCCGCCTCGGCGGTCGCCGGCTCCTTCTTGCTCCAGCTCTTCACCTTTTCCACACTGCCGGCGTAGGTGGATTTGACCTCCTCCTTGATCTTGGCCAGATCGCAGGTCAGGAAGGTCCCGCCGGAGGCGAAGTGCCGCGCGAAGGCGTGACCGAGCGCGTAGGTCGCGCCGGCGCTGGCCAGGGACATGCTCACCACGCCGAGGCCGAAGCCGATGACGGGAATGTAGCGCGCGAGGTTGCGCAGGCTGGGCGTGAACATGCCGGGCAGGACCGTGGCGGTGACGAGGCCCACGGTCTTCTTGGCCCATTCCTGGGAGAACGGCAGGTTGTATGCCACGGAGAGCCTGTAGAGCATCTCGGTCTGCAAGGCCGAGAGCGCCGCGAGATCGATGAGCGGCACGGGCACGAGGCCGATGGCGAGCGCGGCGTGCGTCCGCTTGCGGATGATGGCGTCGATCTCCTGCTGGCTCGGCATGGCCGCGGCGACTCCCTGCTCGGCTTCGGCCTGGGCCGGCAGATCACTTTTCACGCTGCTTTCATTCTTGGGCGATTCCTTCGGCATGGGCGGCTCCTCCTCATCTGGTTCACGTTCCACATCGCCGGATGGGCATACCCGTCCGGAGAACACCGGCGCAAGCCATGCTCGCCCGCCCCTTTCCCGCGCGGGCCGATGCGGAGCGCGACGTGCGCAAGTCATCCACGCGTTCAACGGCATTCAACGTCAGCACCCGGACAGTTCGGCCGCGATCAGGTCCGGCTCTCGATCGCAGCGACTTACCGAGCACCAACAGCTTGCCATTTTTATTGATGCAATGCTATGAAAAAGAAGGCCGTCAGCAAGCCGAATCAATTAGTCCAAATGCTTTGCTCCCATGGCGAGCACGACTCGCACGCTATGCGCCAATCGCTCCTGAATAAATCAGGCAGTGAACGCCGCCCACCTCCGACGCTTGCGAGCGAATGGAAGACGCTCCAGTGGCCCTTGACGCGGCGCAGCGGCTCTTCGTTTTCATGCCCCTTGCTGAAACAGGGCACACGCCTGAACGTGGTTACTTGCAGCTTGCACTGAATACTTTGCCCCATGAAGCAAATAGTCGATTCGCTTTGTATCACTGTCGCCTCTGCGAAAGATTTATTTCAGCAATCTCGAGCAAGACGAGAACTGGCGCCGCATACCGCGATCAGCACTCTCATCGGCCCCGCCGCCCGAACGACGGCGCTCCCGAGGCTTGGCGAGCACGGCGCCCGGGAGCGTTCGCAGCGGCGATACGGTGAAACGCCGAAGGACAGGAAATGACCTATCAGAAGATTGGCGTCGTCGGCGCGGGAGTGATGGGCCGGGGCATGAGCCAGGCCCTTGCCATGCACGGCATGGACGTGCTGCTGATCGACGTGGATGAGGCCACCCTCGCGGCGGCCCGGAAGGACATCGAGACCGGGCTGCGCATGCACGGCCTCTTCGGCAAGGAAGTGGCCGACCTTCAGGCGGCCATGGCCCGTATCAGCACCGGCACGCGGCTCGACGCGCTCGCCGAGGCGGACTTCGTGGTGGAGAACATCACGGAGCGCGAGGACCTCAAGCGGCAGGTATATCCCGCCCTGGACGCCATATGCAGGCAGGAAGTCCGCCTTGCCGCCAACACCTCCGTCATCTCCATCACCAGGATCGGCTCCTGGACACGGCGGCCCGACCGCGTGCTGGGCATGCACTTCATGAATCCCGTGCCGCTCAAGCCGGTCGTGGAGGTCATCAGGGGCTTCCACACCTCGGACGACACGCTCGCGGCGGGTCGGCAACTCCTCAAGCAGATGAAGAAGAAGGCCGTGGTGGTGAACGACATGCCGGGCTTCGTCTCCAACCGGGTCCTCATGCTCACCATCAACGAGGCGATCTGGCTCGTGCAGGATCAGGTCGCGGAACCGAGGGACGTGGACCGCATCTTCCAGTCCTGCTTCAGCCACGCCATGGGCCCCCTGGCCACGGGAGACCTCATCGGCCTGGACACGATCCTGCTGTCCCTTGAAAACCTGTACGCCAGCTACAACGACCCGAAATTCCGCCCCTGCCCGCTCCTGCGGAAGATGGTGGACGCCGGCGTCCTCGGCCGCAAGAGCGGGAAAGGCTTCCATGACTACACGCAACACGCAGACGCATGAGGGACTTGCTCGTGAGCACTGATATGCGCGGGAAGGTGCGCAACTTCGTCCTGCACTACATAAAAGACGACGACCTCGAGGATAGCGAGAACATGTTCGAGCTCGGCTACGTGAATTCGCTTTTCGCCATGCAGCTCGTCATGTTCGTCGAGAAGGAGTGCGGCTTCTCCATTCCGCGCGACCAGCTCAAGCTGTCCAACTTCCACTCCATCGACGCCATCGTCGCGCTGGTCGAATCCCAAGCCGCCAATGCCTGAAGACGACCACGGGAGGAGCGCCGTGTCGCAAGTCGCCGGGAATAATGCGCAACAAGGCCGGGACGCTCCGGGCGAGATCGCCCCGTGGCCGGCGCGGATGCGGGACTGGATCGACGCCAAGGTCCTCCCCCATGCCAATGCCTGGGAAGAGGCGCAAGCCATGCCTATGCCCGTGCTGGAGGAGTTCGCCGCCGCCGGCTGGCTCGGCGCGACCGTCCCGACGGAGTGGGGAGGGCTTGGCCTGGACAGCCTGGCCCTGGGCCAGGTCTGCGCGCACATGGCGCGCGGCAGCGTCTCCCTGCTCAGCATGTTCACCGTGCATTCCATGGTCTGCCAGGCGCTGCTCCGTTTCGGCGACGAGGCGCGGAAGAAGACCTATCTGCCCAAGCTGGCGAAAGGCGGCCTGCGCGCGGCCTTCGCCCTGACCGAGCCGGAGCGCGGCAGCGAGGCCACCGGCCTGACCTGCGCGGCGGCCCGGACCGGGGAAGGCTTCTCCATCACCGGCAAAAAACGCTGGATCTCCGGCTCTACGCACGCCGACCTTTTCCTCGTCATGGCCCGCCTCGGGAGCGAAGGGCTCGTGGCCCTGCTCGTCCCGGCGGACAGCAAGGGCCTGACCGTGACCCCCATGCCCAATCTGCTCGGCTTCAGGGCCGCGGGCATCGCGGAGCTTGCCTTCGAGGATTGCCGCGTGCCCCGCGATGCGCTCGTGGGGCCGGTGGGCGGCGGCTTCACCTTCGTGGCCTCGCACGCCCTCGACTGCGGCCGCTACATCGTCGGCTGGGGCGGCGTCGGCATACTGGACGGTTGCCTGGCCGCCAGCACGGCCTATGCCTCCGAGCGGGAGCAGTTCGGCCAGCCCCTGCGCAAGCACCAGCTCATCCAGGAGCTGATCGCCGACATGGCCACGGACCTGGCCGCGGCGCAGGCCCTGGCCGAACAGGCCGCCGCCGAGCGCGACTCGCTGACGCCCGATTCCGTCATGCGCACCTCCACCTTCAAGTACTTCAGCTCGCGGGCGGCCTTCCGCGCGGCGACCAACGCGCTCCAGCTCCACGGCGGCAACGGCTGCTCGCCGGACTATCCGCTCATGCGCTATTTCCGCGACGCAAAGATTTGCGAGATCATCGAAGGCAGCTCGCAGATGCAGCAGCTGCTCATCGCCTCCGCCGCTCTCATGCGCCAGCGCAGGAGCAGGAGAAAGCCCCGTGGGTAAGACCATCAAATGCGTGGTGTGGGACCTGGACGAGACCGTCTGGGAAGGCGTTCTGCTCGAAGGCGGAGCAGACAGGCTGCGCGACGGCGTGCGCGAGACCATCATGGAGCTTGACCGGCGCGGCATCCTCCAGTCCATCGCCAGCAGGAACACCCATGAGGACGCGCTGTGGCGGCTGGAGGAGCTCGGCCTCGCGGAGTACTTCCTTTATCCGCAGATCAACTTCGGCGCCAAGAGCCAGTCGGTCGAGAAGATCGCCAAGCTCCTGAACATCGGGCTGGACACCTTCGCCTTCGTGGATGACCAGCCGTTCGAGCTCGACGAGGTGGCCCAGGGCGCGCCGGGCGTGCGCTGTTATTCGGCCGGGCTGGCGTGCTCCCTGCCTGGCCTGCCCGAATTCACGCCCCGCTTTGTGACCGCCGATTCCGCCATGCGGCGCTCGATGTACCAGGCGGACATCCGGCGCAACACGGCCGAGGAGAGCTTCGCCGGCCCCAAGGAATCCTTCCTCGAAAGCCTGGACATGCGCTTCACCCTCGGCCCGGTGGAGGACGGCGACCTGGAGCGGGCGGTGGACCTCACCGAGCGGACCAACCAGCTGAACGCGACCGGGCTGACCTTCAGCCACGACGAGCTCGCCGCCCTGCGCTTTTCCGACCGGCACATGCTGACCATCAGCTCCCTGGAGGACAAGTACGGCACGTACGGCAAGATCGGGCTGTCTCTCGTGGAGAAGAGCGACGAGGCCTGGCGCATCAGACTGCTGCTCATGTCCTGCCGGGTCATGTCGCGCGGGGTGGGCTCGGTGCAGCTCAACCACATCGTCCGCCAGGCGCTGGCCGCCGGGAAACGGCCGCGGGCGGACTTCGTGGAGACGCCCCGCAACCGCATGATGTACGTCACCTACAAGTTCGCCGGGTTCACGGAAATCGAGGCCCAAGGCAACCGCCTGCTCCTGGAGTATCGGGGCGATGCCGTCCCGCGGTTTCCCCCGTACCTGAAGGTCACCATCGTGTAGGGCCGCGGCCGGAGCACGACAAGGAACATCATGTCTTCGTTCGCAGCCGTCTTCTCGGGCATCGGAACCCAATGGGAGCGCATGGGCAGGGAGCTCATGGAATCCGAGCCCGCGTTCCGCGCCGGCTTCCGCGCCTTCGACGCAGCGTTCACGGCGCTGTCCGGCTGGTCGGCGGAGCGCTGGCTGCACGAAGAGGGCGGCGACGTCTCGCCCGCTTTCCGAGGGCACCCGTGCATACTGGCGGTCTCCTTCGGGCTGACGGAGCTCATGCTCTCGCGCGGATACACCCCGGCGCTCTGCCTGGGGCACAGCGGCGGAGAGGTGGCCGCCGCCTGGGCCGCCGGGGCCATCGACACGGGGCAGGCCGCCCTCATCGCCTTCGAGCACAGCAAGATCCTCCAGGCCGCCGGAGGCACGGGAGCCATGCTCCACTGCGCGCTGCCGGCGGAGCAGCTCGGAGAGTTGCTGAAGGCTTACGGCGACACGATCCAGATCGCGGCCTTCAATTCTCCAGTCGCCTCCGTGTGCAGCGGCGACAGATCCATTCTGGAGGCTCTCGCCGCCGAGGTGGAGCGCCGCAAGCCGGGAGCGGCCCGCTTCCTGCGCGTCGACGTTCCCTTCCATTCCGCCGGCATCGAGCCGCTGCTGCCCTCGTTCGCGGCCGGTCTGGCCACGCTGCGACCCTCGCCCGCGCGGATTCCCGTCGTCTCTTCGCTGCACGGCGGTCTCGCCGACCCGGCCGGCGGCGACTTCGGAGCCGAATACTGGCGCAGGCACATCCACGAGCCGGTCCGGTTCGCCCAGGCCGTGGCGACGGCCCTGGACCGGGGAGTGCGCCACTTCGTCGAGATAGCGCCCCACGCCGTTCTGCAGGCCTCCCTCGTGGAGTGCGCGGCGACCCGAGGCCTGACCATCCATGGCGCCGCCCTCATGGCCCGCAACATGGACAGCCGGGCGAGCGCCGAAGCGGCCTTCGCGGTCCTTTCGTCCTGGACCGGCGAAGGGTGCGGCGCGCAGATCTCCGAGGCCGGAAGGGCCATGCGGGAGCTGGAGCGCAAGGACCGGGAAATCGCTCTGCGCGCGCTCGTCTGGCGGACGATCTGCCAGCTCCTGCCCACCCTCTCGCCGGACAAGGAGGACGGGCAGGCCGCGTTCCAGTCCCTCGGCCTGAGCTCCGTGCTGGCCATGCGCCTGCGCGCGTCCCTGGCCGAGCGCCTGGGATTGAGCCTCCCTGTCTCGGCCATCTTCAACCATCCCAGCGCCCATGCCCTGGCGGAGCACCTGGCCGCCCGCCTCGACGCGGACGCGACCGGCGGAAATCCGGACCCCGCTCGCGAGGAATCCGGTATCAGGACGCGCGGCCCGCGGCGCGGGAGCGAGCCCGTCGCCGTGGTGGGCGTGGCCTGCCGCTTCCCAGGCGGCATCACGGACATGGACAGCTACTGGCGCTTCATCGCCGAAGGCCGCGACGCCGTCATTCCAATCCCGGCCGAACGCTGGGATTGGAAACGCCACTACGACGCCGATCGTGACGCGCCAGGCACAATGTACACGAAGGAAGCGGCCTTCCTGACCTCGCCCATCGATACGTTCGATCCGCTCTTCTTCGGCATCTCAGCGAAAGAGGCCCTGCAGCTCGACCCGCAGCAGCGGTTGCTGCTCGAAATGAGCTGGCGGGCCTTCGAGGACGCGGCCATCAACCCGGAAATCTGGCGCGGCAAGCCGGTCGGCGTGTTCCTGGGCATGACCAACAACGAATACTCCCACGCCCACCGGGAATCCAAACGGCGCGAGCGCATCGACGCCTACTCGCTCACCGGCACGACCCTGAGCGGGGCCTGCGGCCGCCTGTCCTATTTCCACGGCTTCGAGGGGCCGTGCTGGGCCGTTGACACGGCCTGCTCCTCCGGCATCGTGGCGCTGCACAGCGCCTGCCAGAGCCTGCGCCTGGGCGAGTCGGACCTGGCCCTGGCCGGCGCGGCGACCCTCATGCTCACGCCGGACCTGCACGTCTGCTTCACCAAGCTCGGGGCCATCAGCCCGGACGGCCGCAGCAAGGCTTTCGACGACGGGGCCGACGGGTACGGCCGAGGCGAAGGCGGGGCAGTGGTTCTTCTCAAGCGGCTGAGCGACGCCGAAGCCGCCGGGGACAGAATCCTGGGACTCATCCGCGGCACGGCCGTGAACCAGGACGGCCGGAGCAACGGGCTTACCGCGCCCAACGGCCTGGCCCAGCAGAAGGTCATCGCCCAGGCGCTCGCCGATGCGCGACGCGCGCCTCTTGATATTTCCTACGTGGAGGCGCACGGCACCGGCACGGCCCTGGGCGACTCCATCGAGCTCGATGCGCTGGCCGGGGCCTACTGCCGGGACCGCGCCAAGGACGCTCCGCTGCGCATCGGCTCGGTCAAGGCCAACATCGGGCACCTGGAGCCGGCCGCGGCCATGGCTTCGCTGCTCAAGCTGCTCCTGTGCATCCGCCACCGGGCCATTCCCGCGAACATCCACGTGAAGACGCCCAACACGCGCTTCGATTTCGCGGCCAACGCCGTGGCGCTGCCCACGAACCTGGAGCCGTGGGAGAGTCACGCCCCGCGCTGCGCGGGCATGAGCGCCTTCGGATTTTCCGGCGTCAACGGGCATGTCATCGTCGAGGAGTACGTTCCCAACGGGCGCGCGTCGCTGGAGCCGATCCCCGGAGATGGTTGGAAGCCCGAGGCCTTTTTCCTGCCCCTGTCCGCCAAGACGCCCGAGGCCCTCAAGGCCCTGGCCGAGGAGACTTCAACTCACGTCAGGCGGCTGTCGCCCGAGGATCTCGGGGCCTTCTGCCGCCTCATGGCCACCACGCGCCCACTGTTCCCGTTCAGGCTGGCCGCCGTCGGCGCCGACGCCGCAGGATTGGCCGCCGCCCTGGACGCGGCCGAGATCGCCCCGGCCCAGACAGAGCGCGGGGAGCTTGCGCTCCTGTTCACCGGGCAGGGCTCGCAGTACCCGGACATGGGCCGGGCCCTTTATGAGACCTATCCCGTCTTCCGCGAGGCGCTGGACGAGTGCGCCGGAATCCTCGCGGGACACGGCTGCGACCTGAAGCGCCTGCTCCACGGCGGCGCGCCGGCGGAGGAGCTGGCCGACACGGCCAATGCCCAGCCGCTCATAGCCGCCGTGTCCCATGCCACCTGGCGGCTGTGGGAGTCCTTGGGGCTCCGCTTCGCCGCCGTGGCCGGCCACAGCATCGGCGAGTATCCGGCGGCGGTCGCGGCGGGCATCATGAGCCTGGAAGACATGCTGGGCCTTGCCGTCGCTCGCGGCAGGGCCATGCAAGAAGCCCCGGATGGGGGCATGCTGGCGGTGTTCGCCTCCGAGGACAGGGTGCGCGGGCTGCTGCGCGACCACCCGGATCTGGTCGTCGCCACGCTCAACGCCCCCGAGAACACCGTCGTGTCCGGCCCGCGCGCCGCGCTCGACCGCCTGGCGCCGGCCCTGGAGGCCATGGGCGTGTCGGCCAAACGGCTGCTCGTGTCCAAGCCGTTCCACTCTCCGGCCATGCGCGGACCGGCGGCAGCCTTTGCCCGTGCGCTCGAAGGCGTTCGGCTGCACGCGCCCGCGCGGATGCGCTTCGTGTCCACGCTGACCGGCGAGGCGGGCGCGGCCACCAATGCCGAGGTCCAGCGGCCAGAGTACTGGGTCAGGCAGATCGTCGAGCCCGTGCGCTTCCAGCCCGCCGTGGCGACCCTGGCCGGGCTGGGGCTCCTGGCCGTCGAGGCCGGGCCTTCCGCCGCCCTGTCCACGCTGGTCAGCCAGAGCGGCGTCAGGCTGCGCGCCATTCCGACGCTCGCGCCCAGGCAGAACGCCTTGCAAAGCCTGTTCGCCGCCGCCGGACACCTGTTCAGGGCGGGCGCGCCCCTGGACACGGAGGCGCTGTTCGCCCCCTTCCCGCGCAAGCATGTTCCCGCGCCGGGCTACCCGTTCCAGAAGGAACGCTACTGGATGCCCATTGAGAATGAGCCCTTGCAGGCTCCGGAGCGGCACGCCTCCGGAGCCGGAGAGCGGCAATCAAGCCCCGCCTTCGGAGCCGCGGCCGTGTTCCAGAGCCGCTTTTCCGGCGCCTGGCCGGGCTTCGTGCAGGAGCACGTCATCTTCGACAAGCCCATCAGCCCGGCGGCCGGCCACATGGCCATGCTCCTCGCCGCCGCGCGCGAGCTGTGGGGCGACATTCCCTGCGAGCTGCGCGACGTGGACTTCCTCGCCCCGCTCATCGTGGGCGACGAGGAGCCGCGCCTCGTGCAGATCATCGTGGACGACCCGGCGCTGGAGACGAGCCCGTTCCGCATCGTCAGCAGCGGGCTGGGGGAATCCGGAGCCTTGCCCGCCGGCGACTCGGCCTGGCGGACGCACTGCACGGGCCTGATCTCCCGCGCCGTCTCGCCGCGCCCCGTCCCTCCGGCGACGACCCTCGACACATCCGCGCCCCTGGCCAGGGAAGAGTTCTACCAGCGCTTCGTCAGCCGGGGCTATGTCGTGGGGCCGCGCTTCCAGCGCATCGAGGAGATCGCCATCGCGGGCGACAAGGCCCGCTGCCGCGTGACCATCCGCGCCGGCCACCCCGAGGAAAAAGGGCACGTCATCCATCCCGGCTCGCTCGACTCGGTGCTCCAGACCATCCTCCCCCCGCATCTCGTCGAGCTTGCCGATACGATGATGGAGGAGGGCGCGCTGCTCATCCCCATGCACGTGGAGCGGTTGACTCTCTGGGGCCCTCTGCCTCATGTCGCGCGCTGCGCCTCTTACGCCCGCAAGAGCCCCCGGGACGCGGTGCTCGAGGGCAAAACCCTGGCCTGCGACCAGGCGGGCGCTCCGGTGCTCGAGCTGTCCGGCTGCCTGTTCCGCATGACGGACCACGCCACCCTGTACAAGAGCCTGCACGCGGACCCGGCGGAGCTGCTGTACGTCCTCCGGTGGACGAGCGAGCCGCTGCCCAACCCCGCCAAGTCCGCCAAACCCGCCGGCGCGTCCGCCCCCTTGGCGGTCCTGCCGCTCGGGGACGGCCAGCTCGCCCGGCGGATCGCGCCAATGCTCGACGCCTGCCTGCTCCCGCCCGATGCGGACCTTGCCCAGGCCGCCGCGCGGACAGGAGCCACGGCGGAAGGCCTTGAGCAGGCCGGGCCGCTCCAGCTTCTCCTGGTGCACAGCGGCGCCGGTGACGACCTCGAACGGCTCGCGGCGCGGGAGATGGACGACTGCGCCCGCCTGTTGGCCATCCTGCGGGACACCGCGAGCTCCAGCCTGCCCGTGCATCCGAGCCTCGTCACCTCGGGGCTCTCCGGGGACTTGGGCCTAGGGCGGATCGGCGGCGAGCGCGGCGCGGCGGAGGGCGACAGCGCCAATCCCCAAGCGCCACGGCCCCACGGCCTGGCCGGCGCATCCCTGCCCGGCCTCGCGGCGGTCTTCGGCCTCGAGCATCCGGGCCTCTTGCGCGGCGTCATCGACCTTGCCCCGGACCCGGAGGCCGAGGACCTGAACGCTCTAGCCACCCTCTGCGGAGCCGGGGCCGATGCGCCGGAGATCCGGCAATGGGCCGTCCGCAACGGGAGCCTCCACGCTTGCAGGCTCGCGCGGGCGGAACGCGCGGAGACGCCCCGGCGGGCGGTCGTGCGCGGAACCCACCTCATCACCGGCGGCACCGGCGCCCTGGGCCTGCGAACCGCCCTGCGCCTCGCCGAACAAGGCGCCGAGGCCGTGGCCCTGCTGTCCCGCTCGGGGAGGCTCGACGCCCAAGGCCAGCGGACGGTGGAGGACATCCGCCGCAAAGGCTGCCGCGTGCTGCTGCTCAAGGGCGACGTCGCCAGCGCGGCCGACATCGAGGCGGCGCTTGACGCCCTGCGCCGCGACGCCCCTCCCCTGCGCGGAATCTTCCACGCGGCGGGCCTGCTCGACGACGGCGTGCTGGCCGGCCTGACGGAGGAGCGCCTGCGCAAGGTCATGGCGCCCAAGATCACCGGAGCGATGCTGCTGCACCGCCTGACCCTGGCCGACCCGCTCGACCTCTTCGTCTGCTACTCCTCGGCCGGAACCCTGCTGGGCAGCCAGGGACAGGCCAACTACAACGCCGCGAACCACTTCCTCAACGCCTTCAGCCGCTGGCGCGCGGGCCTGGGCCTGCCCGCGGCCTCGCCCTGCTTCGGGCCGTGGGCCGATGGCGGCATGGCCATGGCCACGGAGCGCCGAGGCGAAAACCTGCGGCAGACGGGCATCCTCGAAGTGGATGGAGCCGCCGCCCTGGAGGCCATGTTCCTCGGCTTGCAACGCGGCCACGCCGCATACGGCGTCATGGCCGTGGACTGGGGCCGCTTCTCGTCACGGCGCGCCCTGGACCCGCAAGGTTTCTTCAGCCTGCTGCCCATCGGCCGTACGCCCATGGAGGATCGGGCCGCCGACAGCGCGGCCGCCTTGCTGACCTCGGCCATGACCGGGGCTTCCGGCAAGCCGGACAGGGAAAAGCTGGCTCAGGGGCTCCAGGGCATCGCCGCCCGCACTCTCGGCATCGGCGATCCCGCCCGCATCGCCCTGAACAAACCCCTGCTCGACTACGGGTTCGACTCGCTCATGGCCGTGGAATTCCGCACCGCCGTGAGCAAGGCCCTGAACATTCCCGTGCCGGTCTCCATCGTCTTCGAGTTCCCCACCTTGGACAAGATCGCCGAATGGTTGATCGAGAGGGCCGCCGCCGACGCCCGGCCCTCCCAAGCCTCTCCGCGTCCGGCCGCCGAGCAAGGCGGCGCGGTCCGCATGGCGGGCGCGGATGCCGGGGTGCGGGATCTGCTCGCGGACATCGACTCGCTCCTCGACGACGGGCCCGACACGGCCGACGACCGACAGGGCTCGGGCGGGCTCCACGGCCAGCCGGCGGGGGCGCGTCAATGACCCCGGACAAGGAGCAGCAGTACAAGGCGGCGCTGCGCGCATCGCGGGACAAGATCCTGGAGCTCCAGGCCCAGGTGTCCCGATGCGCCGAGCCCATCGCGGTCATCGGCATGGCCTGCGTGTTTCCCGGCGTCCACCCCAGGGACGCCGAGAGTCCAGAGGCCTTCCACCGCCAGTTGTCGGAAGGGGTGGACAGCGTGGCGGACATGCCCCCGGAGCGCCTGAGCCAATGGCGCTCACGACACGCCCCGGACAAGCAGCCCCGTGTTCCCGGCCTTGCCCGGGCCGCGCTCCTCGGCCGCGACCTGTACGGCTTCGACTGCGCGTTCTTCGGCATCCCCGAGGCCGAGGCCCGCATGACCGACCCGCAGCACCGTCTGCTGCTGGAGCTAGCCCAGCGGGCGACCGAGGACGCGGGACAGCCGCGCGGCCTCGCGGCCGGCTGCGACGTGGGGGTGTTCGTCGGCAAGACCGGCGCCGAATATCTCTTCGACATCCTCGGCACCGAACGCGAGGCCGCCGACGACCCGTACACCCTGACCGGGAACATGCACAGCGCCCTGGCCGGCCGCCTGACCCACTTCTTCGACTGGACCGGGCCATCCGTATCCTGCGAAACGGCCTGCTCCACAGGGCTCGTGGCGGTCATGGCCGCCATCAACAGCCTGCGCGCGGGCGAATGCTCGTTCGCGCTCGCCGGGGCCGTGAACCTGCTGCTTGGTCCCACGCCCTCGCACTGGCTCAACGCCATGCACGCCCTGGCTCCCGACGGCCGCTGCAAGGCCTTCGGCGCAGCCGCCGACGGATTCGGCCGGGGCGAAGGCGGCGCGGCCTTCATCCTGCAACGGCTCTCGGACGCCCAGCGGGATGGCAATCGCATCCACGCCCTGCTGCTGGGAGGCGCGGTGGGCTCCGACGGTCAAAGCCGCAGCTTCACGGCCCCCAACAGCCGCGGACAGCGGCAGGTCATCGGCCGAGCCCTCGCCAACGCCCAGGTCGATCCGGCCGAGGTGGCCTATGTGGAGACGCACGGCACGGGCACGCCCATCGGCGACCCCATCGAGGCGGAAAGCCTGGCCGCCGTGTACGGGCCTGACCGAAGCGCGCCGCTGCTCATCGGCTCCGTGAAGAGCAACGTAGGGCATCTGGAGGCCGCAGCGGGCATGGCCTCCCTCGTCAAGGCCATCATGGCCGTGCGGGAAGGGATGCTGCCGTCAACGCTCCATTCGCAGCCCGCCAACCCGCTTATAGACTGGGCACGGCTGTCCCTGGAGCTCAACACCGAGACCCGCCCCTGGCCGCGATCCTACGCCCGGCGCATCGCCGGCGTCAGCGGCTTCGCCATCTCCGGAGCGCTCGCGCACCTGCTCGTGGAGTCCCCGCCGGCGTGGCAAGGGCCGCGCCCACGTCCCGCCGCCTCGCCCGACGCGCCATGCGATCCGCGCACCCGCGTCCTGCCTCTCTCCGCGCGCGAGGAGGAGCAGCTCCGCGAGCTCGTCGCCCAGAGCCTGGAACGGCTGGACGCCGGGATTCCCTTCGAGGCCCTGTGCGACGCGGCCGCCAACGCGCGCCCGCACGACAACCCTCTGCTGCGGGAACGCCTGGCCGTGTGCGCGGACGACGCGGCCGAGGCCGCCGACGCGCTCCGCCATGTCCTGAAGGGCAAGAAGCAGCGCGCGGCCCCGCGCGGAGCCAAGCCCAATACGCCGCCAGCCGTGCTCTTTCTCTATGGCGGACAGGGCTCACAGGCTCCCGGCATGGGCCGCGACCTGTACGACGCCTTCCCGGAGTTCCGCCGGGTGCTTGACCGCTGCGAGGCGTTGGCATCCAAGCGCCTGGGGCACTCCCTGCTGGAGGTCATGTTCGCGGACGACGACCCGCGCCTGGGCGAGACGCGCGTCACCCAGCCGGCCATCTACTCCCATCAGGCGGCCTTGACCGAGCTCATGCGCTGCCGGGGCGTCCGGCCCGCCGCCGCGCTCGGCCACAGCATCGGCGAATATGCCGCCGCCCACGCCTGCGGCATCGTCTCGCTCGAAACGGGTCTGGCCATCGTCCTGGAGCGGGGCGAGCTCGCGGCCTCGGTCCGGCGGCAAGGCGGCATGGCGGCCGTGCTCGGCGGCGAGGACGACGTGCGGAGCGCGCTCGGCGCGTTCGCCGGGGTCAGCATCGCCGCGATCAACGAAGAGTCGAGCGTAACCATCGCCGGCGACGCGGAGGAGCTGCGCGCGGCCCTGGCCGCCTTGGCCGCGCGGGGCATGGAGCATCGGGTCATGCCCGTCTCCCATGCCTTCCACTGCCCCCTGCTCGACCCGGTGCTTCCCGATTTCACCCGCTTCCTGCGAGGGCAGGAGTTCGCGCGGCCGGCCATCCCCTTCCTGTCGGGCTGCACGGGACAGTACGAGGAAGACGTCGCCGACTGGCCCGCCTACTTCACCAGGCAGACGAGACAGCCCGTTCAGTTCTACCGCGCCGTGACCAACGCCCGCGAGAGCATCTTCCTCGAGATGGGCGCCGGGCCGACGCTCACGAGCTTCGGCAGGCAGATCCTGCCCGAGGCGCACTGGGTCTTCGCCCAGAACGGCGGCGATGGACAGCGCCCCTTGGCGCTGGCGCTCGCCAGGCTGTTCTCCCTGGGACTCGACGTGAACTGGCGCTGGCTGGCCGCTGACCCGTGGATGCCCGAGGCGGCTCCCTACACCGCTTTCCGGCGCGCACGCGTGGCCCCCGCGCCATCCGGCCAACAAGATCAGGCAGGCGCGGCCCAGGCTCCGGAATCACCCGGCGTCTCGCCGGAGGCGCCGGGGCAGGGCGGGGCCTCGGCCTCCCCCGAACAGGGCCCCCTGTCCTCCGCGGCCCTCGTCGTGCAACTGGCCATGAAGCAGTGCGAAACATTCAGCGCCATTTGCGCCCAGCAGCAGAAGCTGCTTCAGCGCTAGGCAAGCAGGCGGTGCGCAGTGGGACAACTCCAATTCCTGTTCAGTCTCATCCGACGCTCGGGGGCCGACAGCAAGCGCCTGCTCAGGGCGTCGATCTTCGCCGGCGCCCTGCAGGGCCTGCTCCTATACGTCATGAGCAGCTCCATCGAGGAGCTCGCCACCACGGGCTCGGTTTCCCTGCGCAATTTCCTGCTCTTCACGGCCAGCCTCGCGGGGCTCTACAAGAGCCTGGGCGTGTCCATGGCCGTCAGCTCCACCGTGGCGCGCGAGCTCGTGACCGGATTCGAGGCCCGCATCGCCGAGAAGATCAGCAGGACGAGCTACGCCCACTTCCAGGGGCTGGAGCAAGGGGCCATCTACGAGGCCATCACGGGCGGCAAGGACATCATCAACGAATCCGCCATCATGCTGCCCGTGTTCATCTCCAGCCTGACCATGCTGGCCTGTAGCCTGGCCTTCTCGGCCTTCATCTCCCTGGCCGGCCTCCTGGCCGTTCTCCTGGTCATGGGCGGCGGGGCCGTCGTTTTCTTCTACAGCGACAGACGCTTCATCGCCGCGCTCATGACCTACCGGGAGTCGGTGACGGCCTTTCAGGCCTCTCTCAAGGACGTCATCCAGGGTTTCAACGAACTCAAGATGCACGAGCGGCGTCGACAGGCCTTCTTCAGCCAGGTCATCGAGCCCCTTTCGGCCGAGGTCATCGCAAAGCGCGTCATCACGGATCGCCACCGCGTACAGAACACGATCATGTACGGCCTCATGGTCTACTTCCCCGTGGGCGCGCTCCTGTTCGTGCTCCCGCAGACCGGGCTCATGGATCTCGAGCAGAGCGTGAAGATCGTGGCCATCACGCTCTTCAGCACCATTCCGCTCATCGGGCTCCTGTCCTTCATGCCCATGGCCGCGAGAAGCGCCTTCATCGTCCAGGGGCTGGAGGCCTTCGAGAACTCCCTCGACCTCATGCGCGACGACCTCGATGCGACGCCCGACTCGCCCGGCGAGTTCACCGGCCTCGACATCGAAAACGCCCGCTACGCATATCCCGACACTAACGGCGCGCAGCCGTTCACCGTGATGGTGGACTCCTTCCGGCTGAATCCCGGAGAGCTGGTCATCCTCAGGGGCGGCAACGGCAGCGGCAAGAGCACCTTCATGCGCGTGCTGGCCGGGCTCGAGCGGTTCACCTCGGGCGACATCATGCTGAGCGGCAGGCCCGCCTCCGTCATGGGCCAGGCCCGCTACCGGTCTTTCTTCTCCATCCTGCTGCCCGACTTCCACCTCTTCGGCGGCCTGTACGGCGTGGACGCGCCGCCGGAGCGCGTGCGCGCGCTCCTGGAACGCATGGCCTTGTCCGGCAAGGTCCGTCATGACGAGAAGACCGGCAGGTTCTCGAGCGTGCAGCTGTCCTCGGGACAGCGCAAGCGCCTGGCCTTGGCCTGCGTCCTGCTGGAGGACCGGCCCGTGCTCCTGTTCGACGAGGTGGCCGCCGACTTCGACCACCACTTCAGGGAGGTCTTCTACAAGGAGCTTCTGCCGGAGTTGAAGGCCCAGGGCAGGACCATCCTCGTCATCTCGCATGACGACCGCTACTTCTCGGTCGCGGACAGGGTGCTCACCATGCGCTACGGGCAGTTCGTCCGGGACATGGAGACGGCATGCGCATGACGGGGCCGGTCACGACCCTCTTCGTACTGGCCCATGCCGGCGGCAACGCGGCCATGTACACCGGCCTTTTCCAGCATCTGGCAGGGACGGCGCGCCCTGTTCCCCTGGATCTCCCCGGACACGGCAGCCGCATCGGCGAGCCGCTCCTGACGACCATTCCCGCCATGGCCGATGACGTGCGGAAGCACATGGAGGCTGCGCTGCGGGGCGCACCCGACGCCCGCCACGCGGTTTTCGGCCACAGCCTCGGCGGGCTGCTCGCCTTCCTGGCCTCCGCCGGGCTTGAAAAGGCCGGACTGCCGCCCCGCCATGTCTTCATCTCGAGCGGCTGTCTGCCGGGACGGCATTATGCGCCCGAAAACCTGCAAAGCATGTCCGACGAGCAGCTCTGGGCCGAGAGCGCGCGCTACTTCGGGGGGATACCGCGGGAGGCGGTGGTGAGCGATGAACTGCGAACCCTGTTCATGCCCCTGCTGCGGGCGGACCTGACCGCGGTCGTGAACTACGCGCCCGCCAGGGTCGAGGCCGTGGATTTTCCCATCACGGCCATGCACGGCGACAAGGACGTGGTGGAGGCCGAGGACATGGACCTGTGGCGTCGGATGACCACGGGCGCGTTTCAGCGGTTGGGGCTAGAAGGCGGCCACTTCCATGTCCTGCGCGCGCCGGAGCAGGCGGCGCGCGTCATCGCGAGCGCGCTCGCGCCAGAGGAATCCGGGACCGGAGGGACGCAGGCGTGATGGCGAGGCCGAAGCCGGGGATGCCCTTGGAGCATTTTGCTTTTGAAAATGATCCGCAAGCCATGCGCCGGCATGGCCTGCCGCAGCGTGGGCGTAGGCGCAATTCACTTGCGCCGTCAACGCCGGAGCGGGCGTCTCAAAGTCAAACTGCCTTACTGATTGGCGCTCGTGTAAAAGGGCCTGCCGCGCCAATAGGCATCGTACATCCCGTCGATGCAGCGGGCCTCGAGCACGATGCACTCCTCGGCCTTGCCGATGTCTCCCATGCAGGCGCTGTACACGATCGGGCAGGCGCGCACCTTTTCCATGAAGAGGCCCATGTCCGGAGCGGAGACAATGGCGCTCCTGCCGAGCTGGACGATATCGATGATGTATTTCTCGTTGCAGTTCGCCAGGCGGTCCAGGGGGGAATCGCCGTAGCAGGCGACCCGCTCGCTCACCACATGGTTGAGCCTTTCCCCCAGCTTGTATGATTGCCCGGTGTCCTGCGTGAACTGGTACAACTCCGTGATCTGCCTCAAGGCATCCGCCTTTTCCACCTGGCCTTTCGGTGCGAAGGCGGCCAGGGAAAAAAACAGGGCGCACCCGGCGAGAACAAGAATGGAAATCAGCAGTACGGTGTTTGGAAGGTCCTTCATGTCATCCTTCTCCATCAGCGAAAGCCGCGGGGATGTCGAGCGGCCTCCGTCTGGCGCGAGGGGCGCGCATGGTGTGAATGAAGCCGGGTCGGACGGACAAAACTGCATTGATGTCGCCATGGTGTCGGGCCATCGCTTGCCGTTCGCCATGCGGCACGCCCTATTGGACGCTTGACAGGCTATTACAAATTACACATTATGTCAAAACCTTTAAAATGTGAAACAGCAACCATCGGGCGCTGTACGTCTTGCATGCGGCATCCCTGACCATGAGATGAAACGCGACGCTATCCGAGCTGCTTCACGGTGTTTTGCAGCCGAGACAAGTAACGAAAGTTCCTCCTCGGCAGTGGAGCGCGGAGGCTCACACCCGCATGGGCGCCCTGCCGGATGACGGCCTGACGGTGTGCGTCGCCCGCTCTTGTTCGGTTTGCCAAGCGCCCTAACCGCAGGCCTCGCAAAGGACACACGAGATGACTCTAGCCAAGATGGAAGCAGGGCCGCGGGAGCAGACTCCCGAGCCTGCCGGACGCAAGCTCGGGCTTTCCGCTCGGCTGCGCGAGCGCAGGGGCGCGCTCACGGGCTGGGCCATCGCCATGGCGATAATCCTGCTGCTGCTCTGGCCTCACATACTCATACTGATCCCGCCCGGCCATGTGGGCGTGCTTTACAAGCGATTCCTCGGCGGCACGGACATGGACACGGTCTACCCGGAAGGAACGCACCTCGTGTTCCCCTGGGACAGGCTCTACGTCTTCGATTCCCGCATCACAGAGGAGATGCACACCTTCTCCGTGCTCACCAAGCATGGACTCGCCCTGGAGATGGATGTCTCCGTGCTCTACCACCCGGAGCCCTCCAAGACGCCCGTTCTGCTGACCACCGTCGGTCTCGACTACCGCGAGAAGCTGGTCATCCCGACCCTGCGCGCGGCCGTGCGCAGCATCTCCAGCCAGTACGACAAGTCCGATTTCTACTCGGAGACCTCGCGCTCCATCCAGGATGTCATGCACGTGACCATGATGGAGGCCCTCGGGCGCAACCCGATCATCGTCGACAACCTGTTCATCCGCGCCGTGCGCCTGCCTCCGGTCGTGGAGGCCGCCATCAACGAGAAGTTCGTCGCCGAGCAGGAGGTCCTCCGCCAGGCCTACAAGGTCCAGGAGGCGGCGGAGCGCTACAAGGCCAGGTTCATCGATGCGCAGGCCGTGCGCATGACGCAGGAGACCGTCAACACGAACATGAGCGAGCAGTTCCTGCGCTGGCAGGGCATCGAAGCCACGCGCGAACTGGCCAAGTCCCCCAACAGCAAGGTCGTGGTGGTCGGCGGCAAGGACGGGCTACCCCTCATCCTCAATCCCGATGCCCCGATGCCCCAAGGCTCGGCCGATGCCGCGGGCGGGCGGAGCGCGGCCCTGCTCAAGCCCGCGCACCAGCGGACCGCGCCCGCTCCGGCGGATGGCATTCTGAAGGATGCCGGAGGGTACCTCGAGCGCATCGATCTCGGCCCCCTGGACGCGGCCATGCAGGATCTCAAGTCCCTCTTCTCCCCAGGCGGGCGGCAATCCGCCACCCCTCAAGCCCCCGCCGGCAAGCCGGGAGAGCAATAACCGTTTTCGCGCCCCGCGAACGAGGAAGGAGACTCCCATGCATCCACAGCTGGTCATCATCTACAGCCTCGCCAGCCTGCTCATCGCCTGGTGGGGCAAGGACTATCGCCTCGGCTTCTGGGGCTATTTCTTCGCCAGCCTCCTGCTCACGCCCGCGGTCGGATGCCTGCTCGTCATCGCCTCGACCCCGGTCAAGGGCAAGACGCGGAACAGCCAGCCGGGCGGCCGGGGCAGCTGAGCCATGCCGTCACGGCCCTTCACGACGCGGGGATTGCAGGCCCTGCTCCTTGCGCTCGTCCTGCTGACGCCCTTGGCCGAGCCCCTGCCGGGCCACGCCGGTTCCGTTGGCGTCTCCGGGAAGGAGCAGCTTCCGCCGCCGCCCGCGGGCAGGATCTTCCGCGTGGCCTACCTGGAGACGGGGCCGTACTGGAGCTACGATCTGATGCTGGAGAAGATCAGGGCGGGGCTGGCGCGCCACGGATGGGACAAGGCCGTGACCTTCCCGGCGGAGCTCAGGTTCAGCCTCGGCTGGGGCGAGGAGAACCGCGCCGGATACCGCGGCCGCGTGCGGGAGATATTCCGGCGCGACGATATCGATCTGCTGCTCAGCTTCGGGACGGAGGCGACGCAGGCGGCGCTGGCGGAAAACACCGGGGCCTTCCCCGTCGTGGGCGCCTCCATCAGCAACCCGCTGGCGGCCGGCATCGTGCGGAGCGCGACCGATTCCGGCGCGCCCAACTTCACGACCTTCCTCAACACGGACGCCGGTCCGTACATGTTCATCGTCTTTCACCAGCTCGTGAAGTTCAAGAAGCTCGGCCTCATGTACAACAACACGGAAGTCGGAAAGATATACGCATATGTCCGCGACGCCCAGGAGGTGGGCAGGGAAAGGGGCTTCACCGTCATCGAGCATGACAGGCTGAGCGCCGCGGAGACGGTCGAGGAGTGCGTCGAGGGGGTCAAGGACCTGCTGGCGCGCGGCGCGGAGGCGCTGTTCATCCCCAGCCTGAATTGCGTCGATCTGCAATCGGTCGATCCCACGCCCATCTACGACCTGCTCGACGCCGGCCGCATTCCCACCTTCGCCGCCGACGACCGTGACCAGGTCAAGCATTTCGCCACCATGGGGCTCCTGGTCTTCGACGACGACGCCGTCGGCCTCTTCCAGGCCAGGCAGATCATCCTCAGCCTGACGGGCGCCAGGCCCGGAGACCTGTCCATGATCATGCCGCACAACTATCGCCTGATCATCAACCTGGAATCCGCGGTCCGCAACGGCATCGACCTTTCATCCAACGTGCTCATCACCACGGACGAGCTGTACCTCAAGCAACGACGCTTCGGGGGAACCCCGGCCCAGTGACGGCGAACTGGACAGCCACATGAGATCACCGGCTCGCCTTTTCATAAGCTGCGCCGCCTGCATCGTCCTCAGCCAGCTCTTCTTCGCGGCGCTGCAATGGTTTTCCTTCGAGAAGGAATACAGAAGGACCATCCTCTCCCCCTACCGCGAAATCTGCACGTCCCTTGCCCGCGATGTCGAAAGCGGCTTCGACATGGGCAAGACGCTGACGCGCTTTCAGGCTTTCCCCCAGCTTGCCGACATCGCCACGCGCGCGGCTCCGCACGTCCGCGCCGTGGCGCTCGTCCAGCCCGACGGCGCGGTGGCGCAGTGGCATGGCGGCGATCCCAGGAGCGCGCTGCGGACTCCCAGGATCTCCTCCATCCCCGAGACGAGCGGGGACCAGGACGATCTCGCCGTCATGGACGCCGGGCCGGAGGCGCACATGTTCAAGGCGCTCAAAGGCAGCGCCATCTATCTGAGCCTCGGCCTCATGGAGAGGGATGCGGTCGCCGGGCCGGGAGACCATGTCGGATATCTCGCCCTCGTCATCGACAAGGAGCTGTACGCCGCCACGCTCGACAGCTTCTTCTCCAGGATGCTGATCATCTTCGGCGTCTGCACCCTGGCCCTGCTGGCCATCCTGCCCATTCTGCTGCGCGTCGTCCCCCTGCGCGACGCCCAGGGACGCGTTCGCCGCAAGCGCCTCGTGACGAGCGTGCTCCTGCCCCTGCTGCTCGTGCAGACGGCCTGCTCCATCCTGCTCCTCTCCACGGCCCACGAAGCCACCGGCAAGGCGCTGCGCGACATCACGCGCCAGCACGCGTTCTCGCTGGCGGGCAAGATCCAGCACATCCTCGACATGGGGGTGGGCATCGACGAGATGGGCGGCCTGGAAGACACGCTGCGCCAACTTCGCGCCATGAGTCCCGAACTTGGCCGGATCGCCATCGAGGACCTGTCCGGCGCCGTGCTCCACGCCTCCGGCTCGGAGCCCGGTCCGGACAGCGGCCAGGCTGCGGTGGCGGCGACGCTCCACGACGGAGCCACCGGCAGGCAGACGGCGACGGTCAGGGCCTGGGCGGATCCGAGCCTGCTGGCCTCGTCCCTCAAGGCCAGCGCCCTCGATACGGCCACGGCCTTCGTGATCTCGCTGCTGCTCATGGGCGAGCTGGCCTTCATGCTGCTCGCCCTGCTCGGCGGCAAGCGCCAGGAAGGGGATATGCCCGCGCAACGGGGCGTCCTGCGCGGCATCGCCTTCTGGCTGCTCGTCGCCCTGGACATGAGCCTGTCCTTCATTCCATTGCGCATGAAGGAGCTGGCGACATCGGCGTCCGCCGGATCGTCGGATTTCCTCCTGGGGCTGCCGGTTTCGGCCGAAATGGGCGCGGCCGGACTGGCCGTTCTGGCGGCCGGAGCCTGGGCGGCCAGGCGCGCACCTGCCCAGCCCCTGCACGTCGGCATCGCCCTCGCGACGCTGGGCAGCCTCGGCTCCG
The DNA here is from genome assembly GCA_023433925.1 of Pseudomonadota bacterium. Lineage (GTDB taxonomy): Bacteria > Desulfobacterota > Desulfovibrionia > Desulfovibrionales > Desulfovibrionaceae > Desulfocurvibacter. Next base: position 15,349 of record JAEYTO010000068.1, on the reverse strand, counting down.
CCTTCTGCGCCGGCTCGGCCTGGTACGTGCTGTCCCGCGCGGTGGTCGGATTCGGCTACGGACTCGGCATCATGTCCCTGCAAAACTTGACCGTGTCCGCCTCCCCGACCGACGCCAGGGGCGCGAGCATCGCCTCCATGTTCGCCGGAGTGTACGCAGGCGGGCTCTGCGGCAGCGCCATGGGCGCCATGCTCGCCGACAGGGTGGGCTACGCCGTCGTCTTCTCCACCGCCGCCGCGCTGCTCGGACTGCTCCTCCTCGTGAGCCTCGCCTCGGTCGGGCGATGGAAGCGCGAGCACGCACGCAAGAAGCCGCCGCGCGCCTCTCTCGCCTCGGTCCGCGGGTTCCTGCTCGACGGCAAGGTCCTCTCGCTCCTGGCGCTCAGCCTCTTTCCGGGCGCGGTCGTCACGGTGGGGCTCGTCAACTACCTCATTCCCCTGTCCCTGAACAAGGCCGGGACCAGCCAGTCCGACATCGGCCGCGTGTTCATGGTCTTCAGCCTGGCCTTCATCTGCCTGAGCCCCCTCGTGGCCCCGAGGGTGGAGCGGCTATCGAGGAAGGCGCTGGCCATCACCCTGGGCGGCTGCCTCGGGGGAGCCTGCCTGCTGATCCTGGCCCTGCCCCAGTCGCTTCTGCCGCCCTACTGGAGCGCCTTGGCCTCGGTCACGCTCCTTGGGTTCTTCCTTGCCGTGTGTGTCACCGCCCAGAGTTCGTTCCTCCTGGGCTGCCGCGCCACCACGAAAATCGGCAGCGAGCAGGCCCTGAGCCTGTCCAACGCCGTCGAGCGCCTCGGGCAGGTCGTCGGGCCGCTCGTTTTCGGCGCCGCCATGCTGCTCGTCCAGCCCGAAAGTTTCGCGCTCATGGGCGGGCTGGTCTTCATCGTCTGCTCGGCCGCGTTCCTGCTCGCCACCAGGGAGAGGAACTGATGCCGCGCATTCTGCTCAACCTGGATGCCCTGGCGCACAACGCCGAGCAGACGCGCGCCCTCGCCCGGCTGTGGAACGTGGATGTCCTGCCGGTGCTCAAGGCCGTCGCCAGCCATCCCGCCTCGATGGAGGTGCTCCGGGTGCGCGGATTCACGCGCTTCGGCTTTGCCGAGCGCGCCGAGCCCATTCTGTTCGACGGCGGGCCGGATGTGGAGCGCGTGCTGATCCAACTGTGCCCCCTGTCCCAGGCCGGCCTCGTCGTGGAGCGGTTCGCCAGGAGCTTCCAGTCCACGCCGGAGGCCCTCTCCAGCCTGGATGCGGCGGCGGCCGCCCTTGGCCGGCGTCATGAGGTGCTGCTCATGGTCGATCTCGGCGACGGCCGCGAGGGGCTGGGCATCGATGAGGTCGCGGATGTCCTCGACCGCGCGCGGCGCTTCCGGAGCATACGCATCGCTGGATTCGGAGCCACGCTGGCCTGTCTCGGCGCCCGTGGCCCCGATGCGGACGTCATCCGCGACATGTCCCGGCTCAAGGACCTGTTCGCCGGCAAAGGCGTCGCCGACCCCGTGGTCAGCGCGGGCGGCTCGATCTTCTGCCACTGGCTCGACGCCCACGGCGCAGGCCCCATCACCGAGGTGCGCGTGGGCGATCCGTTCCTCTTGGGCGAGGACATCTATCTGCGACGGGAGCTGCCCGGCGGCCCCTTCCGACGGGATGTCTGCATGATAACAGCCGAGGTGCTCGAGGTGCGCACCAGAATGATGAGCCCCACCCCGCGACCGATCCTGCACCATGCCGACGGCCAGGAGTCTCGCCTGCCGAGCGCCCCGGCATTCGGCAGGCGAGTGCGCGCGCTGCTCGACATCGGGCGCTTCCACACGGAGGCGGGCGATCTGGCCTGCATCCTGCCCGGGGCGGAGATCGTCGGATTGAGCTCCGGCTACATGGTCCTCGACGTGACCAACTGCCGCGAGCCGGTCGATGTCGGGCAGGAGATCCTGTTTCACCCCGGATATTGGGCCATGGCGCGGGCTTTCCGCACGCAGAGCGTCACCATTGCCGCCATACGCGACAGCGACCTGCCGCGCCAGCTCCAACACGGCTACCTTCCGCCGCGCAGGCACGTGTCATGAAGCAGCGGCGACCATCATTCCTCCGGGCCTGTCCAGGACACACCGCGCCCGCGCCTGACGCATGCCCGCCCCGCCCCCTTGCGAAAAGGCCGCGAAGGCTGCCTGGCACATGCCTCATGCTGCTGCTCCTGACCTGCCTGGCGCTCGGCGTCGCCGCCCCCAGCGGAGCGCAAGGGCCCGTGCGAGCGATTTACGTCGAGGGCGGCCCGTATGGCGATTACGATATGGTCCTGCAAGGCCTGATCCTGGGGCTGCGGCAACGCGGACTACTCCCGGACGTGCCGGCGCAGGGAACCTCGCGGGAGTCGTGGCGGCGGCTCGCCGCACTCTCCAGCGCCACTGGCGGCACGCTCCAGTTCCTGCCGGACGGGTTCTATTCGGCCGACTGGAGCGACGAGGACAGGAAGCGCAACAAGGCCGCCATCCTCCAGCGCATCAGGGAGCGGGGCGACGTGGACCTCATCCTCGCCATGGGCACCTGGGCCGGCGTGGACATGGCCACGGACGAGCACGCCGTGCCGGTCATGGCGCTGAGCGCCAGCGACGCCCACGGCGCGGGGATCATGAAGACCCCGCTCGATTCAGGGCGGGACCATGTCTACGCCATGATCGAGCCCGATCGCCTGCCCCGCCAGGTCGTCTTCTTCCATAAGATATTCCGGTTCAACCGCCTGGGCATCACGTACGAGGACACGCCCGACGGGCGGAGCGCCGCCGGCATCGATATGATCCGCGAGGTCGCCGCCCTGCTGGACATAACCCTCGTGCCCTGCACGGCCGCCTTCGACGTGCCGGACGTCGCCGTGACGCATGCGCGCCTGCTCGCCTGCCACGAGGAGCTGGCCCCGCGGGTGGACGCCATGTATTTCACGGTCAACAACGCGCTGACCGCCGAGGCCGCGCCGGAACTCGCGGAGCCGTTCCATGCGCGGGGAATCCCCACCTTCGCCCAGCACATTCCAGGCGGTGTGCGGCAGGGAATCCTGCTGGACATCGCGCAGGCGTCGCCGGACAAGGAAGGACTGTTCGCGGCCAACGCCTTGGCCATGATTCTTGACGGCGCCTCTCCGCGCAAGGCTCCCAACTGGTTCGAGAACGAGATCAGCATTTCGCTCAACATGGATACCGCTCGAAGGATGGGCTGGACGCCGCCCTTCAGCCTGCTGCTCGCCGTGGACAGGCTCTACGCCGGCGGCAAGGAGCATAGGGGGCGCTGATGGCCGAGCGCGCGGGCGACCGCTTGGTGCGGGAGGTGCTCGGCAGGCTGCCGGGCGTGGCCCGCTGGCATGCGGGGCTAGGGAGCGTTTCCATCGCGGAAGCCGTCGAGGCCGAGGCCGGAAGTCATGCCCAAGGTGCGCGCATCTCCCCGCGCCTGGCCCTGCGCATGGAGCGGATGACGGCAAGGCTGCTTGGAGCGGATGTCGCGGCAGGCCTTGCCCGCCGCCTGGCGGACAACCCCTCGGTGCTTGTGGCCAACCACCACGGAATCAATACCCATCCCGAGTTCGCGCAGGCCACGCTCCTCTCCGCGCTATCCGAGATCATTAGGCATGCGGGGCCTCCTGCACCCGCCGAGGCAGACACGGCTCCGCCTGAAGCGATACCCGTGCTCGCATGCTCGACAATAGCCCTTCGAAGCTACTCCTTCCCGCGCGGCCTGCTGCTCGGGCGACAGGATGCGCGGGGCGCGTACGTGCGCCTGCCCCTTTTCCCCGAGGCGCTGGGCGACGTCATGACCCATGCCGCGCCCGCCTTGACGGCCCCGCAGGTGGCGCAAGCCATGCGCCAATGGAGCCAGCGGCGGCTCGCCCAGGGAGAGTTGGCCGTTGCCCGCCATGTGGCCGAGCGTTTCCTGCTCGCTCCCGACGTGCTGGAGCTTCCGCGCTTTGCCGATCAGGCCACGGTCGTCAACGCCCGCTTGTGGCGGGAGCTTTTCGCCGAATCGGGGCCGCCTCCACCCGCCCTGGCCTATCTGGACATGGAGGAGATCGTCCGAGACCTGCTCATCGAGGAGCTGGAGCAGGAAGACTCGCTGTTCTCCTTCCTCCTCGGGCACGCACCTGCCCGCCGCATGCTGTACGGCCGCCTGCAAGGCGTTCCCGGCTGCTGGATCGACGGCGGCCCTGCCGGCGGAAACGCCGGGACGGCCTTTTTCTGGCTGGTGAGCCCGCAGGGCAGGCGCTGCCGCCTGACGTACGAGGAGTCACCCGCGCCATGCCTGCGGCACAAGGACATCACCATCAGCTTGGAGCCCGAGACGCTCATTCAGGCCTTGAGGCAGGGAACGCTCGTTCCGGGACTGTTCTGCTCCTGCGTGCTGCTCAGCCAGGTGCACGGCCTTTTCCCGCTGGGCGGCATGTACATGCTTGACTACCTGCCCCGCATGCTCGGGGCGGTGCGCGAAGTCGCCGTCGCCCACGGCCGCCGCGATTTGGTCCGCACCGACGATCCCTCCGCCCCTTGTTGCGCGCTCGGCTCCGTATTCATGCCCTTGCACCATGAGTCGGAGGGCGAAAGGCGGCCGGCGGGCATGCTGGAAATGCTCCGCTCGGGCACGGCCTGCACGCGAGCCCTGCCCATGATCGCCACATTGTCCGCGCGCGAGGCGTTCCGCGCCACGGCGGCCCTCTGGTATCAGGAGTGCGTTCCGGAATCCGACCGCTCCTCGGGCTGGAGAGCGGCCGCGGACTCGCTGCTGAACGAATCCGCCGGATACACGCTGGCTTGACTTCCGGCTTACGATCATGCGTGCCGCTGACGGCCGGTGGGAATCTGTCTTTCGCCCATCATCCCGGCTCCAAGGTCGATGGCGCGGCGTGCATATGGGACATCCGGCACTTGCGGATCACGACCATGCTCGACAAGGGCGTCGAGCCTTCGATGATCGCGGAGATGGCGGAAACGAACGGAGATGATCGTCAAGAACCACCACGAGCCGCACGTCCTGGGGCGCTCGCGAGCGGTCGGGCTGTTGCCCTCGATCAGGAAACGGGGGAAGCGCGGAAAGGTGATCGGCATCGATGACAAGACGCCGTAAAACCCTGCCGTAAACAAGATAGGCCAACCGTCTCCGGCTGGCCTAAGTACTTGCATTTCCTGGTCGGGATGAGAGGATTTGAACCTCCGGCCCCCTGAACCCCATTCAGGTGCGCTTCCAGACTGCGCTACATCCCGACTCAAGGAGAGAGTGACTTATATGCTCGGGATTGGGTTGTCAAGGTTAGGGTTGTGCTTGAGCAATGTTTTTTGCTGACGGCTCATGTCGGTCGGAAATAGGCCGGGGAGGCCGATCCTCCTCACGGTCTCGGCGTTGGCGTGATCCGTGTCCGGCGCACCGTCCGGCACGGGGTCCGGCACGGGGTCCGGCCAGGGCGGGAGGCCATGCCGTCAGGTTTGCGCCGGCCCGCGCGGGCTGGTATGTTCGCCAGGTCTCCTTGCGCTGGCCTGCAACACCGAGGCGCGCCATGTCCGCGATCGATCCCGGCCCTCAACGCGATACCTCCCCTGTACTCGTAACCGGAGCCACGGGCTACGTGGGCGGCAGGCTCGTGCCGCTGCTCCTGGAGCGCGGCCATGCGGTGCGCGCCGTGGGACGCTCGGCGGCCAAGCTGCGCTGCCGGCCCTGGGGCAGCCACCCCAACGTGCGGCTCGCCGAGGCCGACCTGAACGACCGCCGCGCCCTGGCCGAGGCCATGCGCGGCTGCCGGGCGGCCTTCTACCTCGTGCATTCCATGAACCCGCGCGCGGGCAGGGATTACGCCGCCGTGGATCGCGAGTTGGCCTACACCTTCGTGGAGGCCTCGCGGGACGCGGGGTTGCCGCGCATCATCTACCTGGGCGGCCTGGGCGAGGCCGGCGACTCGGACCTGAGCCGCCACCTGCGCTCGCGGGCCGAGGTCGGCCGCATCCTGCGCCTGTCGCCGGCCAGCGTGACAATCCTGCGCGCGGCCGTGATCCTGGGCTCGGGCTCGGCCTCCTTTGAAATCCTGCGCCATCTCACCGAGCGGCTGCCGGCCATGCTCACCCCGCGCTGGGTGCGCACCCAGTCGCAGCCCATCGCCGTGTCCAACGTACTCGGCTACCTGGCCGGATGCTTGGAGCACCCCGAGACCGAAGGCCGTACCTTCGATATCGGCGGCCCGGACATCCTGTCCTACGAGGACCTGTTCCGCATCTACGCCGAGGAGGCCCGGCTCAAGCGCCGCCTGATCATCCCCGTGCCCGTGCTCTCGCCGCGCCTGTCCTCCTACTGGCTCGGGCTGGTCACGCCCGTGCCCGTGGCTCTGGCCCGGCCGCTCATCCTGGGCCTCAAGACCAGGGCCGTGTGCCGCGAGAACTCCATCCGCGAGCTCGTCCCCCAAAGGCTCCTGTCCTGCCGCGAAGCCATCCGCCTGGCCCTGGAGCGGGTCGGGCAGCAGACCGTGGACACCTGCTGGCACGACGCGGGTCAGCCCGAGACGCCGGAATGGATCGCCTGCGGCGACCCGGCCTATGCCGGCGGCACGGTGCTCCAGGACGGCTTCCGGGCCACGATCCAGGCCACGCCCGAGGATATCTGGCCCTCCGTGGCGCGCCTGGGCGGCGAGACCGGCTGGTACTTCGGCGACAGCCTGTGGCGCATGCGCGGCCTGACCGACACCCTCTTTGGCGGGCCGGGGCTGCGTCGCGGCCGGCGGCATCCCACGGAGATCCGCATCGGCGACAGCCTGGACTTCTGGCGCGTGGCGCGCGTGGAGCCGCCGCACCTGCTCCTGCTGCACGCCGAGATGAAGGCGCCTGGCGAGGCGCTCCTGCAAATCCGCCTGGAGAAGAAAGGCCTGGAGCGCACCGAGCTGTCCCTGGTCCCGCGCTTCCTGCCGCGCGGGGTGGCCGGTCTGCTCTACTGGTATGCGGTCTACCCGTTCCACGCCTGGGTCTTCAATGGCATGCTGCGCGGCCTGGCCAAGGCCACGGGCAGGCCCATCGTGGAAGGCCCGGAGAAGTACAAGCCCGGCATGACGGACGTGTGCAGGCTGCCGGGGCGGGCGTAGCGGAGAGGCGGAAGACGGATAAGGGCGAAAGGCCGGGAGCCTTGGGGCTGTTGGGCCAGGTGGTCAATTGGGTTCGTTTTGTAAAAACGCTGCTGGTCCAGCCCGAATCGCCGCCCGCCAGCCCTCTTCTCCCTAGCCCATGTTATCCAGCTTCTCCTGCATCCGCCCCAAGTGATACGCCGCATGGATCACGGCCCCGAGCCCACCGCCGAAGGACTCGACGCTATCCGCGCCGTGCCGCTCGATGGCGGCTTTCAGGTCGGCGTAGGCCTTTTCCAGCCTCTTGAGGAGTTCGGCCCACTGCGCGTCAGCGACCGTGGACACATCCCAGGACTGATCCCATTCCGGCCCGCCCTGCTTCTTCCTGATCCAGTTTGCGGCGATCTCAAGCCCCAGGGCCACGTGAAAGGCGTGGGCGGCGATGGAGGCCTGCACCGGACCGGAGGCTGTCGCGCCGTACACCGCCGACTTGCCGCCGCTCTGGCGCGAGGCCGTGGCCGCGTCCAGACCACGCAGCGTGCCCAGCAGGCCGAACTGCGCGCCGTGGTCGGGGAAGTAGCTCCAGCGGTCCGTGCCCTCAAAAGCCTCGCGAAGCGCGGCCAGGATCTGGCCGAGCGCGTCCTTGACACCCATGGCTCCCATGTCGCTGCCTCCATTCCATTCCGGGTCACGAGCGAGTCGAGGCCGGCTCGGCCTCCCGCGCTCGCGTCCGCCAAGGCTTTCTTCCCTTGGCGATCTGAATTTCTCCATTATAGCAAAAATGCCGGCCTTCGCCCATGGCCCAGACGGCCCTTTCCGCGTGGACATCCAAGGCGGTCGCGGATAATTGCGGAAACATGGGTTTGACCTTGACAACCTTGGGGCCGGGATATAAACGACCGTTCTGCATCATGCTTGAGAAGGCGCGTAGCTCAGGGGGAGAGCACTTGCTTGACACGCAAGGGGTCAGGAGTTCAAATCTCCTCGTGCCTACCATATGTCCTAATGTAGGGAGGCCTGAGGGCCTCCCTCATTTTTTATTCGTCGTAAGGGGTGACAGCCGTGCAGATCGAAGTAGCCGGACAGCAGATCGAGGTGCGGGCCGGGGCGAGCGTCGGCGAGGCGTTGGCCCAGGTCCTGAGCAAGAAGAAGATCAAGGAAGTCATCGCCGCCAAGTGCGATGGCCAGACCCTGGACCTGTCTCGAACTCTGCCCACCGGCTGCCCCGCCATCGAGCCCATCTTCGAGGATTCGCCCGAAGCCCTGGATATCATCCGCCACTCGGCCGCGCACCTCATGGCCGAGGCGGTCAAGAAGCTCTTCCCCACGGCCAAGGTGACCATCGGCCCGGCCATCGAGAGCGGCTTCTACTATGACTTCGAGTTCGAGCGCGCCTTCACGCCCGAGGACCTGGAGGCCATCGAGAAGGAGATGCTCCGCCTGGCGGGCAAGGACGCGCCCTTCGAGTGCCGCGTGCTCTCGGCCGGCGAGGCCAAGGACCTGTTCAAGTCCATGGGCGAGCCGTACAAGATCGAGATCATCGAGGACCTGGGCGCGGAGACGGTGTCCATCTACACCAACGGCGGCTTCGTGGACCTGTGCCGCGGCCCCCACGTGCCGAGCGCGGGCCGCATCAAGGCCTTCAAGCTCATGAGCGTGGCCGGGGCGTACTGGCGCGGCGACGAGAAGCGCCAGCAGCTCCAGCGCATCTACGGCACGGCCTTCGCCAGCCCCAAGGAGCTCAAGCAGCACCTGGAGCGCATCGAGGAGGCCAAGCGCCGCGACCACCGCAAGCTCGGCACGCAGCTCGACCTGTTCAGCTTCTGCGACGAGGCCGGCGCGGGCATGGTCATCTGGCATCCCAAGGGCGCGCTCATCCGCACGATCATCGAGGACTTCGAGCGCAAGGAGCACCTGCGCCGCGGCTATCATATCGTGCAGGGGCCGCAGTTGCTCAAGCGCGAGCTGTGGGAGCGCTCGGGCCACTACGAACACTACCGCCAGAACATGTACTTCACGGAGATCGACGAGCAGGCCTACGGCGTCAAGCCCATGAACTGCCTGTCGCACATGCTCATCTACAAATCCAAGGTGCGCAGCTACCGCGACCTGCCTCTGCGCATGTTCGAGCTGGGCGTGGTGCATCGCCACGAGAAGTCCGGCGTGCTCCACGGCCTGTTGCGCGTGCGCCAGTTCACGCAAGACGACGCGCACATCATCTGCCGGCCCGACCAGTTGGAGGATGAGATCATCGGCGTCGTCAACTTCGTGCGCGACATCATGAACATCTTCGGCTTCAACTTCGAGCCCGAGATCAGCACCAGGCCCGAGAAGTCCATCGGCAGCGACGCGGACTGGGAGCGGGCCACCAGCGCGCTCATGAAGGCCCTGGACAAGGCCGGGCTCAAGTATGGCGTCAACGAGGGCGACGGTGCGTTCTACGGCCCGAAGATTGACATCATTATAAAAGATGCCTTAGATCGACGCTGGCAGTGCGCGACGATTCAGTGCGATTTCACCCTGCCCGAGCGCTTCGACCTCGCCTACGTCGGCCAGGACGGCGAGCGCCATCGCCCCGTGATGGTGCACCGGGTCATCCTGGGATCCCTGGAACGGTTCATCGGCGTGCTCATCGAGCACTTCGCGGGCGCCTTCCCGGTCTGGCTGGCGCCGGAGCAGGCCCGGATCGTGAACGTCACGGACGCGCAGGCCGAGCATGCCCAAAAGGTCCTGGCGCAGTTGCGCGAGGCGGGCATCCGCGCCGAGGCCGACCTGCGCAATGAGAAGCTGGGCTTCAAGATTCGCGAAGCGCAGCTCGAAAAGATACCGTATATGCTCGTGGTGGGCGACAAGGAGGTCGAGGCGGGCGGAGTCAACGTGCGGACCCGCTCCGGCGAGAACCTGGGCGTCAAGACGCCCGCCGAGGTCGCCAAGATGATACTCGACGAGGGAATGGAACCTTTCAAACGCGGAGGCATGCGCTATAGCTTCAACTATGCAGCAGCAGCAGCAGCAATCGACTCGGGTCAATAGGCAGATTCGCGCGCGCGACGTCCGGGTCATTGCTGATGACGGCAGTCAGCTCGGAGTGATGGCCACGCAGGACGCCCTGCGCACGGCCATGGAGCAGGGGCTCGATCTGGTGGAGGTGGCTCCCAACGCGGACCCGCCCGTTTGTCGAATCATGGACTATGGCAAGTTCAAGTACGAGCAGCAGAAGAAGACGCAAGGCGCTCGGAAGAAGTCCAGCCAGGTCCAGATCAAGGAGATCAAGTTCCGCCCCAAGACCGACGAGCACGATTACCAGACCAAGTTGAAGCACATCCGCCGCTTCCTGGAAGCGGGCGACCGTTGCAAGGCGGTCATCTTCTTCCGCGGGCGAGAGGTCGTGCACAAGGACCGGGGCGCGGCCATCCTCAAGCGCGTGGCCGATGACGTCAAGGACATCGCCAAGGTCGAGCAGGAGCCCTTGTTCGAAGGTCGGACCATGAACATGATGCTTGTGCCCCTGGCCAAGAAAGGCTAGAGAGACTCTCTTGCGACCATGAGCGCGGGGCGGACGGGACAACCGTCCGCCCGGCGCATATTGTTCAGTTCGTTCGAGCCACCTGGAGGAAGACACAATGCCCAAGATCAAGACCAATCGCGCCGCGGCCAAGCGCTTTTCCGCCACAGGCTCCGGCAAGATCAAGCGCCGCAAGCAGAACAAGCGGCACATCCTGACCAAGAAGAGCCCCAAGCGCAAGCGTCAGCTGCGCGGCTCCGCCCTGGTGGACAAGGCCAACGAAGGTCAGGTGCGCACGCTCCTGCCCTACCTTTAGGCCGCCGACGGGACAAACTTTCACCGCTTAGTCGATCTTCGAGATCACCAAGCACGCTGCCCACGGCCGGGCCGCCGCCGCGCGTGAACACGCCTGACGGAGCGCCCTGGCCCACGGCCAGACCAAGGAGAAAAGGAAATGCGTGTCAAAAGAGGCCTCGCCTCCCATCGCCGTCACAAGAAGTACCTGAAGCTCGCCAAGGGCCACCGCGGAGCGCGCCATCGCCTATATCGCGTGGCGCGCGAGTCCGTCGAGCGCGCACTGGCTTATGCTTTCCGCGACCGCAAGCAGAAGAAGCGCGAGTTCCGCAAGCTGTGGATTCAGCGCATCGGCGCGGCTTCCCGTCAGCACGGCCTGTCCTACAGCCGCTTCATCAACGGCCTGCTTCAGGCCGGCGTGAGCATCAACCGCAAGATGCTGGCCGACATGGCCGTGCGCGAGAAAGAGAGCTTCGCCAAGCTCGCGGAACTGGCCAAGTCCAAGGTCGCGTAGCATGCCCGGCGATTCCTCGTCGCTGATCACGAGTCCGGAAAACCTGGCCCAGGGCGAAACCGCCCTGGGCCAGGTTTCCTCGCTTCAGGGCCTCGAAGCGCGCGCGAAGGCGCATTGAATGTAAAACAATCCCGGCGCCAGCCAGGATTGTGCAATAATCAAGGTGATCTAGTTGGGAAGCAAGATAGAATATATCTTATCCGAGCTGAAAGGCTTGGCTCAAGAATGCAAAGTCGCCCTTGACCAGGTTGCCACACTTGAAGAGGTCGAATCCTTACGTGTGAAAGTGCTGGGCAGGAAAGGCGCTTTGGCCAGTCTGCTTGCTGAAATGCCTGGCCTTTCCGCGGAGGAAAGGCCCCAGGTCGGTCAGGCGGCCAACCAGGCCAAGACGGCTTTGATAAATCTTTTCGATGGACGGCTCTCCGCCTTGAATCAGGCCAAGGCCCAGGCCGAGCTGGCCTCCTTCGATCCGAGCACGCCGGGCCGCGCGCCCTGGCAGGGCTCCCTGCACCCCATCACCCTGGTCATGCAGGAGGTCTGCGAGACCCTGCAAGCCCTGGGCTACGACGTGGTCATGGGGCCGGAGATCGAGACCGACTTCTACAACTTCGCGGCCCTGAACTTCCCCGACGAGCATCCGGCGCGGGACATGCAGGACACCCTGTACATCACGGACAAGGTGCTCCTGCGCACGCATACCTCGCCGCTTCAGGTGCGCTCCATGCTCACGCGCAAGCCGCCCATCGCCGTGCTCGCGCCGGGCAAGGTCTACCGCCGCGACTCGGACCTCACGCACACGCCCATGTTTCACCAGATCGAAGGGTTGCTCGTGGACCGCAAGGTGTCCATGGCCGACCTGCGCGGCACGCTGACCGCCTTCGTGAGCCGGGTCTTCGGGCCGGACACGCGCGTGCGCTTCCGGCCGAGCTTCTTCCCCTTCACCGAGCCCAGCGCCGAGGTGGACATCTCCTGCTTCATGTGCAAGGGCAGCGGCGCCTGCGCGGGCGAGGCCTGCCGCGTGTGCAAGACCACGGGCTGGATCGAGATCCTGGGCTGCGGCATGGTAGACCCGAACGTGTTCGCCTCCGCGGGCATCGACCCCGAGGAGTACACGGGCTTCGCCTTCGGCATGGGCATCGAGCGCGTGGCCATGCTCAAGTACGGGGTCACGGACCTGCGCATGTTCTTCGAGAACGACGTTCGCTTCCTGGGCCAATTCTTTTAAAGCAAGCTCCGGCGGCCGGGCGCGGGTTGGATGAAGAATGCCTCCGGCGGCCGGGGGGAATGATTCCCCCCGGACCCCTCGATTCGCGGCCCACCCCGAAGCGTAATCCAGCCCCGCCCACGCGACCGGCGCGGTAGAAACCGACTCGCGGTCGCCGTCTTCGGCGAGCGCGTTTAAAAAAGTTTAGGAAGGGGTGGGGTCTGGGGAGGGGAGAACCCTTTCCAAAGGGTTTCCCCTCCCCGGTTCCCCTGCTTCTCTTCCCACCGGAGGATTCCCATGCTGCTCAGCCTTGACTGGCTCCGCGAGTTCACGCCTTACGAGGGCACGGCCCAGGAGCTGGCCGACCGTCTGACCATGCTTGGCCTGGAGGTGGACGAAATCCACGACCCGTTCGCCGAGATCAGGAGCGGCGTGGTCGTGGGCCACGTCATCGAGCGCGCCAAGCATCCCGAGGCCGACAAGCTGTCCGTGTGCAAGGTGGACGTGGGCGGCGAGGTCCTGTCCATCGTCTGCGGCGCGCCCAACGTGGCCGCCGGCCAAAAGGCGCCCGTGGCCAGGGTCGGCGCGACGCTGCCCGGCGGCCTGAAGATCGGCAAGGCCAAGCTGCGCGGGGTCGAATCCTTCGGCATGATCTGCTCCGAGCGCGAGTTGGGGCTGACCGAGGACCACAAGGGCATCATGGTCCTGCCCGACGCCTGCAAGCCCGGAACGCTCTTCTGCGAGGCCCTGGAGCTGGAGAGCGCGGTCATCAACGTGGACCTGACGCCCAACCGCGGCGACTGCCTGAGCATCCTGGGCCTGGCCCGTGAGGTGGCCATGGCCTACGGCCTGCCGCTGCGCCTGCCCGAGATTCGCCTGAACGAGGACGCCAGCGAGCGCGCCGAGGACTTCTGGCGCATCGACATCCCCGAGGGCGATCTCTGCCCGCTCTACCAGGCCCGCGCCATCCGCGGCTGCCGCATCGGGGAGAGCCCGGACTGGCTCAAGTACCGGCTCATCGCCATGGGCCTGCGGCCCATCAACAACATCGTGGACGCCACGAACTACGTCATGCTGGAGCTTGGCCAGCCCACGCACGCCTTTGACGAGGATCTCCTCAAGGGCGGCGTCATCCAGGTCAAGCGCGCGGCCGACGGCTCCACCCTGACCACGCTCGACGGCCAACAGCGCAAGCTGACGGCCGACGACCTGCTCATCTGGGACGCCGAGCGGCCCGTGGCCCTGGCCGGCGTCATGGGCGGACAGAATTCCGAGATCCACGACAAGAGCACCAACGTGCTCCTGGAGACGGCCATCTTCCGGCCCGGCACGGTGCGCAAGACCGCCCGCCGCCTGGGCCTGCCCAGCGACGCCTCGCACCGCTTCGAGCGCGGCGTGGACCAGATGCTCTCGCCCCTGGCCTGCGACCGCGTGAGCGGGCTCATCGCCGAGCTGGCGGGCGGCCGGGTGCTGGCCGGCGTGGCCAAGGCCGAGCCCAAGCCGTGGACCAAGCGCGCGCACGCCTTCAGGCTCTCGCGCGCCGCGGACCTGCTCGGCGTGGAGCTGTCGCCGGAGTTCTGCAAGAAGACGCTCACGGCCCTCGGCTGCGTTGTGCAGGACGGCGGAGAAGCCTGGCAGGTCGAATCTCCCTCGCACCGGCCGGACATCGAGCGCGAGGTGGACCTCATCGAGGAGGTCGGCCGCGTGCACGGCCTGGACCGCATCCCGGCCGTGCTCCCGCACGTGAAGAAGACCCTGGCCGAGCCGCCGGCCGAGGCCCTGTCCGTGCGCGGCGGCGAGTTCGCCTTCCTGACCCGCGTGAAGAGATGGGGCCTGGGCGTGGGCCTGCGCGAGGCCGTCAACTACAGCTTCGTGGGCCACAAGGACCTGGACCTGCTCGGTCTGCCCAAGGAAGGCCGCATCGACGTGGCCAACCCGCTCAGCGAGGAGCAGAACGTCATGCGCCCGGCCGTGGCGCCCGGCCTGCTCCAGAACCTGCGCGCGAACCTGGGCCACGGCGACGACGGCCTGCGCCTGTTCGAGGCCGCGCGGGTCTTCACGCGCGACGCCGCAAGCGAGACCACGGCCCGCGAGCGGCTGCGCCTGGGCCTGCTGCTCCACGGCAGGCGCTTCCCAGGCCATCCCTGGCCGCGCGAGGAGCAGTTCGACTATCCCGACATCAAGGGCCTTGTGGAGCACCTGCTGGCCTCCCTGGGCCTGCCCGCGCCCGAGGTCGAGCTCAGGCAGGATCATGAATGGCTTGAGCCGTGCGTGGCCGTGCGCGTTAGGGACAGGGACATCGGCGTTATGGGCCGGGTCAAGCCGGCCGTGGCCGACGAGCACAAGGCGCGCTTCCCGCTGTGGATGGCCGAGTTGGACCTGGAGGAGATCTGGAGCCTGAGCGCCGGCCTGGCGGCCTGCTTCCGGCCGCTGCCCAAGTTCCCGGCCTCCTGGCGCGACATGACCCTCGTGGCGCCGCTCGGCTTCCCTGTCTCGGGCATCAAGTCCGCCCTGCTCGGCGCTGGCCAGAAGCTCCTGGAGGACGTGGAGCTGGTGGACGAGTACAGGCCCGAGGGCGCGGCCGAGCGCAACCTGACCTTCAGGCTGACCTACCGCGCCGCCGAGCGCACGCTCACGGACAGGGACGTGGACAAGGCCCACGCCGCCGTGGGCAAGCACGTCACGAGCGCCTGCCCGGTGAAGTTTCAAGCCGTTTAATTCGGAATCCAAAATATGTGGAGAGGGGCGCCGCCCCTCTCCACAC
>JAEYTO010000005.1 GCA_023433925.1 Pseudomonadota bacterium | reverse complement strand
GGGTTCCCCTTCCCCCCGCCTGCCATCAATCGTACCTGGCCAACTGCCGCGCGGTGTCTTTCGCTATATCCCGTTGCTTGAGGTCCTCGCGGCGGTCGTGGAGCTTCTTGCCTCTTGCCAGGGCTATTTCGATCTTGACCCTGCCGTCCTTGAAGTACATGCGCACGGGCACCACGGACAGGCCCTTCTGCTCGACCTTGGCGGTCAGGCGCTCGATCTCGTAGGCGTGCAGGAGCAGCTTGCGCTCGCGCTCGGGGTCGATCTGCACGTAGCCGGCATTCTCGTAGGGCGCGATGTGCACGCCCTTGAG
Organism: Pseudomonadota bacterium; assembly: GCA_023433925.1. GTDB lineage: Bacteria > Desulfobacterota > Desulfovibrionia > Desulfovibrionales > Desulfovibrionaceae > Desulfocurvibacter. The sequence goes on along the minus strand of JAEYTO010000005.1, from coordinate 14,165 downwards.
CCAGGCCTCGCCGTTCTTGAAATCAACGTAGCCGTCCTTGAAGGCGACCTTGCCCTGGCGCAGGGATTTGACCTCCACGCCCTGGAGGGCCAGGCCGGCCTCGAACGATTCCAGCAGCTCATAGAGGTGCCGGGCCTTCTTGTTCACGGCGATGGACTTAACGCCGCTTGATTTCGCGCACATGGGATGGAGTAATAAGTCCTGGGCTACTCGTTGTCGAGGAGCGAGGTGTAGAAGGTCAGCTCCTCGGGGAAGCTCTTGAAGATGGTCTCGCGCACGAGGCGGTTGGTGAGGGTCACGGTGGAGGATTGCAGGACGTCCTTGAGCAGCTTCTTGCAGTCGCCCATGTCCGCGCGGCGGATGATGCGCTTGATGCCCGGGATGGCCTGCGGGCCGAGGCTTATGCAGTCCACCTGCATGCCCATGAGGATGGGCACGCAGAACGGGTCGGCGGCCATCTCGCCGCACACGCTGACCTCGATGCCGGCCTGGTGGCCGGCGTCCACCACGTACTTGATCATGCGCACGATGGCCGGGTGCAGCGGCTGATAGAGGTGCGACACGTGGCGGTTGGTGCGGTCGATGCCCAGGGAGTACTGGATGAGGTCGTTGGTGCCGATGGAGAAGAAGTCCACCTCCTGGGCCAGGATCTCGGCGATCATGACCGCGCTGGGCACTTCCATCATGATGCCCACGGGCAGGTCGGGATTGAAGGACTTGCCCTGGATGGCCAGCTCGCGCTTGCATTCCTGGAGCATGTCCTTGGCGAAGCGCAGCTCCTGGGTTCCGGAGATCATGGGGAACATGAGCGAGACGTTGCCCTGGACGGCGGCGCGGAGCACGGCGCGGAGCTGGACCTTGAACATCTCCGGGTGGCGCATGCAGAAACGGATGGCCCGCAGGCCCAGGGCCGGGTTGCTCTCCTCCAGGCCGCCATAGTGGCTGATCAGCTTGTCCGCGCCCAGGTCCAGGGTGCGGATGGTCAGCCGGCCGGGCGCGAGGATGGAGGCCAGGTCGCGGTACTCCTCGTAGAGCTCCTCCTCGGTGGGCAGATCGGTGCGGTTCATGTAGGAGTATTCGGTGCGGTAAAGCCCCACGCCCTCGCCGCCGTTGTCGATGACCTGGGCGACCTCCTCGAACAGCTCGATGTTGGCGAGCACCCTGATTTGGAAGCCGTCGCGCGTTTCGCCGGGCAGGTGGCAGAAACGGATGGTCGTCTTCTGGTACTGCTCGAACTGGGCCCTGAGGCTCGTATAGTATTCGAGCTCCTCGTCGTCGGGGTCCACGAGGATCTTGCCCGAGAAGCCGTCCAGGATGACCAGATCGCCGTCGGAAACACTCTCCTCAAGGCCGCTCACGCCCACGATGGCCGGTATCTGGAGCGAGCGGGCCAGGATGCCGGTGTGCGAGGTCTTGGCTCCCGTGGCCGTGGCGAAGCTCATGATCTTGTCCAGCTCCAGGTCCACGGTATCGGCCGGGGAGAGGTCGTGGGCCATGAGCACCACGCGGCTCTGGATGGCGCCGATGTCGCGGGTGGCGCCCATGAGGCGGGCCTGCACGCGCTCGGCCACCAGGCGCACGTCCTCCATGCGCTCGCGGATGTACGGGTCGTCCAGGGCGCTGAAGGCCTCGCGCAGCTCGGAGACGGCCTTCTCCAGGGCCCACTCGGCGTTGATGCACAGCTCGCGGATGTTCTTCTCGGCCAGGGCCCTCAGCTTCGGGTCCTTGAGGATCATAACGTGGGAATCGATGATGAGCGCGTTCTCGCGCAACTCCTTGGGCACCTTGCGGCGGATGGCCTCCAACTCGGCCTCGGCCTCGGCGAAGGCGTTCTTGAGGCGGGCGGCCTCGCCGGGAATGGTGATATCCAGGATCGTCTGTCGCGGGAGATTGCGAAAGCGGCTGCGGTTCAGGAAAAAGGCCTTCCCGATGGAGACTCCCGCGGAGACGGGAATGCCGATGATGGTCTTCTGCGCCACCGGGGATCAGCCTTCCTGAAAATTGGTGCGGAACAGGCGGGCCAAGTGCTCGATGGCCTGCGCGGCGTCGTCGCCTCTGGCCTTGATCTCCAGCCCGGAGCCGTTGCCCGCGGCCAGGGTCAGGATGTCGAGGATGCTCTTGGCATCCACCTCCTGGCTCCCGACCTTGAGCCGGATCTCGCTGGAGAACTTCTGGGCCTCCTGAGCCAGCCTGGCGGCGGGTCGCGCATGCAGGCCAAGCTCGTTGACCACGTACACCCGCCTGGTGAGAAACTCTTGCTGTGTCTCCGACACGTCCATCTACCATTATCCCCGCGGACCCGGACTTGAACGGGCCTATAGGGTTTTCAGCCAGTTAAGCGCATATGGCGCGACCGCGTACCCGGCCAGCAGCAAGGCCAGGGCCAGACCGCGAGGAACCCGCGTCACGATCACGAGCCACGTAATCAGGCACAAGGCGCCGACGCCGAGAATCCAATCGGCCCAACGCACCGGTCTTGGCCACACAAGACACCAGAAAAGAACCATGAGCAAGGCATTGACGAGCTTGATGCGCCTGCCCCAATTTATGAGGTTCAGCCTCTTGAGTCGAGGGAGGAATCGGAAGCCCTCGCGCAAACCGATGAAGAAGGTCACGGCCTTGAAAACTTGCAGGCCCAGCAGCAGGACGCCACCTGTTAGCATGGCGGCCGCGCCATGACCAGTGACTATGAGACAGGCGGTCGCCAGGGCCCAGAGCACGAGGACGCCGCCGCCGAAGACGGAATCGCCAATGGCCGAGAGGGTGTAGGTCGTGGTATGGCGGATGTTGTCCAGGGTGCCCGGTGGGAGCTGCTTCTTGGCGATCTTCATTTCGAGCGAAAGAAAGATGCCGATGAGCAGCGGCGTCCAGAAAGGGTGCGTGTTGTAGTGGCGCAGGTAGCGTCTGCGGGCCTCGGCCAGGGCCTTGCGCTCGGCGTGGATGGCCGCCAGCCCCGGATCGATGGCGTAGCTCAGGCCGATGTTCTGCATGCCGCGCGTGTTGAAGTTGGCCCCCACGAGATAGGAGCGCGCCAAGCAGCGCAGCAGCACCCGCACTTCAGGCTCACCGCTCGGCCTCAACTCCCTTCCCCGCCCTTGCGCCTGTCCATCAGGCGCTCGTACACCGCCTTGGCCGTCCAACCGCGCACGCGCTCGGCCACGCGCCGGGCGACCTCCTTGGGCCTGCCCCCGCCGCTGGCCTCCTCATCGGCCACGGCCAGCATCTCCGCCTCGGCCGTGCGCTCATCCTCGCCTGGCGGGCCGATGACCACGGTCAACTCCCCCAAAAGGTCGAGGCGTGCTTCCCCGAGGTTTCCCAGTCGCCCGAGGATAAACTCCTCGTGCTCCTTGGTCAATTCGCGCGCGATGCAGAACTCGCGGTTCCCCAGGGACTTGGCGGCCAGGTTCAAGGTGGCGGCCAGGCGGCTCTTGCGCTCGAAGAAGACCAGCGTGGCCTTCACGCGGCCGAACTCGTCGAACAGCCGGGCGATGTCCGAGTCCCGCCTGGGCAGAAAGCCCAGGAAAACGAAAGGGTATGGCGGCAAGCCGCAAGCCGACAGGGCCGCGATGGGCGCCGAAGGGCCTGGAACCGGCGACACGGCGAAGCCCTCCTCGCGGCAGGCGCGCACGAGGCGGTAGCCCGGATCGGACAGGAGCGGCGTGCCGGCGTCCGAGATGAGGGCCACGTCGCGGCCCTGCTCCAGCTCGGCCAGTACCTGGGCCACGCGGCCCTCCTCATTGTGCTCGAAGAAGCTCATGAAACGGCTGGCCTTGATGCCCAGGCGCTGGAAGAGCAGCCCGGCCCGGCGCGTATCCTCGGCGAGCACGAGGCCGGCCGAGGAGAGCACCTCGCGGGCGCGCGGCGACAGGTCGCCCGCGTTGCCCAGCGGCGTGGCCACGACGTGCAGGCGTCCGCGTCTTGGTTCATCCATGCTGGCCTCCCAAACTACCACGGCTGCCAGGCCGAGCGCGGCGCGTCGGCCGCGAAGTCGAGCACGTCCTCGTGGCGTCTCGCGATGACGCCGCGCGGGCCGTGGACCACGCTCACGAGGTCCACGCGGCAGGGCCTGTCCCACAGGCCGCGCTCGCTCAGGAACAGGCCGATGGCCTTGGCCAGCTTGCGGCGCTTGGCCGGGGTCAGGGCTTCCTCGGGGCCGGACAAGCCCTCGGCCGCGCGCGCCTTGACCTCCACGAACACGAGCAGGCCGTCACGCTCGCAGATGATGTCCAGTTCCAGGCCGCCCGAGCGCCAGTTGCGCGCGATCACCCGGAAGCCCTCGCGCCGCAGGAGGTCGGCGGCGGCGTCCTCGCCCGCGCGGCCCGCAGCCAAGTGCGGCGCATCGCTCACAGGCCGGGCAGACACATCTGCTCTCCTTCGTCCGGCTCGAACCGCACGCGGCGGAAGGTCAGGCGGTGCATGCGGCACGGGCCCAGCTCGGCCAGGGCCAGCAGATGCTCGCGTGTGCCGTAGCCCTTGTGGCGAGCGAAGCCGTAGCCGGGATAGCGCCGGTCGAGCTTGCCCATGATGCGGTCGCGGAAGGTCTTGGCCAGGACGCTGGCCGCGGAGATGCAGCGCACGAGGCGGTCGCCGTCGATGACGGCGCGTTGCGGCACGAAGGAGACGAGCTGCTCGGGGATGCACTGGTTGCCGTCCACGAGGATCTCCTCGGGACGCAGCCCGAGCGCCGACACGGCCCGGCCCATGGCCAGGAGCGAGGCGCGCAGGATGTTCAACGAGTCGATCTCGGGGGGCCAGGACACGCCCACGGCCCAGGCCAAGGCGCGGGACTTGATGAGCGGCTCGAGGCGGGTGCGCTCGTCAGGGGTCAGGAGCTTGGAATCGGCCAGACCGGGAAGCCTGGCGAACGGAGGCAGAATGACCGCCGCGGCGACCACGGGGCCGGCGAGGCAGCCCCGGCCCGCCTCGTCAACGCCGGCAACGCGGCCGGCCTTGTCGGCTGGCACCAACGGCGGCAAGCATCCTCCTCGCGCGGGCAGGAACAGGGGGAGCCCGCAGGGCTCCCCCCGGAAAAGCGCTTGGCCTAAGCCTACTGGGCGGTTTCGGTGCGCTTGACCTTGATGCGGGCGGCCTTGCCGCGCAGGTTGCGCAGGTAGTAGAGGCGGCTGCGGCGCACCTTGCCCTGGGTAAGCACCTCGATGCGCTCGATGAAGGGCGAATGCATGGGGAAGATGCGCTCCACGCCCACGCCGTCGGTCACCTTGCGCACCGTGAAGGTGGAGTCGGTGGTGCCCCTGCGCACGCGGATGACGTTCCCCTGGAACATCTGGATGCGCTCCTTCTCGCCCTCAAGGATGCGCAGGTAGACCTGGATGGTGTCGCCGGCCCTGAACTCGGGCAGGTCAAGGCGCATGTGCTCGCGCTCGATGTTCTTGATGACGTCCATGACTCTCTCCTTATGAATTCGCGTCCGGCCCCAGGGCCGGTTGTCCTTCCTACCAGTGGTCCGCCAACAGCCTATCCAGGCAGATGGCCGCGGCCGCGCGCACGGGCAGGTGGTTGTACTCGTCCAGATAGCGGATGGGCCGCAGGACCCCGTCCGCATCTCGCAGCACCTCGCCAGCCAGGCCGTGCCCGGTGCCCAGGGCCAGGAGCACCGGCTCGCGGGCCAGCCATCGCCGAACGTCCCCGGCGCTCGCGAGCCGCACGTCCTTGGGCTTGGGCCTGCCCCGGCCCTTGGCGTGCAGCGCCGCGCTTGTGACCAAGAGCCTCGGCCTGCGGCCCGCGCGGACTTCAATGTCCGCCATGACCGCCTCCAGGCTCTCGCGCACGCGGGCCAGGCGCAGGGCCTCCTCGCGGTCGGGGTTGGACCGGCCTCCGGGGCCGCCCACCCAATGCCCGAGGACCGCCTCGGCCAGCTCCTGCTGGTCCTTGAGCGGCGTGACCAGATAAAGCCCGGCCGCACCGTACGTGCGGGAAACGCGGCTTATATCGTGGACGTCCAGATTTGTCAAAGAGACCGCCGTGATTCGGCCCGATTTATCCAGCACCGGGTAATGAACCAGCGCCACGTAAAGATTCCTGCCCAGCCGCTCCCTGGGCCGCCCGCGCAGATGGGCCATGTCGCGGGCATCGAGGCGCGCCTCGGCAAGCAGGTCGGGCCGCGTGACCAGGGTGGTCTCCAGGGCTCTGTCCCTGCGCCAGGCCGCGATGCGGCCGTGGTCGCCCGAAAGCAGCACCTCGGGCACGCGCAGGCCGCGGTACTCCTCGGGCCGCGTATAGTGCGGGTATTCGAGCAGCCCGGCCGAGAAGCTCTCCTCCTCGCCCGAGCCCTCGTGGCCCATGAAGCCGGGCAGCAGGCGCGCCACGGCCTCCAGGAGCACCACTGCGCCGGCCTCGCCGCCGCTCAGCACGTAGTCGCCCACGGAGACTTCCTCGACAGGGTACAGCTCGCACAGTCGGGCGTCGATGCCCTCGTAGCGGCCGCATAGGAGCGTGAGGCGCTCCTCGGCCGCCAGTTCGCGGGCCAACTCCTGCGTGAGCGGCCGGCCGCGCGGCGAGAGCATGAGCAGGCGGCCCGTGCCGCCGCCGGCGCGCACCGACTCGATGGCCCGCGCCAGGGGATCGAGCATCATGACCATGCCCGGCCCGCCGCCATAGGGCCTGTCGTCCACGGTGCGGTGACGGTCGGAGGTGAAGTCGCGCGGGTTGACGCAAGAGAACGAGACCAGCCCCTGCTCCCGCGCCCGGCCCATGAGGGCCGTGGACAGCGGCGAGTCGAAGAACTCGGGGAACAGGGTCAGGATGGTGAAGTGCACGTTTCGTCCTCGAGGCGGTCGATCGTGTGGTCAGAAGAGCGTGATCGGGTCGCCTGGCACGGCCGGCGCACGCGCTCCGCGATTATCCCAAGTATGGGCCAAACACAAGCTGTTCCGGGATCAGGCCGCGTCGTCAAGGGCCTGACGATTGGGGGCTCCGCCGCGGTCCCTCGGCGGAGCGAGGCGCCTGCCGGACGGCGGCCCGTCCGTGCGGCTGAACGAACAATGGACTTTCGACGAGACTCGTGAGATAGTTATATAGTTCAGGAGGAATATACAATGAGCAAAGTCTACAAGCACCAGGAGCACATCATCGCCCCCTCTCCGGGCAAGACGGAAGACGGGCGCTATACCGCATCGGGCAGCATCTATCCCGAAGGATATCCAGAACAAGGCAAGTTCTTCGACATGATAACCATCGTGCCCAAGTCCTTTTCCTCGTCCGAGAAAGCAACTGACATCTTCATCGCTTTCGCCAAGCTGCGCATCGCATCCGGGGCGCTATAGTCCCGCATCGCCAGCCGGACATCCGTAACAGACCGTTGAAAAAGCCGTCCCGGCTCTTCAACTCCACTGCTTGCGCAAAGCTCAGGGATTTCAGATGGATGCCACGCATCAAGCGGGCCATTCCGGCCCGCGCGGCCTGTTCAATAGGCTGTAGGCCGGCCGATCGCAGCCATGACGGCGCCAAGGATGAAAAGCCGCGGCAGGCTCTTCCGGCCCGGCGCGGCGAGACATGGACTATGACTCGCCCTCGTCCTTGCGCAGGTATAGCTCAAGGAGCCCCGGCGGGGGCGCGATGGTCACGCTGCCGGCCTCCAGGTCGATGGACGGAACCAGCTCGGGCGCGGCCGGAAAGAGGATCTCCTCGCCCTTGTCCGTGGTGATGATCCACAGTTCCTGGGGCTCGGTCATGAAATCCGTGATGGCGCCCAGGCGGGCGCCGTCCTCCAGGAGCACGTCCAGGCCCTGGAGATCGTGCAGATAGACCTCGCCCTCCTCGGGCGCGGGCAGGTCGCTTTCCTTGAGGAGCACCTCGGCCCCGCGCCAGGCATCGGCCTGGTCGCGGCCGTTGATGCCCACGAGCCACAGGAGCACGCGGCCCTGGTGCTCGCGCCAGGCATGCACGGAAAAGCGCTTGGGCCGGCCGCCCCGAGCGGCGAGCCACACGTGGCCCACTTCGTCCAAAAGAGAGGGGGAGTCAGCGTGGAACTGCACGCTGAGCTCCCCCTTGAGTCCATGCGATTTGGCCACCTCGCCGATAAGAACCCACTCGTTCGTGCTCATGGACGGCGAGGCCCGAGGGCTACTCGAGTATTTCGAGGACCGAACGCTTCCTGGCCTTGGTCGAAGCCGCGCCCAGGATGGTGCGCATGGCGCGGGCGGTCCTGCCCTGCTTGCCGATGACCTTGCCCAGGTCCTCCTTGGCCACCTTAAGCTCGATGACGGACGTCTGCTCACCCTCGACTTCGTGAACGCTCACTTCTTCCGGATTATCGACCAATGACTTGGCGATATACTCGACGAGATCTTTCAGCATCATTCCCTCCAACAGGTGTCGGTTCAGCTGTCACGCGAGCGTGCGACGATCCGGGGCGCCGCCTGAGGTGCGCGGGGTGAGACGCCGAGTCTACTCGCCTGCCTTGCGCAGGAGGGCGCGCACGGTGTCCGAGGGCTGGGCGCCCCGGTCCATCCACTTCTGCACCTTCTCCTTATTAATCGTGATCTCCGCCGGGTCAACCATGGGATTGTAGTGCCCGAGGAAATCGAGCGCGCGGCCATCGCGCCTGGTCTGGCTGTCCACGGCCACGATGCGGTAGAAAGGACGCTTCTTGGAACCCATGCGGGTCAGTCTGAGCTTGATAGCCATGAGTCTTACCTCGTGCTGTTGGAGTCTATTCCGGTGCTAAAAAAAATGGCAAGGAAAAGTCCTAACGCTTTTTCTTGCGTTTCTTCCGATCGCTTTTCTTCTTCTTGGTGAAGGCGGACTTGGGCAAGGTCTTGCCGCCCTCGCCCATGCCGGGCATGCCTTCGGCTCCCGGCATTCCGGGCATTCCCGGCATGCCAGGCATTCCCGGCATTTGAGGCATTCCCGGCATTTGCGGCATGCGCCCGCCGGGCAGGCCGCGCCGGCCAGGCATTCCCGGCATCTGCGGCATGCCGCCCTTGGGGGCCTTGCCGCCCATGACCTGCTGCATCATCTTGCGCATCTGCTCGAAATTCTTGACGAGCTGGTTGACCTGCTCCAGGCTGACGCCCGAACCGCCCGCGATGCGCCTGCGGCGGCTGACATTGAGCAGCTCGGGCTTGCGGCGCTCCTCCATGGTCATGGAGCTGATGATCGCATCGACCCGCTTCATCTCCTTCTCATGCGCGCTCATCTCGCCGATCTGCTTGGTGAGCTTGCCCATGCCGGGGATGAGCTTGAGCAGCCCCTCCAGGGAGCCGAGCTTCTTGAGCCGGCCCATCTGGGTGCGGAAGTCCTCGAAGTCAAAGGAGGCCTTCTGGAACTTCTTGCCCAGCGCCTGCGCCTCGTCCTCGCTGAACTCGCCCTGGGCCTTCTCGATGAGCGTGAGCACGTCGCCCATGCCCAGGATGCGCGAGGCTATGCGGTCGGGGTGGAAGACCTCCAGCTCCGAGAGCTTCTCGCCCATGCCCACGAACTTGACCGACTTGCCCGTGACCGTCTTGATGGACAGGGCCGCTCCGCCGCGCGCGTCGCCGTCCATCTTGGTCAGCACCACGCCCGTGACGCCGAGCTTCTCGTCGAAGCTCTGGGCCACGTTCACGGCGTCCTGACCGGTCATGGCGTCGGCCACGAAGAGGATCTCGCGCGGGCTCACCGCCGCCTTGATGTTGGACAGCTCGTCCATGAGCCGCTCGTCGATGTGCAGGCGGCCGGCGGTGTCGAAGAGCACCAGATCGTAGCCCTGGTCCTTGGCCACGGTCAGCGCGTCGCGGCAGATGTCCACCGGGTTCATGTCCGGGGTGGACGGATGGACCGGCACGTCGATCTGCGTGCCGAGCTTGGTCAACTGGTCGATGGCCGCGGGGCGGTACACGTCGGCCGGGACCAGGTACGGCTTCATCTTGTGCTCGCGCCGCATGTGCAGCGCCAGCTTGCCGGCCGAGGTCGTCTTGCCCGAGCCTTGCAGGCCGACCATCATGACGGTCAGGGGCTTGGGGCCCTTGACGTCGAAGGCCGCGGTCTCGCCGCCCAGAAGCTCGACGAGTTCGTCGTGGACGACCTTGACCACCTGCTGGCCGGGCGTCAGGCTGCCCTGCACGTCCTGGCCCAGGGCCTTCTCGCGCACGCGGTCGACGAATTGCTTGACGACCTTGAAGTTGACGTCCGCCTCCAGGAGAGCCAAACGCACCTCGCGCAGGCCTTCTTGGATATTCTCCTCGGTCAGGCGTCCCTGGCCCTTGAAGCGTTTGAATACGGACTCGAGGCGGTCACTCAGGCTTTCGAACAAGGCAATGCCTCCGGCGGCCAGGGGAGGGGAAACCCTTTGGAAAGGGATTTTCCCTTCCTCTGGCCCCCACCCTTTCCTGAACTTTCATTCCGCTCCGCAAGGAGTGGCCGGCTCCCATGCGCAAGCGATCATACTCTAAAAAGCAAGACGGTGATTGTTAAGGAATATGGAAAGGGAAGTCAACCAGCCCGAACGAGGGTTTACGCTAATCGGCGGCCCATCTTGCTTTTTATTTGCCATAGGTTATTATGTGTGCAAAAGATTTCGCCCTTTGTTTTCAACCCTTCTCGCCACGAGATAAAATAGGCGCCTATGCCACCCTATCTGCCATCCGCCAGCCGGTACGCCCTGGCCGTCGGAACAATCCAGGACCGGCAGGCCATGGTCCGCCAACGGCTCACCGAACTGATAGCCTCGGCTCCCAGCGCGACGCAAGGTTCCATGTTGGGGTTGCTCCAACTGGCCCGCGCCAGCCTTGATGCGCGCCAGCCAGAGCTTTCAGCCCAGGAAGGAGCCACCATTGTGGCCGACTGGCCCGCGCTGCTCGGCCTGCTGACCTCGCTGAGCCTGGCCAGCGACGCGGCCCAGGCCCTGCCCAGCGCCACGCGCCTGGAAAAACGCTGCGCGCAGCTCAAGCGCCACCACGAAAACAGTCTGCTCGTGATGGAGATCATGTACGAGCTCATCAACGTGGGCCACGATTTCCGCACGGCCCGCGACATCCTGGAGGAGAGCGCGGCCATCCTCATGCGCGAGCTGGAGGCGGACCTCTATGTCTGCCGCCTGCGCCAGCCCGACGGAAGCTGGGAGAACATCGCCGCCGACACGGCCAAGGGCCTGGCCACGCCCATCTTCGTGCGCTACATGGAAGAGAGCCATCCCCACCACCCGGTCATGCGCGCGGTCCTGAGCCAGGACGGCGAACGGGCCTTCGTCATGTCCAACGACCTGCGCAGCTCGGAGATGGGCGGCGAGTCCCTGGACTGCACGCCATACCAGGAGGGCTACCGCTCGCGCCTGTCCTTCGTCCTGCGCGGCGCGGCCCAAAAGGCCTTCGGACTGATCATGCTCTACGACCGCCGGGAGGCCTACTTCCGGCGCTTCGAAACCGGCTTCCTGGCCGACTGCGCCAAGCTCGTCTCGCTCACCGTGGAGCGGCGCCTGGATGTCGGGCAGGACGCCCTGGCCAAGGCGGCCGGCGGCATGGCCCACGTGGGCAACAACGTGCTGGCCATCATCCAGAACAACGTGGAGCTCGTCGTCGAGGAGCTGGAAGATCTGAGAAAGGACTTCGGCCTGGGTCTGCCAGACTCCGAATCCCTGGGACACGACCCGGCCTTCCACTTCCTGCTCCAGTCGCTCAAGGCCGAGCAGAAGATCGTCTACCTCCAGCAGGCCCTCCGGGGCGTGGCTCGCCTCAAGCGCGCCATCCAGCAGTTGAACCATTCCGTCAAGCACCCGATCATCATGCCCTACACCCGCGAGGGCGAGGATGTCCTGGACCTGGAGCCCGAGCGCCACGCCTGCATGCTGCCCTTCAGGTCCGACGAGCTGGAATGCCCGCTCCCGCCGCCGGACCAGGACGAGGATTAGGTCCTGTCTGCATACAGATCGTGGAGAGGGCGCGGCCCTCTCCACCCTCGCCTTCGTCGGGCGCTAAAGCGATTTGCAAATTAACTGAGAGAGGGCGCTGCCCTCTCCCAGGCTCTCCCCCGGCAGGGGAATGATTCCCTTGCACCCCCGACGCTTAAGAGTATTGGAAGCGATTTCTCAGCTTGATTGCAAGCCGCTATAGCCGACCGCCCGCTTGAATCCCTCCTCGCTCCTCCTGATGACCTTCTCGCCCACGCAGAAGGCCAGCCGGAAAAATCCCGGATAGCCGAAGCCCGTGCCGGGCACGCCCAGGATGCGCTGCTCCTGAAGCTTCTTCACGAAGGTCAGGTCGTCGCCGCCAGGCGCCTTGGGGAAGAAGTAGAAGCCGCCCTTGGGCATGGCGAACTCGATGCCCGCCGCCGAGAGCACCTCGGCCATGGCCTTGCGCCGGGCGGCGTAGATCGAGACGTCCACCTGCGAGCCCAGGGCCTTGGCCAGGATCTTCTGGCCGATGGCCGGCGCGTTCACGAAGCCCAGGATGCGGGTGGTGAGCACGAGCCCGGCCAGGAGCTCCTCCTTGCCCGGCATGGCCGGGTTGACGAGCAGGTAGCCCACGCGCTCGCCGGCCAGGGACAGGTTCTTGGAAAAGGAGCTGGCCACCACCGAGTGCTCGTGGATGGACAGAAGGCTCGGCACCTCGGCGTTGTCGTAGGCCAGGAAACGGTACGGCTCGTCGGACACGAGGTAGATGGGCCGGCCGTGGAGCGCGGACTTCTCGCGCAGGACCTTGGCCAAGGCTTCGAGCTGCTCGCGCGGGTAGATAGCGCCCGTGGGGTTGTTGGGCGAGTTGATGAGCACCACGCGGGTCTTCTCGTTGATGGCCGCGGCCATGGCCGGCACATCGAGGCCGAAGTCCGGCGGCAGCGCCTTGACGGGCACCAGGCCGCCGCCGAAGTTCTGCACGTAGAAGCCGTACTCCACGAAGAAGGGCGCCGGGCAGACGACTTCGTCGCAGGGCTCCAGCACGGCGCGGAAGAAGGCGTTGAGCCCGCCGGCCGCGCCGCAGGTCAGGATCACGTCGCCGGCCGCCACGGACAGGCCCTGCTCCTTGGAGAGCTGGGCGGCCAGGGCCGCGCGCACGTCCGGATAGCCCGGATTGGGCATGTAGCCAATGGCGAAGGGCTTGTCCGCGGCCTCGGCGATCTCGCGCAGGGCCGTCTTGACCGCCGGGGGGGGCGGCAGGTCCGGGTTGCCGAGGCTGAAGTCGCACACGGCATCCTCGCCGTATTGCTTCTTGAGCTCGATGCCGGCTTCGAACATGCGCCTGATCCATGAGGCGCGGTCGAGATAGTCCTTGATCTGGCTGGCGAGCATGGCCATTTGGGCTTCCTTTGCTGCGGGTGCTCTTCCGGGATGGCTCGAATCTGGCGGGCAGGCTAGCCGAAAACGCCGTCCGACTCAACGCCGAGCGCGTTGCATTGCGCCCGGCGTCTGCTATGCTCCCCGCAGGGAGGATTCCGGCCGTGCGCCGGAAGCGAGGAGGACCCATGCGTTTCGACTCATCCTGGCCGACCGTCATCGCCCTCATCGGCGCGGCCCTGGTCATCCTGCTGGCCCTGTCGTCCTGCGGCTCCAAGCTGCCCAAGGACATGCGCATCGAGCCCACGGCCACGGCCGAGCCGACCCAGGTGGCGGCGCAGCCGGGCGCGTTCAAGGGCGCCACGGTCCTGTGGGGCGGCAGGGTCGTGTCCCTGCGGCCAGGCCCCGAGGGCACGGAGTTCGAGGTGCTCCAGTTCGAGCTGGACTCATCGGATCGGCCCGAGCCCGGCCAGCACACGGGCGGCAGATTCCTCGCGCGCACACGGGCCTTCCTGGACCCGGCGCTCTACGCGCCCGGCCGGGAGATCACCGTGGCCGGCGTCATCGAGGACATCGTGACCCGCCCCGTGGGCGAGCGGCCCTACGTCTATCCGGTGGTGGTCACGGACAAGGTCCACCTGTGGCCCGAGCGCACGGCCCGCTACCCCTACTACGATCCCTACTACGATCCCTGGGGGCCACGCTTCTACTTCGGCTACGGCGTGTACCGCCACTGGTAGGCCTTGGACTGGGAAGGGCTTCGCCCTCCCCCAGGCCCCACCCGCCAGGGGCTCTGCCCCTGGACCCCGCCAAAGGGGATAATCCCCTTTGGAATCCCTGGCTCCAGAGGGGCCGCGCCCCCTCGAAGATTCGGAACTCGACCGCCTCGGGCATTGCCAAGTCCATCCTAATTGGAGCAGCGGCCTGCTTATTTGTAGATATGGGGTGCAGGGGCCTGCGG
>JAEYTO010000066.1 GCA_023433925.1 Pseudomonadota bacterium | reverse complement strand
GGGTCCAGGGGCCGTCGGCCCCTGGCGGGAGAGAGCCCGAGAGAGGGCCGCGCCCTCTCTCGGTTTCCTCCCGTATCGCTAGCAAACCCAGTTGTCATCGTCCCCGATGGGCGTGAAGCCCCGGCGCATGGTGTTTTCGGTGACCACGCGCGGGTCCATGAACTGGAGCAGGTAGTCCGGGCCGCCGGCCTTGGAGCCCACGCCGGACATCTTGAAGCCTCCGAAGGGCTGGCGCTCGACGAGCGCGCCCACGCAGTTGCGGTTCAGGTACAGGTTGCCCACGCGGAACTCGCGGCGGGCCTGCTCCAGGTGGCGCGGGCTGCGCGAATACACGCCGCCGGTCAGGGCGAAGCGCGTGGAGTTGGCCCATTCGATGGCCTGGTCGAAGTCCTTGGCCTTCATGACCGCCAGCACCGGGCCGAAAATCTCCTCCTCGGCGACGCGGTGCTCGGGCCTGATGCCGGCCACGACGGTCAGGGGCACGTAGCAGCCCTTGCCGGGCGCCTCGCGCATGACGAGGATCTCGCCCTCCTGCTTGGCGATGTCGATGTACTTGAGGATGTCCCTTTGCTGCGAAGGGCCGACCACCGGGCCCATGTAGTTGGACGGGTCCTCGGCCGGGCCGATCTTGACCGACTTGGCGGCTTCCACCAGGCGCTCGACGAAGCGCTCGTAAATGGGCTCGACCACGATGACGCGCGAGCAGGCCGAGCACTTCTGGCCCTGGAAACCGAAGGCCGAGTAGAGCACCCCGAGCACGGCCTCGTCGAGGTCCGCGTCGTCGTCCACGATGATGGCGTTCTTGCCGCCCATCTCGGCGATGACCCGCTTGCACTGGGCCTGGCCCGGCTGGACTTTCGCGGCCTTCTCCTGGATGCGCAGGCCGACCTCCATGGAGCCGGTGAAGGCGATGATGCCGATCTTCGGGTGCTCGATGAGATGGTCGCCCATGACCGAGCCGCGGCCGGGGCAGTAGTTGAACACGCCCGCGGGCAGGCCGGCCTCGCGGAAGATGTCCGCCAGCCCGTGGCCCACGATGGAGGACGGGCCGGCGGGCTTGTAGATCACGGGGTTGCCGGTCACGATGGCCGCCGAGGCCATGCCCACGGAGATGGCCAAGGGAAAGTTCCAGGGCGCGATGACCGCGGCCACGCCCCTGGCCTGATAGAACAGATGGTTGTGCTCGCCAGGCTCCTGGCCCATGCGCCGGGGCGCGCCAAGGCGGATCATCTCGCGCGCGTAGTACTCCAGGAAGTCCATGGCCTCGCCCACGTCATGGTAGGCCTGGTCCCACTGCTTGCCGACCTCCAGCACCTGCACGGCGCACAGATCGAAGATGCGCCGGCGGGCGATGGCCGCGGCCTTGACCAGATAGCCGGCGCGCTCCTCGGGCGGCACGTCGCGCCACGAGGCGAAGGCCTTGTCAGCGGCGGCGACGGCCAGATCGATCTCGGCCTTGCCTGCCTGGCAGACCTGTCCGAGGATCTCGTCCGGGTCGGCCGGGTTGGCGGAGGGCAGCAGATCCTGGGTCGTGACATCCTTGCCGCCGATGTGCAGCGGATAGACGCGGCCCCTGGTCTTGCGGAACTCGGCGATGGCCCTGGGAAAGGCCTCGCGCACCTCGGGGATGGTGAAGTCCACGAGCTGGTGGTTCTTGAACGGCGGCAGGTCGCCGTAGCTCGGCCGCTTGGCCGGATGCGTCACGGGCGAGCATTCGAGCTCGCGCGCCTGCGTCAGCGCGGGGTTCTCCAGCAGCCGCTCCAGCTCCTTGCCTTCGGCGAAGCTCTGGCGCAGGAAGCTCTCGTTGGCCGTGTTCTCCAGCAGCCGGCGCACGAGGTAGGCCATGCCGGGCAGCAGGTCGCCGTAGGGGCAGTACAGACGCACGCGGCCGGCCACGTTCTTGAGGCCCTTGCGCACGGGCTCGGCCATGCCGTAGAGCACCTGGAATTCGTAGCGCTGCTCGGGCACGTTCAGTTCGCGGGCCGTCTCCATGACATGGGAGATGGTGCGGATGTTGTGCGAGGCGCAGGCGAAATGGCAGATGTCGTGGTTCTCCAGGACCTTGCGGGCGCAGCGCTCGTAGCACAGGTCCGACTCGGGCTTCCGGGTCCACACGGGCACGTCCCAGCCGCACTGCTTGGCCATGACCGTCTCGTAGTCCCAGTAGGCGCCCTTGACCAGGCGGACGGAGATGGGCAGCGACTCCTCGCGCGCCCAGGAGAGCAGGCCGTCCAGATCCTTTTCCGTGTCGCGCAGGTAGGCCTGCAGGACGATGCCCAGGTGCGGATAGCCCCGGAACTCGTCCATGGCCCGCAGCCGCTTGAACAGCTCGATGGTCATTTCCTTGTACTTGAGCTGCTCCATGTCGATGCACAGGAAGCCGCCCATGGCCTTGATCTTGCGGTATATGGGCACGATGCGGGCGAGCATGCCCTGGACCGAGCCGGGGATGTCCTGGGCCTTGGCCTGGGAGTAGAAGGCCGACAGCTTCACGGCCACGTTGACCTTGGGCGCATGGCCCCAGTCCTGGCCGTCGGCCGCCTTGCCCAGGCTGTCCCACTTGTCCTGCTCGGCGGCCATGGCGTCGAGGATCTCCATGTAGCCGTCGTGGTAGGCCTGAGCTTCCTTCTCGCTCACGGTGGCCTCGCCCAGGAAGTCGACCACGAAGGCGAAGCCGTCCTTGCGCAGCTTGCGCAGGGTTTTCATGGCCTCCTTGCAGTTCTCGCCGATGATGAACTGCTTGGCCATGCCCTCGATGTTGCCGCGGATGGCCTTGCCCATGACCTTGGCGGCCAGGCCGCCGAACAGGCCGGACTTCTCGGCGCCCCACTTGAGCACCGGCGGAATGTCGCAGTCGTCTCCGGCGAAGTATTCCTCGATGTGGCGCTGGAGGGACTCGCCCGTGTTCAGGTAGGGCAGGACGTCCACGAAGCGGAAGAGCTGGACCTTGAAGTCTTCGTTCTTCATGGCCCAGTCCATGACCTTGCCGGTCCAGTGGCCCTTGCTGAAGATGGAAGGCGCCTCGCCGGAAATGGAGGTGAAGAACTCCTTGCCCCGCGCGAGGATCTTCTGCTCGAATTCGGGATTCATTCCGCGGCTTCTCCTTCTGGGGTGCTGTCCAGGGGGATGTTCATGGTTTCCTTGACCGTGCTGAGCACGACGGTCGTGCGCGTGTCCCGGATGGTCCTGATGCGGCCGAACTGCTTGAGCAGGGCGGCCAGGTTCTCGGGGTCGCGGGTCCTCGACTTGACGAAGTAGGCGTCCTGGCCCGCCACGTAGTGCACCTCCATGACGCCCGGGACCTTGGCCAGCTCCTCGCCCGTCTCGGTGGAGCCCACGGGCTCCTCGGTGCGCACGAGGGTGAAGGCGGTCAGATGCTTGCCCAGGGCCTGGGGCGAGATGCGCGTCTCGTAGCCTAGAATGATGCCCTTGCGCTCCAGCTTGCGGATGCGCTCCAGGATGGCCGAGGGCGCCATGCCCACCTGGCGGGCGATTTCGGCATTGGAGGTGCGCGCATTGGCTTGAAGAATATTCAAGATGTTCATATCGATTCCGTCAATCATTCTGTTATTCTCCGGTTGAGAGAATAAAATTCACATGCCGGAAAATGTCAAGAGCGGACCTGGCGCAATCAAGCGCTCGAAATGACACGATCTTGACCTTGAGGCGGGAGAGACTTATCGTCCCGCGCCATGATGGTTGTTGGGACAACTGATTCGACGGCCGAAACACCTGCGCCACAAGATATGAAAATGGCGGAACAGAATTCTTCTTCCGGGCGCAAGCTGCCCGTGCGCAAGCGGGTGCTGGCCGGAATCGTCCTGACCCTGGCCCTGGCGGCCGGCGCGTGGTGGATCGTCTCCGGCCTGGGCCGGGAAACCACGGATGACGCCTTCGTGGACGGCCGCATGTACCCGGTCAGCCCGCGCGTGCTGGGCTACGTGACCGAGGTGCTCGTCACGGACAACCAGCGCGTCGCGGCCGGCGACGTGCTCGTGCGCCTGGACCCCACGGACTACGAGGTCGCCCTGGCCCAGGCCAGGGCCGAGCTGGCCTCGTCCCAGGCGCAGCTCGCGGCCGGGCAGCTCGGCGTGCCGCTGGAGATCAGCCAGACGGACTCGCGCGTGGCGAGCATCCAGGCCCAGATCGCCAGCATGGATCGCCAGCTCGCCGAACTGGTCAAGGCGCGCGAAGCCATCAGGCAGTCCCTCGTGGAGGCCCGGGCCGTCCGGGACAAGGCCAAGCTGGACCTCGCGCGCTACGAGGATCTCATCAAGTATGAGGTCGTGCCCCAGTCGGCCATGGATGAAGTCAGCACGACGGTCGCCACCTGCCAGGCCAAGGTCGAGGCGGCCAGCGCCAGGCTCGATGCCGTGGACGACCAGGAGGCGGCTCTGCGCGAGGGCCGCAGGCGCCTGGAAGCCGAGGCCCGCTTGGCCCGCACGGGCCACGACGTGGCCGGCATACGCTCCAAGGAAGCCGAAGCCCAGGCCGCCCGCGTGCGCCTAGCCGAGGCGCGCGTGCGCCAGGCCGAGCTCAACCTCGCCTACGTGGAGATCAAGGCCCCGGCCGCCGGCCACGTCACGCGCAAATCCGTGGAGCCGGGCCGCATGGTCTCGGCGGGGCAGCCGCTGCTGACCATCGTGCCGCTGGAGCGCGACTGCATCTGGATCACGGCCAACTTCAAGGAAACGCAGCTCACGGACGTGCGGCCGGGCCAGCGCGCCTGGGTCCGCGTGGACACGTATCCGGGGGTCGAGATTCCCTGCCGCGTGGACTCCATCATGGCCGGCACGGGCTCGGTCTTCTCCCTGTTCCCGCCGGAGAACGCCACGGGCAATTTCGTCAAGGTCGTGCAGCGCGTCCCGGTCAAGCTGGCCATAGACTGGGACGCGGCCAGGGACCTGCCGCAGCTGCGCATGGGCCTGAGCGTTCTGGCCACCATCCGCACGGACGGCGAGTAGGGCGGTGCGGGCGGCCGGCGCCGGCAATGCGGGCGGGATCGCCCCCGTGAGCAAGTGGCTCGTCACGGCCAGCGTCATGATCCCGACCATGATCGAGGTCCTGGACACGAGCGTGGCCAACGTGTCCCTGCGTCACATGCAGGGCAGCCTGTCCGCCGGCGAGGAGGAGGTCACCTGGGTGCTGACCTCGTACCTGGTGGCCAACGCGGTGATCATCCCCATGAGCGGCTGGCTGGCCAGGCTCATGGGCCGCAAGAACTACCTCATGGCCTCCATCGCCCTGTTCACCGCGGC
The DNA here is from genome assembly GCA_023433925.1 of Pseudomonadota bacterium. Taxonomy (GTDB): domain Bacteria; phylum Desulfobacterota; class Desulfovibrionia; order Desulfovibrionales; family Desulfovibrionaceae; genus Desulfocurvibacter. The sequence continues at coordinate 2,366 of JAEYTO010000066.1, read as the reverse complement.
CTCGCTCCTGTGCGGCATGGCCGGCAGCCTGTCCACGCTCGTGCTCTTCCGCGTGCTCCAGGGCATCGGCGGCGGAGGCTTGCAGCCCATGTCCCAGGCCATCCTCCTGGAGACCTTCCCGCCCAACGAGCGCGGACTGGCCATGGGCGTCTTCGGCATGGGCGTGGTCGTGGCGCCCATCCTCGGTCCGGTCCTGGGCGGCTGGCTGACCGACAACTGGTCCTGGCGCTGGATCTTCTACATCAATCTGCCCATCGGCCTGCTCGCTTTGTTCATGAGCTGGTCCCATGTCCATGACCCGGCCTACCAGCAGCGCTGGAAGAAGGGCGAGCGCGTGGATTACGTGGGCCTCGCGCTCCTCGCGGCGGGCTTCGGCTGTCTGCAAATCGTGCTTGATCTGGGCCAGCAGCGCGACTGGTTCAGCTCGAGCTTCATCCTGAGCCTGACCGTCATCGCCGTGGCCTGCCTCGTGGCCCTGGTCGTCTGGGAATGGCGTCACGAGAACCCCATCGTGAACCTGCGCGTGTTCAAGGACCGCAGCTTCGCCCTGGGTAACCTGGTCATGTTCTTCGGTTTCTTCGCCTTCTTCGGCTCCATCGTGCTCCTGCCCATGTTCCTCCAGTCGCTCATGGGCTACACGGCCTTCCAGGCCGGCCTCGTGCTCAGCCCCGGCGGCCTCATCACGCTGGCGCTCATGCCTTTCGTGGGCAAGTTCACCCAGCGCGTGGACGCCCGCTGGTTCCTGTTCCTCGGCTTGCTGGCCAACGCCTGGTCGGTCCACTACATGTCAGGCTTCAGCCTGAACATCGACATGGGCACGGCCATGGTCGGCCGCAACATCCAGGGCCTAGGCATGGCCTTCTTCTTCGTGCCCCTGTCCTTCCTGACCATGGCCTGGATCCCGCGCCAGGAAATGAACAACGCCGCGGCCATATTCAATCTCCTGCGCAACCTGGGCGGCTCCTTCGGCGTGGCTTTCGTGACCACGCTGCTGGCCCGGCGCGGACAGTTCCACCATGCCCGGCTGGCTGAGCACATGGGCTGGTTCAACGAGACCTTCGCCCAGGGCGTGGAGGGCGTGCGCCAGTACCTGGAGAGCCACGGCATCCACGTTCAGTCTGGCGTGGAGGCCATGGCCGTGCTTTACCGCATGCTCCAGCGCCAGGCCGCGGCCCTGGCCTTCATGGACGTGTTTTACATGCAGATGGTCATCTTTCTCTGCCTGGTAGTGGCCATGTGGATCATCCGCCGGCCGCCCAGGCACGCGGAGTTCGACCCGGCGGCCGCGCACTAGAGCGATTTGCAAATCAACCGAGAGAGGGCGCTGCCCTCTCTCAGACTCGCTCCCGGCAGGGGAATGATTCTCCTGCACCCCCTACGCTTAAGAGTATTGGAAGCGATTTCTCAGCTTAATTACAAGCCGCTATAGGGGAGGCGTTGGCGACGGAAGAGCCGATTGGAAGCCTTCGTGTTTTCCGGACCTGATCCGCAAAGCGCATGGTTTGTGCGGTGGCCCTGGATGATGACCAGGGCCTGAGTCCCACGATGAAGCGCATTGGTAGGTCCATGCGGCGGTTGAACAGGAGCTAGGCCTCCACCAGCCGAAAGCGTGGCTCCTCGATGAACGAGCCCTTGCATAGGGGGCAGCGGCCCGGCTTGCCGAGCCGGTCGCGCTTGGCGAAGGCGAAACCGCACGAGCGGCAGCGCGGGGGCTCCATCACGAGCCGCAGGCCTTGGCTGGGGGCCGAGCGGCGCACGTGCTCAAGGGCCTCGCGCACGCGCCGTTCGGACATGCCGGCCTCGGCCGAGAGTTCCTTGGCCGTCAACGGTTCGTCACGCAACAGGTCCATGATGGTCCGCCTCTCTGTTTCGCTCCGCTCTGGTGGCGCATATGGCCCTTTTGCTTTTGCCTTCACGGCCATGCTCCTTTATAAGAGGGTGCGCGCCGCGGGCGCGAAATGCAAGCGAGCCTTCAAGGACGGCCAATGCGCGAGATCGTGCTCATCCATGTCTACGGCCAGGACCGGCCGGGCCTCATGCATGCCCTGACCGCCAAGCTGGCGGAGTACGGAGTGGACATCCTGGATATCGGCCAGGCGGTCATACACGACTCCCTCAACCTGGGCATCATGATCAAGATACCGCCCGAATCCGAGTCCGCGCCGATCCTCAAGGAGATGCTCTTCCTGGCCCACGAGCTGGGGGTGGGTCTCAAGTTCATGCCCGTGGACTCCGGCGAGTACGAGTCCTGGGTCGGAGCCCAGGGCAAGCCCCGGCATATCGTGACGCTGCTCGGCCGCAGGGTCAGCGCCGCGCAGCTCTCGGCCGTGTCCGGCGCCCTCGCGGAGGCGGGCCTGAACATCGAG
>JAEYTO010000109.1 GCA_023433925.1 Pseudomonadota bacterium | reverse complement strand
CCCCGGCGCGACGCTCGGAGGCGCGCTCCTCGTCACGGGCGGACTTGGCGCGCAGGGATTCGCGGCGACCGCGATTGGGATCGTCCGTCGGGGCATGCTGCTGCTTACGGCGGGGATGTTTCATGACTCGTCGTATATCACGGCCAAACGGCGGTTGCCAGTGGTGGGCTGCGCGCGGATGGCGCGGGTTATGCGCGCAGGGTATATTTTCCGTTTGTACTTTTCAATGCTTTTCAGTATCACATTTTGCTTCACCAGAGCGGCTGCGGCCTCTCCATCCCTTGAAATGACAGCAGGAGTTTTTCCGTGCCCGACTTCAGGAACATCTTGTCCGGCCGCGCCCTCCACCTCTTCGACGGGGCCTACGGCACCCTTCTGCAGAAGCGCGGGCTCCCTCCGGGCATGTCGCCGGAGCGTTTCGGACTGGAGCGGCCCGAAGTCATGCGCGGCCTGCATGAGGAGTACCTTGCCGCCGGCGCGCGCATCCTGACCACGAACACCTTTGGGGGCAGCGCGCCCAAGCTGGGCGCGGGCGTGGACGTGCGCGCCCTCAACCGGACCATGGCCGAAGTGGCCAGGCAGGCCGCCGGGGACAGGGCCTTCGTGGCCGGCAGCGTGGGGCCCACGGGCCTGTTCGTGGAGCCGCTGGGCCCGATCTCCTTCCGCGACATGGTGGCGATCTACGCCGAGCAGATCCGCGGGCTCGTGGAAGGCGGCGTGGACCTCATCAAGGCCGAGACGCACTTCGACCTCGCCGAAGCCAAGGCCGTGGTCGTGGCCGCGCGCGAAGCCTGCGACCTGCCTGTGCTCGTGTCCATGACCTTCGAGGGCCAGACGAGCCTGACGGGCACCCCTCCGGGCACCTTCGCCGACACCATGCAGAATCTGGGCGTCGAAATCGTGGGCGTGAACTGCGGCTCCGGCCCCGAGGAGATCGTGCGTCTCGTGGAGCGGCTCTCCCGCAGGCTGGAGGCGCCTTTCCACGTGCAGCCCAACGCCGGCATCCCCCGGCTGGAGGGCGGGCGGACCGTGTTCCCCCTGGGGCCCGAGGAGTTCGCCGCCAAGTCCGCGCCGTTCGTCGACCTGGGCGCCAAGTTCCTGGGCGGGTGCTGCGGCACCGGGCCCGAGCACATCGCGGCCCTGGCCGCGGCCCTGCAAGGCAGGCAGTGGGAGGGGCCCAGGCCCGTGGAGCGCCCCTGCCTCGTGCTGACCACCCGCGGACGCTCGGTGGCCGTGGACCATGCGCTGCCGCTCGTGCTCATCGGCGAGCGCATCAATCCCACGGGCAAGAAGAAACTGGCCGAGGAGCTGCAAGCCGGCGTGTTCGGCGAAGCCATGGCCATGGCCTCGGAGCAGATCGAGGCCGGCGCGGCGGTGCTCGACGTGAACGTGGGCGCGCCCATGGTCAAGGAGGCCGAGATCCTGCCGGCCCTCGTCAAGGCCTTGTCCGAGCGCTTCGACACGCCCTTGTCCGTGGACACGACCAATGTTGAAGCCATGGCCGCGAGCCTTTGGGCCTGCGCCGGCTCCCCCCTGGTGAATTCCATCAGCGGCGAGGCCGGCCGTCTGGAGGAGCTCGGCCCCTTGTGCCGCAAGCTCGGCGCGCCGTTCATCCTTCTGCCCCTGGCGGGCAAGAAGCTGCCCGTGACCGCCCCCGAGCGGCTGGCGGCCATCGAGGCGCTCCTGCGCAAGGCCGAGGACCTGGGCATCCCGCGCAGGCTCATCATGGTCGACGCCCTGGCCTTGACCGTGTCCTCCAAGCCCGAGGCGGCCAAGGCCTGCCTGGCGGTCATACGCCACTGCCGCGACGCATGGCGGCTGCCGACCGTGCTCGGCCTGTCCAACGTCTCCTTCGGCCTGCCGGCCCGCGAGCTCGTCAACTCGACCTTCCTGGCCCTGTGCATGGGCGAAGGCCTGACCGCCTGCATCGCCAACCCGGGCTCCGTGAGGCTGCGAGAATCCCTGGCCGCCGCGGAGGTGCTCCTGAACCGTGACCCCCAGGCCGGGCGTTTCATCGCCGGGTTCTCGTCCTGGAAATCAAGCGAGGCCGGCCTCACGGGCTCGCGCATCGCCGCGCCCGAGTCGGCGGCCGCCACCCCGCGGGAGGCCGTGGTCCGCGGCGACAAGGAGCGCGTGGTTTCCCTGCTGGAGGCGGCCCTGGAACAGGGCCGCGATCCGTTCGAGCTGGTCGGCGAAGAGCTTGTCCCGGGCATCATGGAGGTCGGCGAGAAGTATGAGCGCCGCGAATATTTCCTGCCCCAGCTCATGCTCTCGGCCGAGACCGTGCAGGCCGGCTTCGAGCGGCTGCGCCCGCTGCTGGAGAAGTCCGGGCGGGAAGAGGTCCGGCCGCGCGTGGTCATGGCCACGGTGGAGGGCGACATCCACGACATCGGCAAGAACATCGTCTGCCTCATGCTGCGCAACCACGGCTTCGATGTCCTGGACCTGGGCAAGGACGTGCCGGCCGCGACGATCGTCGAGGCCGCGCGGCGCGAGAACGCCGCGCTCATCGGCCTGTCCGCGCTCATGACCACGACCATGGTGCGCATGGAGGAGGTCGTGGCCCTGGCGCGCGGTCAGGGCCTCGGCGCCAGGATTTTCATCGGGGGCGCGGTGGTCTCGCAGGCCTACGCCGAGGCCATAGGCGCGGACGGCTTCGCCGGGGACGCCGTGGCGGCGGTGAGGCTTGCCAAGCAGCTGCTGAGCGCATAAAAAGCAGGACCGCCCCGGCCACGCGCCGGCGGCCGCAACGCATCCCAAGGAGTTTCATGACCTTGTCGAGCCGCTTGTTTCCGGTGCAGGCCTTGTGCCTGGTCCTTGCCCTTTGCTGCGCGCCGGCCTGCTCCCAGGATGACGGCCGGGAGGCGGGCGTACAGGGCCAAGGCCAGCCTCGCGCCTCGGCCGAAGCGCCGGCGGTGCGCGCGCTGGAGTACCGCGAGCTGCTGGACCTCATCGAGGAGAGCAAGGGCAAGGTCGTGCTCGTCAATTTCTGGGCCACATGGTGCCCGCCCTGCCGCCAGGAGCTGCCCGAGCTCGTGGCCTTGCGCCAGCGGTACGCCGAGGACCAGCTCGTGGTGCTCGGGATCTCGGTGGACGATTCCACCGGACCCGTGGAGCGGTTCCTGCGGGACATGCCGCTCAACTTCCCCGTGTATTGGCGGACCCCGGAGCTGTTGGCCGCGTACCAGGTCAGCGGCGTGCCCTACACCGTGGTCTATGACGGCCGGGGACGCATGGCCGACGATATGGTCGGCTACGCCCCGGGCAAGGTCGAGGCCATGGTGCGACCCCTCGTGAACAAGACCCAGGAGAAATGACCGCCCATGGAGGCGTACACCATCCGCAAGGCCCGCATGTCCGACGTCAAGGGCATGCACCGGCTGCTCATGAGCTGCGCCCAGAGGAGCCAGCTCCTGCCTCGCTCGCTCAACAGCCTGTACGGCCATGTGCGGGATTTCTACGTGGCCGAGGAGAAGGCCACCGGCAAGACCGTGGGCTGCTGCGCCCTGACCATCTGCTGGGAGGACCTGGCCGAGATCCGCTCCCTGGCCCTGGACGACGCCCACAAAGGCAGGAGCCTGGGCAAGGCCATGGTCGATACGTGCCTGGACGAGGCGCGGGAGCTTGGCCTGACGCGCGTCTTCGCCCTGACCTACGTGGTCGAGTTCTTCAAGCGCTGCGGCTTCTCCGAGGTGGAGAAGGACACGCTGCCGCAGAAGGTCTGGACCGATTGCCTCAACTGCCCCAAATTCCCGGAGTGCGACGAGACGGCCATGCTCGTCACGCTCGAGCCCCGCTGAACCGGAGTCACGGCCCATGCCCAAGTTCATCAAGCTCGTCGACGAGCAGGACATAGCCCGCCGGGTGGCCGAGCTGGGCCAGGAGATCGGCCGCCATTACGGCAAGGAGCCGCTCATCGCCGTGTGCGTGCTCAAGGGCGCCTTCCTCTTCTTCGCGGACCTGGTGCGCGCTCTGCCCCAGGACCTTGACGTGCGCCTGGATTTCGTGCGCCTGGCCAGCTACGGCGACAAGACCATGGGCTCCGAGAAGGTCGAGTTCAAGAAGGACCTGGAGACGAACATCGAGGACAAGCACGTGCTCGTGGTCGAGGATATCGTGGATACGGGCAGGTCCATGGACTACTTCCTCAAGGTGCTCGCGCTGCGCAGGCCCAGATCGGTCAAGGTCTGCGCGCTGATCGACAAGTCCGAGCGCCGCGAGGTGCCGATGACAGTGGATTTCCGCGGCTTTGCCCTGGACAAAGGTTTTGTGGTGGGCTACGGACTGGATTATGCTGAAAAATATCGCGGCATGCGCAGCATTTACGACCTGATCCCCGATGGCGATGGCCGGAGCGGATAGGTATGGGCTGACGCGGCCGACGGCCCCTAGGCCGTTGGAGACACATCGATGATCGTTCAATGCGCCGAGTGCCAGACCAAATACAATCTCCCCGATAGCAAGATATCGCCCGGCGGGACCAAGGTGCGCTGCTCACGGTGCTCCCATACGTTCACCGCCTTCCCCGCGGGCGCCGCTCAAGAGTCCGAGCCGGCCCTGCAGCCTGAGCCTAAGCCCGAATCCAAGCCTGAGCCCAAGCCCGAGCCGCCGCGCCCGAAAGCGGCCGCGGCGGAGCCCGAGGACGATCTTGGTCTGGGCGACCTGGGCCTTGCCCTGAGTAGTGACGAGGGCGCTCCGGCGGAAAAGGCCGGCAAATCGGGCAAGTCGGGCCTGGGCGCGGATTTCGACGAGGATGAGTTCCTCGCCAGCCTGGGCGATCTCGGCGACCTGGGCGACTTGGGCAAGGATCCCTTCAGCGAGAAGAAGGACAGCGACGAGCCCTCTTTCTCCGACGACTTCCTCAAGGCCGATGAGCCCGCGCCCGCCAAGGGCAGAAAATCCGCGGCCAGCAAGGCCGGCTTCGGTGACGAGGATCTTTTCGGGGGATTGGACGATCTCCTGGGCGACAAGCCTGAGACCAAGCCGGACCCGGCCGACGACCTGGGCCTGGACGGCATCGATTTCGGCGATGAGCCGGCCGACTCGGCCCGTGACCGGAAGGAGTCCCCGGTTTCCCAGCCCGCGGCTTCGGAGCCCGAGGCGGCCGAGGAGAAGATCGGCTCCGGCCTGATCGACGATGCCGCCTGGGCGGGCCTTGACGACGAGCCGGCGGCCGCGCCCGGCGACGCGCGTGCCCAGACCGGCGAAGCCGAGCAGGAAGTGGGCGACGAGGATTTCGAGGCCGCCCTGCGCAACCTGTCCATGGACCTGGATGAGGACGCCGGGCCTGCCGCCGGCAAGCCCGTTTCGCGCAAGGCCGCCCTGGAGCAGACCGAGACCGAGGAAGACCTCTGGCCCGGCGTCGGCGGCGGGGACGAGTTCGCCGCCACGGGCGGCGCGGCCGCGGCCGTTGGCTTGAGCCTGGATGAGCCGAGCCCCTCGGCCCTCGGCGAATTCGGCCGGAAGTCCGAAAAGAAGAAGGGCGGCGCGCTCAAGCTCCTGCTCTTCCTGCTTCTGTTCGTGCTCCTGCTCCTGGCCGGCGGCGTGGCCGCCATCCACTATCTCGGCCTGTGGAACAGCCTGCCGCAATGGGCCCAGGAACTGGGGCGCACGGCCCGTCTGCCCGTTGGCGGAGGCATGGCCAAGCCCGCCGAGGATCAGGTGCGCCTGCTCTCCCTGGAGAACATCCGCCAGTACACCGTGCAGAACGACAAGGCGGGCCAGGTTTTCGTCATCGAGGGCAAGGTGGTCAACAACTTCCCCGGCCCCAGGGCGCTCATCCGCGTGCAGGCGAGCCTGTACGACCAGGCCGGCGGCGTGGTGGTCGGCAAGGACATCACCGCCGGCAACACGGTCTCGCTCTTTCAGCTCCAGATCATGAGCCCCCAGGAGATCGAAGCCGCCCTCGGCTCGGACGCGGGCATCATGAGCAGCAATTCCAATGTGCGCACCGGCGAGTCCGTGCCGTTCATGGCCGTGTTCTTCAATGCGCCCGAATCCGTGGCCGAGTTCGGGGTCAAGATCATCGAGGCCAGGGAGCCGGCCAAGTAGGCGGCTGGCGTCCGCCGGACGCGTGATTATCTTCTCGGGGCCGGGAGTGCGACGCTCCCGGCCCCTTTTTACTGGCGCCGCGGCCAGCCGCGGCCTCCGGAGGCGTGATGACCAAGACCAAGGAAATCTACATCTGCTCGGGTTGCGGCAACCAGAGCCTGGTCTGGCAAGGGCAGTGCCCGGCCTGCAAGGAGTGGAACACGCTCGCGGCCGAGGTCGTGAGCCGCAAGCCATCGGCCAAGGCCAGGCAGGAGGGCGGGCGGAACGCGCCCGTGGCCCTGGAGGAGGTCGGCGGCGAGCTTCTGGAAGGCAGGCCCACGGGATTCGACGAGCTTGACCGCGTGCTCGGCAAGGGGCTGACTCCCGGCGCGGCCGTGCTCCTGGGCGGCGAGCCCGGCATCGGCAAGTCCACGCTCCTGCTGCAGCTCGCCGGGAGCATCGCCTCGCGGGGCGGACGGGCGGTCTATGTCTCGGGCGAGGAGTCGCTGGCGCAGCTCAAGGGCAGGGCCGAGCGGCTCGGCCTGCTGGGTCCCGGCCTGCTGGCCATGGCCACGGCCGATGCCGACGACATCCTCGGCCTGTTCAAGGACGGCCGGCCGCCGGATTTGCTCATCGTGGACTCGGTGCAGACCATGGCCTCGCCGCGCGTGGACGGCATACCGGGCAGCGTGAGCCAGGTGCGCGCCGTGTGCATGGAGCTCGTCGAGCAGGCCAAGAAATCGGCCACCACGCTCTTCCTCGTGGGCCACGTGACCAAGGAGGGCAGCATCGCCGGGCCCAAGCTCATGGAGCACATGGTCGACACGGTGCTTTACCTGGAGGGCGATCGCCGGCATCTGTACCGCATCCTGCGCGTGCTCAAGAACCGCTTCGGCCCCAGCGACGAGTTGCTCGTGCTCGAAATGCTCGAAAAGGGCCTGTGCATCGTGGCTGATCCGTCCACCTTCTTCCTGGGCGAGCGCGACGCATCCCTGTCCGGCACGGCGGTGGTCATGGCCGTGGACGGCCAACGGCCCTTCGCCGTGGAAGTGCAGGCCCTGGTCAGCCGCACGAACCTGTCCATTCCCAGGCGCACGGCCCTGGGTTTCGACGTGAACCGCCTGTACCTGCTGCTGGCCGTGCTCGAAAAGAACCTGCGTATCAACCTGGGCACGTCGGACGTGTACTGCAAGATCGGCGGCGGGCTGAAGCTCGCCGAGCCCGGCCTGGACCTGGGCATCGCCGCGTCCGTGCTGTCGAGCTTCTACGACCGGCCGCTGCCCGAGGGCGCGGTCTTCTGGGGCGAGATCGACCTGAACGGCATGGTCCGGCCCGTGAGCGCCCACGACATTCGGCGCAAGCAGGCCAAGCGCCTGGGCTACGGCCCCATGTTCTTCTCCCGCCAGGGCAAGGGCCTGCCCGGCAGCGGGACCATCGCGGGATTCCAGAAGACGCTCTTCGGCCAAGGCGGATCGCAAGGCGAGGAGTGATGATGGCCTGGAAGGCCAAGCCCCTGCCAGGCCCTGGGCAGGATGCTCCAGCCTGAAGCCCTCGAAATATCCTGCCCATGCTCCAGCCGACATGGAGCCGCGGAATCGCATTTCCCATCTTGTCCATAATGCCCGATCCATGGGCGTCATCCCCCGAAGTCCGCCCGATCATGAAAGCGGCCCGGTGGCGTTGCGCCTGACCGGGCCTGGAGGGATGCTCCCGAAAGCTGATCGGCAGAGGGTCAATCGGTCGATCTGTCCGGGATGGCCGCAGCTTTTTCCACTCGCATGGACAGGGCATGGACCGCGCATGAAGGATGTTTCATGCGCGGCGGCCCGCCAAAAGCGGCCGCCGGGGAGATCGGGCAGGCCCGGGCCGCTGGGCCCGGACCGCTCGTGAGGGGAAGGTGCGTCAGTGAGGGGTGAGGAGGTGCCCGGACCGGAGGAGGGCCGGCCCGGGCGAGGAGGGGTTGCCGTCGCTCGTCATGAGCACCCTAGGCCTGGATGGTGGATGGAAGATGAAGGGATCATTACTTATAGTTAATCATGACCCCGTGAATTCCATGACTCCGGTTGAACGGCAGAGCAGCCTTCCGAATATCTTTCCGAGCTTTACAGGCTGTAAAAAAAACGGACACCCGCCGTTCGCGGAAGCGGAAAGGTCAGGGCGGGCGACACTGTTTATTACTGTCATACCGGGATTTTAAATCAAGGAAGGAGGGCGGCGGGCTTGGCATCAAGCTTGCGTTAGAAGTTTCACAAAGAGAACTGGAAAGACCGTGAAGCAGAACATCCCCTTACGAATCCTTGTCACCGACCGCAATCCGCGCGTTCGACGGCTCCTGTGCCGCGAGCTGGAGCGCGAGGGCTTCCGGGTCCTCTCGGCGTCGGGTTGGAGCGACATCTCGCGGGCCGTGGGTGAGGGGGTGGATTGCGTGATCATGGACCTGGACCTGCCCACGCAGGGCGGCCAGGGCGGTGTGGCGCTCCTGGAGCAGCTCAGGCTGCGGGCCCCGCACGTGCCGGTGGTGGTGCACGCCTTCGCGTCCGAGGAGACCGCGGATGCGGCTTCCATGGGGCTGGCCGCGGCGGTGGTCGAGAAGGACGGCGACACGGAGGGGCTCAAGGCCGCCGTGCGCCGGGTGCTGACCCCGCGCGAGCGCCGAAGGGCGGGGCAATGAGCCCGGCCTCCTACTACCGCTCGCTGCGCAGGACCATGTTCCTGCAAGTGGCGCTCGTGTCGCTCACGCCGCTGCTCGTCATCATCCTGGTGGCGGGCTGGCGCTTCCATACGGCTTACAAGGACAAGGTCGTCTCGCACCTGCGGGAGATGGTGGAGCGGCATGCCCAGGCCATCGACACTCTTCTTGCCTCGCGCCCGACCGTCGATGCCAAGGCTCTTGACGAGCTCGTGGGCTCCATCCGGCTTGGCGAGACAGGCCACGCCTACATCGTCAACCGCACGGGCGAGTTGCAGGCCGGTGAATCCCGGACCCAGGTGGAGGAGGTCCCGGCCGTGCTGAGGCTGGTCAACCAGCACCTAGAGGCCGAGACGCCCAAGGGCGAGCGCCCGGCGAGCGTGTTCACGGCCCAGATCCTGGCTGGCGGACCCGAGGCCGTCTACGCCGCGGCGCCGATCAAGGGCGGCGACTGGACCCTCGTCTTCCGTCAGGAGGAGCAGGACGCCTTCGCCGACCTGTACCGGGCGCGCAACGAGGATCTGGCGATCATGCTCGCCGGCGCCCTGGCCATCATCCTCATGGCCTGGATCGTCTCGCGACGCACCGTGGGGCGCATCGCCGCTTCGGACCGCGAGAAGGAGCTCGCCAACAAGCAGTTCATCGAGGCGGGCAAGCTGGCTTCCGTGGGCGAGCTCGCCGCGGGCATCGCCCACGAGATCAACAACCCGGTGGCCATCATGGTCGAGGAGGCCGGCTGGGCGAAGGACCTACTGGCGGATGGCGACATTCTGAGCGCCGACGATCGCGCCGAGATGGAGCGCGCCCTGACCCAGATCAGGGTCCAGGGTTCGCGCTGCAAGGAGATCACGCACAAGCTTCTCGCGTTCGCCCGGCACACCGACCCGGCCGTCACCGACCTCGACCTGAACGAGCTCGTGGAGGAGATACTGTCCTTCAGCGAGCAACGGGCCCGGCTGGCCGGCATTCGCGTCGAGCGGCGTCTCGCGCCTTTGCCCAAGATAGCGGCCTCGGCCACCGAGATGCAGCAGGTGCTCCTGAACCTCGTCAACAATGCCGTGGACGCCATGGACAAGGGCGGCGTGCTCAAGGTCTCCACCCACCTGGAGGCCGGGCAGGCGGTTCTCGACGTCTCGGACACGGGCCAGGGCATCCCGCAGGCCAACCTTCAGCGCATCTTCGATCCCTTCTTCACCACCAAGGCCCTGGGCAAGGGCACGGGCCTGGGCCTGTCCATCGTCCACGGCATCATCCAGAAGATGGGCGGGGACATACGCGTGAGCAGCACGATGGGCATAGGTACGACCTTCTCCGTGATCATCCCGGTCACGGGACCGCGCAGGGCCGGCGGAGAGGCCGGGCAGGGAGAGGCCGGGCGCTTGGCGCAGGGCAAGGAGGCAAAGGCATGAGCGGATTGAGCGTCATGCTCGTGGACGACGAGACGCCCTTCGTGGAGGCCCTGTCCAAGCGCCTGACTCACCGGGGCATCCAGGTCGGCAAGGCCTCCAGCGGGGACGAGGCCCTGGAGCGGCTGGTCGAAGGCGAGAGGCCAGAGGTCGTGATCCTGGACGTGAAGATGCCCGGCATGGACGGCATCAAGGTTCTGGAGGAGATCAGGCGCCGCCATCCGCTGGTGGAGGTCATCATGCTCACGGGCCACGCCACGGTGGAGAGCGCTATCCAGGGCATGAAGCTCGGGGCCTTCGACTACCTCATGAAGCCGTGCGACCTGGATGAGCTCATCAGAAAGGCCGGCGAGGCCAGCGCCAAGAAACGGGCCCACGAGCGGAAGATCCTTGAGGCCCAGGCCCAGCGCATCGCGCCGCGCGTGGGGGAATAGGAGACGTCATGGTCGAGGCCGGGCAATACGGGAACACACCGCTACGGGTCCTGCTCGTGGACGACGAGGCGGGATATGTGGACGTGCTGCGCAAGCGCATGACCAGACGGGGCATCGAGGCCTGCGCGGCGACTTCCGGCCGCGAATCCATCCGGATTCTGCGCCAGCGAGAGTTCGATGTCGCCGTGCTCGATCTGAAGATGGAGGACATGGATGGCATCGAGGTGCTCAAGGTCTTCAGGATGATGGCGCCCGAGATGCCGGTGATCATCCTCACGGGCCACGGCTCGGAGCAGGACGCCAGGGACAGCCTGCGGCACGGCGCCGCGGTTTACCTGACCAAGCCCTGCGAGCTGGAGGAGCTTCTGGAGAAGATCGGCGCCGTGCTCCAGGAGCGGCGGGGCGAGACGGATCGGAATGCCGGGGATCAAGCGGAAACGCACTGTAAATAGGCCATTACGGAAACGGAAACCAAAGTGAGGTTGACCATGAAAGCATTGAGGAAGCTGAACGCCATGATGGCGGAAGGCGCCCGGGCCCACGCCCGCTGGGAGATCGACAACGCCAGGACCATCCTGGGCAGCAAGAAGAGGATGTTCATCCTCTTCATCCTGACCATTCCGGCCGTGCTCCTGTCCGTGGCCTTCGCCACCGACAGCCTGCCCGACATGGTCGGCGGCAAGCACGCCTACATGCCGGCCTTCTACGACGGCACGACCTTCGCGGTCTCCATCCTCATCGGCGTGTGCGCCGGCCTCATCACCGGCTGCATCGGCGCCGGCGGCGGCTTCATCATCACCCCGGCGCTCATGAGCGCGGGCATCAAGGGAATCCTGGCGGTCGGCACGGACCTGTTCCACATCTTCGCCAAGGCCATCATGGGCACGGCCGTGCACAAGAAGCTCGGCAACGTCTCCGTGGCCCTGGCCGTGTGGTTCCTGGTGGGCTCGGGCATCGGCGTCACGGGCGGCGGCGTCATCAACCGCGCCCTGTACGAGATCAACCCCGTGCTCTCCGACGCGTTCATCAGCGTGGTGTACGTCGTCCTGCTCGGCTTCCTGGGCTTCTACGCCCTGTTCGATTTCCTCAAGCTGCGCAAGAGCGGCGAGGACGTGGGCGCGCACCACGGCGCGAGCCAGCACGGCGCCGAGGCCGCTTCCGGCAAGAAGGGCCTGCCCGCCACGCTGCAAGCTTCCAAGATCCCGCCCTACATCACCTTCGACGAGGACCTGGTTCCCGGCGGCAAGAAGATCCCGGCCCTGTACGTGATCATCTGCGGCGCCATCGTCGGCTTCATGGCCGCCATCATGGGCGTGGGCGGCGGCTTCCTGACCTTCCCCATGTTCGTGTACGTGCTCGGCGTGTCCTCCTTCACCACCGTGGGCACGGACATCCTGCAGATCATCTTCACCGCCGGCTATGCCGCCATCACCCAGTACGCCGTCTACGGCTTCATATTCTACACCCTGGCCATGGGCATGCTCATCGGCTCGCTGCTCGGCATCCAGCTCGGCGCGCTGACCACCAAGGTCGTCAAGGGCATCTACATCCGCGGCTTCTACGCCACGGCCATCCTGGCGGGTTTCACCAACCGCCTGTTCGCCCTGCCGGGCACGCTCACGGACATGGAGTACATCCAGCTGTCACCGGAGACCGTGTCCATGTTCAAGATCATAGGCAACTGGAGCTTCTTCATCGTCGTGTCCGTCTTCGCCTTGTTCGTCATCAGCAAGTTCTTCGGCAACCTCAAGACCCTGCGTCAGGGCGCCTAGTACAGGAGGCCTGTCATGCTTATAACCGACAAGAAGCATTTCACCCTGGGTATGTTCATGGCCGTGGTTTTCGCGGCGGTCATGTTCACCATGTTCATGCCGCTCTTCGAGCACAACGAGAACGCCTTCCAGGCCTCGGACCGACTGTTCAACCGCATCTCCAAGGATTCGTCCTACTACATGCCCGAGATGTTCAAATTGGCTGAGTCCCAGAACGGCGCCGCCGTTAACACGAGCTTCGGGCTGGGCGGCGAGAACTTCAACCGCTACGCCGAGACTCTGCTCACGGGCGCGGGCATGACCGTGCAGGTGGATGGCGGCAAGCTCAACGTCCAGGGCGATATCGGCCAGATGATGGCCGCCTCCCTGCGCGACGCCGACGCCATGTTCTACAACAAGGGTGACGAGGTGCAGGCGCGTTACGGAATCCCGGAGCGCTCGGCCATGTACACCTGGTGGCTCATCTACGGCGCCATGGACAAGGACCTCAAGCGCCAGGAAGTCTTCACGCCCGCGGCCGTGCTGAACAAGGTGAAGAGCAAGGGCATCGAGGTGGCCTACAACTACTATGGCATCGATCCCATCAGCGCCGCCTCCAACTGGGGCATTCTGACTTTCTCGCTGATCTTCTACGTTGCCTACACCCTGTGGTGGGGATATGCTATCTTCTATCTTTGCGAGGGCATGGGGCTCGTCATGAAGAAGGGCGCCAAGAAAGAGGCCTAAACCGATCCGTGAACTCCGGCCGCCCGCCCGTCCGGAGCGGGCGGCCGGTATTTTTTGACCGGACCGAAGGAGACGATGATGGAAGGACCCGGCAAGCTGCTCCTGGTGGACGACGAAACCGATTTCGCCGACACGCTGGTCAAGCGCCTTGGCAAGCGCGGCATGGACGCGGCCGCCCGCTACAGCGGCGGCGCGGCTCTGGACTACCTGGCGGAGAACCCCGTGGACGTGGTGGTCCTGGACGTGAAGATGCCCGGCATGGATGGCATCGATTGCCTGCGCAAGATCAAGGAGCGCTTTCCGCTGGTGGAGGTGGTCCTGCTCACGGGCCACGCGAGCCTGGACGTGGCCATCAGCGGCATGGAGCTCGGGGCCTTCGACTATCTCATGAAGCCCGCGGACGTGGACGAGCTGCGCTACAAGATCGAGGACGCCCTGAACCGCAAGCGCCTGGCCGAGCGGCGCATCGCCCGCGAGAAGGAGAAGCTCAAGTCCATGGGCGAGGGCAAGGCCTCCGCATAAACTGTCTTTCCCGGTAGGAACACATGGGCCTGATCTCTTTTCTCCGCGGCATCATCAAGAGCGAGCCGGACGAGCCGCGAGTCTCGGCCGAGGATCTGCGCGACGATTTCCGGGCCCGTTACCACCATTTCAAGCTTCTGCTCACGGCCAACAACAACGCCCTGGAGGTCATGACCGAGCTGGAGTCCATGCTCTCGGGCACGCGGCCCTTCGGCATGCGCTTCGTGCGCTCGCGAGTCACGCGCGCGGCCGCCCAGGTCTACCGCATGATCCAGAACATGACCTGTCTCGCGCCCGGCAAGTATGACGCCCTTTACGCCAGCTACCAGCGCATTCACGTGGCCGTGACCCAGATCCTCGATCGCAGGCCCGCCATGAGCCGGGGAGAGCTCGTCCTGTTCCTGGCGGATGCGGGCCGCGACCATGCCGACCTCATCGGCGCCAAGATGGCCTCCCTGGCCGAGGCCGGCCGGAGCCTCGGGCTGCCCATACCGCACGGCTTCGCCATCACGGCCTCGGCCTATGCCGAGTTCATGGCCGAGAACGACTTGCAGGCCGAAATCGACCGATGCATCCAGAAGGCCGACGCGAGCCGCCTGGACGAGATCTTCGCCCTGTCGGCCGAGATACAGCAGCTCATCACCCATGCCCATCTGCCCGCCAGGGTCGAGCGGGCCATCCTTGACGCCTTCGCCGAGCTTACGCGCCGTCACGGGCCGGGCCATGTGGCCATGCGCTCCAGCGCCCTGGGCGAGGACACCCTGGGAGCCTCCTTCGCGGGTCAGTACCGCTCGTTGCTCAACGTGGGCGAGGCCAACATCCTCTCGGCCTACAAGGAGGTCGTGGCCGGCAAGTACACGCCCCAGGCCATGGCCTATCGCCTGAACAAGGGCATCCCGGACGAGGACGTGGCCATGTGCGTGGGCTGCATGCGCATGATCGACGCGGTCTCCGGCGGGGTGGCCTACTCGTGCAATCCCCTGGACTTGACCGACGACGCCGTGCACGTCAACTCCGTCTGGGGCCTGCCCAGGGCCGTGGTGGACGGCGTGGCCGCCGCGGATACCCTGGTCCTGGACCGTGATCCTCTGCGCGTGCGCTCGCGTGACATCCCGCGCAAGGTCCGCAAATACATGTGCCTCCCCGAGGAGGGCCTCTGCCGCGAGGAGCTTACCGACGGCGAGGCCGAGGCCCAGTCCATTCCGGACGACAAGCTCCTGGAGCTTGGGGCCATGGCCATCCGGCTGGAGGAATTCTTCGGCGGGCCGCAGGACATGGAATGGGCCCTGGAGCGCGACGGCCGGCTCGTGCTCCTCCAGAGCCGGCCCTTGCGCCAGGCCGAGGCCGCGCCCGCGCCGGACGTCTCCGAGGACGAGGACCAGGGCCATGAAGTGCTCCTGGCCGGCGGAGTGGCCGCAAGCCCCGGCGGCGGCATCGGCCCTGTCTTCGTGGCTCGCGGCGGCGCCGACGCCATGCGTTTCCCGGACGGCGCGGTGCTCGTGGTGGCCCAGGCCCTGCCGCGCTGGGCCGCGCTGCTGCCCAGGGCCAAGGCCCTGGTCGCCGAGAGCGGCAGCCTGGCCGGGCATCTGGCCAACGTGGCCCGCGAGTTCGGCGTGCCCGCGCTGCTCAACCTTCCCGAGGCCACCCGGCTGCTCCAGGACGGCGTCACGGTCACCGTGGACGCCTCGGCGCGCAAGGTTTACGCCGGCGCGCGCGAGCAGTCCGCGGGCAGGGTCGAGCCTGCCAAGGCCTTCATGGAAGGCACGCCGGTCTACGACATCCTGCGCGAGGCAGCCGAGCTCATCGTGCCGCTCTCGCTCCTGGACCCGGACGCGCCCTCGTTCCGGCCCGAGAACTGCCGGTCCATGCACGACATCACCCGCTTCTGCCACGAGAAGGCCGTGGTGGAGATGTTCCGCTTCGGCACCGAGCACAAGTTTCCCGAGCGCGCCGCCAAGCAGCTCTTCGTGGGCGTGCCCATGCAGTTCTGGGTCATCAACCTGGACGACGGCTTCGCTCATGACGTGCCGGGCAAATACATCAAGCTCTCGGAGATCGTCTCCGTGCCCATGCTGGCCCTGTGGAAGGGCATGGTGGCCAAGGAGTGGGCCGGTCCGCCGCCCATCAACGCGCGCGGGTTCATGTCCGTGCTCCTGGAGGCCTCGGCCAACCCGAACCTCGACCCGGCGTCCGAGTCGGCCTACGCCGCGCGCAACTACTTCATGGTCTCCAAGAATTTCGCCAACCTCCAGTCGCGCTTCGGCTTCCACTTCTGCACCGTGGAGGCCCTGGCCGGCGAGCGGGCCCAGGAGAACTACGCCAGCTTCTCCTTCAAGGGCGGGGCGGCCAACTTCGAGCGCAAGGTGCAGCGCGTGCGCTTCATCGCGAGCTTCCTGGAGGAGTACGGCTTCCGCTGCGACGTGCGCGAGGACGCCTGCTTCGCGCGCGTGGAGGGCCTGCCCCTGTGTGACATGGAAGAGCGGCTCATCGTGCTCGGCTACGTGATCATGCACACCCGCCAGCTGGACATGGTCATGGCTGACGGCCGCTCGGCAGCCCAGTTCGCGGCCAAGTTCAGGCAGGACATGCGGCAGATCCTGGGCGAGAGCTGCCAGCGGACGGGGTAGCCTTACCTGTTGACTCCGCCGCCCTTTGGCGCTAACCACCATCCGAGAACGAAACCGAAACCTTGCGAGCAGCCCGTGCGGCACGACCTGACGACCACCATCCGCTCCTTCTCCGGCCTGGACATCCTGGCCGGCCTAGCGGTCGTAGTACGCGTGGTCGTAGGCGTCGTAGACGCCATGGCGCCGTTTGCGGGCAGGCAAGGCTAGGCACAGGTCCAGACAAGCATCCAAACCCCCGTCGGCGCAGGCCGGCGGGGGTTTTCCGTTTCATGGGCTCCCGCCGGAGGCAGGCCGGCACAAGCGCGAAGGAGAGAGCCCCCATGTCCCCCAAATCCAGCATGACCAGCGTGTCCGGTTCGGCCGGGATGATGAGGATGACCGGCGCGGAGATCATCGTCCGCCTGCTGGAGCGCCAGGGCGTGTCCGTGGTGGCCGGCATTCCCGGCGGGGCGAACCTGCCCCTGTACGACGCCCTGTCGCGCAGCCCCATCCGCCACGTGCTGGCCCGTCACGAGCAGGGCGCGGGCTTCATCGCCCAGGGCATGGCCCGCGCCACGGGCAGGCCCGGCGTGTGCCTGGCCACGTCCGGGCCGGGCGCGACCAACCTGCTCACGGCCATCGCCGACGCCAAGCTCGACTCCGTGCCGCTCGTGTGCATCACGGGCCAGGTGTCGCGCGCCTTGCTGGGCACCGACGCCTTCCAGGAGGTGGACACCTACGGCCTGGCCATGCCCATCACCAAGCACGCCTGGCTGGCGCGCTCGGCCGCGGAGCTGCTCACGATCATCCCCGAGGCCTTCCGCCTGGCCGCCTCGGGCCGTCCCGGCCCGGTGCTCGTGGACGTGCCCAAGGACGTGCAGCAGGAGATCGCCGAGTTCGCGGCCTGGCCCGCGCCCGGCCTGCCCGAGCCGGCGTCCGCGCCAGAGCCGGATGCGCTTGAGCGCGCCGCCAGGCTCATCGACGCCGCGCGCCGTCCGGCCATGATCCTGGGCGGCGGGGTCGTGGCCTCGGGGGCGTCCGGTCTTGCCGTGCGGCTCGCCGAGCGGGCCATGCTCCCCGCGGCCATGACGCTCATGGGCCTGGGCGCCATGCCCGCGGACCATCCCCTGAGCCTGGGCATGCTCGGCATGCACGGCGCGCGCGGGACGAACATGGTCCTGCACGAGTGCGACCTCCTGCTGGCCGTGGGCGCGCGCTTCGACGACCGGGCCACGGGAGCGGCCCAGCGCTTCTGCCCCGAGGCCGAGATCATCCACATCGACATCGACGCCAGCGAGCTTGGCAAGATCAAGCCGGCCAGCGTGGGCCTGGCCACGGACGCGGTCCAGGCCCTGTCGCTCCTGCTGCCCATGGTCAAGCAGCGCCCGCGCGTGGGCTGGATGCACCGCGTGCGCCAGATCCGCATGGCGGACGCGGCGCACCAGGGCGCGCCCGGCCAGTATCCTCATGACAGCCTGCGCACGCCGCGCGCCATCCTGGCCTGTCTGGCCTCCATGCTCCCCGAGGAGGCCATCATCGTCACGGACGTGGGCCAGCACCAGATGTGGACGGCCATGCACTATCCCTTCCGCCGGCCGCGCACCTTGCTGACCTCCGGCGGCCTGGGCACCATGGGCTTCGGCCTGCCCGCGGCCATCGGCGCGGCCCTGGCCAGGCCCGAGGCCAAGGTCGTGCTCGTGAGCGGCGACGGCAGCCTGCAAATGAATCTTCAGGAGCTGGCCACGGCGGCGGAGGAGGGCGCGAACATCTCCATCGTGCTCATGGACAACGCGAGCCTCGGCCTCGTGCGCCAGCAGCAGGACCTGTTCTTCGGACGCAGGAACTATGCCTGCACCTACCGTCAGGGCGTGGATTTCTGCCAGATCGCCCGTGGCTTCGGCCTGCGCGCGGCCAACCTGCACGAGGCCCGCGACCCGCGCGCGGCCCTGGCGCGGGCGTTGTCCGGCCCCGGCCCGAGCCTCATCCGCGCGCGCGTGGACTCGGCCGAGCACGTGCTGCCCATGGTGCCGCCCGGAGCGGCCAACACCGAGATGCTCGTCCCCGAGCCGCGCATGAAGGAGGAAGCCCATGCCCGCGCCTGCGCATGACCCCAGGCCTGATCGGAAAGACGTGGCCGAGCCGCTGATCACGGCCGTCGCGCCAGGAAAGGAGCAGGAGGGGAGAGGCGGAGGGTCCGCCATCACGGGCGCGCAAGACTGGCCTGGGCCGGCCGGCCGCGCCGGCGATCCGGCGGGGCAAGGGGCGGGATTGGCGGCAGGGCGGGCACTGGCGGCCATCGAGATCAGTGTGGCCGATCATCCCGGCTCCCTGCCCCAGGTCTGCGGCCTGCTGGCCCGCCGCGAGTTTCATGTCGAGGCCCTGCTCAGCCTGCCGGCTCCCGGCGGACGGCGGAGTGTATGGCTTCTCGTGCCGGACGACGCGCGCCTGGAGCAGCTCGTGCTTCAGGTGTCCAAGCTGGGCGACGTGCTCGGCGTGGCGCGACGTGAAGGGCTCGGACCGTTCGATGCGCTGAATACCGAGAGAGGGCTCAGCCCTCTCTCGGGCTCTCACCCGGCAGGGGGATAATCCCCCTGCACCCCGTATTTGCGAGCCGCCCGGCCTGAACGGCGCGGGCCAGGGCGCGCGCGGCTT
>JAEYTO010000099.1 GCA_023433925.1 Pseudomonadota bacterium | reverse complement strand
CCCAGCAGGTGGCCATCGACGACGTGCGCCGCTCCATCACCTTCTGCAAGCGCACGGGCAATCCGATCCTGGGCGTGGTGGAGAACATGAGCGGCTTCGTCTGCCCGGACTGCGGCAAGCGCCACGAAATCTTCAAGTCCGGCGCGGGCGAGCGGATGGCCGTGGACATGGACGTGCCGTTCCTGGGCCGCATTCCCGTTGACCCGGAGCTGGCCCGCGCCGGCGACGAAGGCTTCGCCTACGTCAAGGTCTACCCCGAGTCCGAGACCTCCAAAACGATGCAGGAGATCATTCGGCCCATGCTCCACCAGCAGGCCGTCATTGCTTAATTCTATTTCTAATTCATAAGGGCATTTACAATCCATGGCCAAGCGACGATGGAGCGGACCCGAGCATGGTCGTGCTCCATCTCGCGCAGGGCCAGGACCAGATGGTCTTCGAGCCCCCGGAGACTGTCAAACACCCGGTTGTGGAAGTACTTCTCCCGCAGCTCAGCCCAGAGCTGCTCGACGGGGTTTAGCTCTGGCGAGTAGGGCGGCAGCCTGACCAGACGCAGGTTGCCCGCCGGCGTCAGGCCCTGGTGCCAGCCGGCCCCGTCCATGACCATGACGATGCGCTCCCCGGGATGGCGGGCAGCCACCTCATCGATGAAGAGCTGCATGCAGGCCCCATTGACATGGGGCAGGATCAGGCTGTCCAGCTTGCCGTCAGCCACCGAGACCGCCGCGTAGGCATAGGTGTACTCTTGCGAGACCATGGCCTGGCAGAGTGGGCGTGTCGGCCTTGGGCACCAGCAGCGCCGTGTATCGGAGATGCGTCCAAACCGCGCCTCGTCCTGAAACATCAGCCTGATTCTCCCTTCCCCGGGCCACTGGCGGTCGATCGCGGCGAGCAGTTCGGGGAGTTTTTTTTCCACTCCTCCTGGGCCTGCGCGTCGGCCCGCGGATGGCGCTTGTCCGGGGCAATCTTGCGCCAGCCGTGGCGGTGCAGGAGATTGTACACCGAGGCCAGGGCCACCGTGCGCTCAAGCCGAGCTTCAAGGGCTTGGCGGATTTCGCTGACCACGAATATTCCGCCCGCCGCCGCCTTCTCGAAGAAGGGCCCGAGGAAGGCCTGCTCCTCGTCCATGGTCATGTTCTCGCGGCGACGCCCGCCGCGAGCCGGCCCGCGCCCGACCTGGTCAGACGCGAGTTAACGGCAAGCGGTCGGGATCGTTTATGGGTGGCCGACATCACCTACGTGCCGACCTGGGAGGGTTTTCTCTATCTCGCTGTGGTTCTTGACGCCTTCAGCCGCCGGGTGGTCGGCTGGGCCATGGCTGAGCATATGCGCACGGAGCTTGTGCTGAGTGCTCTGGACATGGCGGTTACACAGCGCCGACCGGTGGACGTGATCCACCATTCCGACCAGGGTTCGCAGTATACATCCGTACGTTTTGGAGAGCAGTGCCGCCGGCTTGGCGTACGTCCGTCCATGGACTCGGTCGGGGATTGCTTCGACAATGCTCTGTGCGAGAGCTTCTTTGCCACACTTGAATGCGAGCTGTTCTGGCAATGCCCATTTCGGACGAAGTCGGAGGCGAAACGAGCAGTGTTTGAGTACATTGAGGGATTCTACAACACGCGCAGGCGACATTCAGCCCTCGACTATAGGTCTCCCCTGGAGTACGAGCGATGTTTAGCGGCTGTTTGATAGCCCAAAGCCATTTACCCTCCACGGAACCGGGGCAACTCCACTCGCCAAGGGCCACGGGCCCTTGGAACCCGCATGTAATGTGCAGATCGCTCTAGCCGCGCCCTTTGCCCGGCCGATCCGCGTGGCGATAAAAGAGCACCGTCACCGGCTCCATGGTCACCAGCCCTTCGCCGAGCACCTCGTCCACGAAGGGCAGAAAGCGCTCGATCTTGTCCGGGGCGTCCACGATCTCCACCAGGAGCGGCAGGTCCTCGGAAAGCATGAGGATCTTGGAGGTCTTGATGCGGCTGTTGGCGCCGAAGCCGGACACTCCCCGGAGCACGGTGGCCCCGGCCAGGCCCTGCCTGCGAGCCTCCTCGACGATGGCCTCGAACAGGGGCCGGCCATGCAGCCGGTCGTCCTCGCCGATGTAGACGCATAGCCTCGTGGCTTGCTGAGGCAGCTTCATTTCACCACTCCTTGCCGCATGGCTGGCGCGCTAGAAGCGAAGCTTGGCCAGGGCCATGCCCGAGGCCAGGGCCAGCAGTCCGAGGGCCGTCTGCCCTCCGACGTTGAACAAGGCGTACGCCCATTGCCCGTGCCTGAGAAGGGTCGAAGTCTCGAACATGAAGGTCGAGAAGGTGGTGAACGCGCCCATGAAACCGGTCAGGAGGACCATGCGCGCCTCGCTGCCCATGGGCAGCCTGTCCTCGAACAAGGTCCAGACCAGCCCGAACAGGAGGCTGCCCAGGATGTTCACCGCGAAGGTGCCCGTGGGAAAGCCAGGTCCGGACAGGCGCTGCACGGCCTGGGCCAGGCCATAGCGGGCCAGGGTCCCGGCTGCCCCGGCCATGGCGATCAGGGCCAGCTTGTGCACCATGACCTCCTTGTCTTTTCGCATGCCAGTGGCTAGCATGTAGCCAAGATCAAAACTCTTCGCACGACTTGGACAGCCGCATAGCTCACATGGCTCTAGAGACGGAACTCAAATTCTGCAAGCCCGACTTCGCCAGGGTCCGCGAACGCTTGCGGCGCCTGGGCGCGGACCCGCTGGGCCGCGCCTTCGAGCGCAACGTCGTCCTGGACGACGCCGGTTCCTCCCTGCGTAGCCGGGCCATGCTCCTGCGGCTGCGCCAGGTCGCTGGACGTTGCGTGTTGACCTATAAGCGGCCGCCCGCCGGCCAGCACGGCGGCGCCGGGCTGGCCAAGGTCCTTGAGGAGCACGAGACCGAGGTGGCCGACTTCCGGGCCATGCTGGAAATCTTGAAGGGCTTGGGCTTCAAGCCCATCCTGGCCTACGAAAAGGTGCGCGAGAAGTGGCGGCTGAGCGGGGCCGTCGTCTGCCTGGACCTGCTGCCCTTCGGCGAGTTCGTGGAGATCGAGGCCGACGAGGCCGAAATACTGCGCTTGGCGGATGAGCTGGGCCTTGATCCGGGCCAGGCCTGCGCCGAGAATTACCATGAGCTCAATCAGCGCCATCGAAAAGCCGCGGGCCTTCCGCCCCAGGACAGCTTCATCTTCCCGGAGGGAGAAGCGGAGCGCCTGGCGGCATCCATGAGAATATAAGGATTCTTTTGCTCCCGAGGGCGAGCTCGCGGCATGAGAGGCTTGGCTCTTTACCGGCCACGCCGGGAAGGGTATAAACGGTATTGCCTCGAAAGCCGCGGGGAAACGCACTCCCCCACTCGACAGGCGGGTGGCGGAGACTTAGATTGCCCTAGTTAGCTGAAAACGTTCAACCAGACCGGCGTAATCAATGGCTAAACCCTTTCCCCGGGAAAACGTCGAGTTCGAGACGCACCTTAAGGACGAGGTCCGCGAACCCCGTCGGTACAAGGTACTGTTGCACAACGATGATTACACCACCATGGAGTTCGTCGTCTTCGTGCTCAAGGTCATCTTCAACAAGAACGAGGCCGAGGCGACGCACATCATGCTCATGGTGCACGAGAAGGGCATCGGCGTGTGCGGCGTCTATACGACCGAGATCGCCGAGACCAAGGTCGCCTTGGTCCACAAGATGGCCCGCAAAGAGGGGTATCCCCTCAAATGTACGATGGAAGAGGTTTAAATGCTGAGCAAAAGACTTGAAACGGTATTGACGGACGCGGTCAAGGAAGTCAAACGCCGTAATCACGAATTCCTCACGCTTGAGCACCTGCTCTATGCCATCGCCCGCGAGGACACGGGCAAGGGCATCCTGGAGAGCTGCGGGGCCGATCTCATGCGCCTGCGCAACCAGCTTGAGCGCTATTTCATCGATCACCTGGAGGTCATGCCCGAGCCCATGTCCACCGAGGTCGTGCAGACCCTGAGCGTGCAGCGCGTGCTCCAGCGGGCGATCATGCACATGCAGTCCGCGGGCAAGGACCAGGTCGAGGTCGGCGACGTGCTGGCCTCCCTGTTCGACGAAGAGGATTCCTACGCGGTCTACTTCCTCAAGTCCCAGGGCATCAGCCGCCTGGACATCCTGGAGATCATCTCGCACACGTCCAGCCATCCCGAGCCGGGCAAGTCGTGCTCGGGCGAGGAATGCGGCGGCTCCAAGAAGGAGTCCACGCTCGACCAGTTCACGGTCAATCTGGTGCGGAAGGCCCGCGAAGGGCTCATCGACCCGCTCATCGGCCGCAAGGACGAGCTTGAGCGCACCATCCAGGTTCTGGCCCGCCGGCGCAAGAACAACCCGCTCTACGTGGGCGATCCCGGCGTGGGCAAGACGGCCATGGCCGAGGGCTTGGCCCTGCGCATCGTTCAGAAGGACGTGCCCGAGGCCTTCCACAACACCGAGATATTCGCCCTGGACATGGGCGCGCTTCTGGCCGGGACCAAATACCGCGGCGACTTCGAGGCCAGGCTCAAGGGCGTGCTCACGGCGCTCGTGGAGCGCAAGGAGAACGCGATTTTGTTCGTGGACGAGATCCACACCATCGTCGGCGCCGGCGCGACCAGCGGCGGCACCCTGGACGCCTCGAACATCCTCAAGCCGCTGCTCGCCTCGGGCGAGATCCGCTGCATCGGCTCCACCACCTTCGAGGAGTACAAGAACCACTTCGAGAAGGATCGGGCCCTGAGCCGCCGCTTCCAGAAGATCGAGATCCAGGAGCCCTCGGTGGAGGACGCCGTGGAGATCCTCAAGGGCCTCAAGCCCTACTACGAGAAGCATCACAAGGTGCACTACACCCTGTCGGCCATCAAGGCCGCGGCCGAGCTTTCGGCGCGCTACATCAACGACCGCTTCCTGCCGGACAAGGCCATCGACGTCATCGACGAGGCCGGGGCGGTGTTCAAGCTGAGCGGCGGCCGCAAGGACAACGCCATTCGCGTCGGCGACGTGGAGAAGGTCGTGGCCAAGATCGCCCGCGTGCCGTCCCAGCGGGTGACAGCCTCGGACCGCCTGCGACTCAAGGATCTGGACCTGGAGCTCAAGGGCCGCGTCTTTGGCCAGGACGACGCCGTGGACAACATCGCCCGCTCCATCAAGCGCTCCCGTGCGGGGCTGGGCAACGAGACGCGCCCCCTGGGCAACTTCCTGCTCATGGGGCCCACCGGCGTGGGCAAGACCGAGCTGGCCAAGCAACTGGCCGATGTCATGGGCGTCAAGTTCCTGCGCTACGACATGAGCGAATACATGGAGAAGCACGCCGTGGCGCGGCTCATCGGCGCGCCTCCGGGCTACGTGGGCTTCGACCAGGGCGGCCTGCTCACCGAGGACATCCGCAAGAACCCGTACTGCGTGCTCCTCCTGGACGAGATCGAGAAGGCGCATCCGGATCTGTTCAACATTCTCTTGCAGATCATGGACTACGCCACGCTCACGGACAACACCGGCCGCAAGGCCGACTTCCGGCACGTGGTCGTGCTCATGACCTCCAATGCAGGCGTGCGCGAGATGTCCTCGTCGAGCATCGGCTTTCTCGACCGCGAGGAGAGCATGAAGGGCAAGGGCGTCAAGGCCATCGAGCGGCTGTTCAGCCCCGAGTTCCGCAACCGGCTGGACGCCATCATCCAGTTCGAGGCCTTGTCCCCGGTCATCGTCGAGCGGATCGTGGACAAGTTCATCCGCCAGCTCAACGAGCAGATCAGGGACAAGAAGGTCACGGTCAGGATCACGGACCGTGCCCGCACCGTGCTGGCCACCTGGGGCTACGATCCCGCCTACGGCGCGAGGCCGCTGGGCCGCGTCATCCAGACCAAGGTCAAGGACCGGCTGGCGGATGAGATGCTCTTCGGCGAGCTGCAACGGGGCGGCGAGGCGCTCGTCGACGCGCCGGTCCACCCGAGCAAGAAGGGCGACGAGGAGGGAGACGAGCTGATTTTCACCTTCGCGGCGCCTGTGTCCGCCCGGGCCAAAGAGCTTGAGGAAGAAGTGGGGCAGGCCTAGGCCTGCCCCTCACCTTCAACAGGTCGTGGGGAGCATGTCCGTCTTCATTCTCGGCGAACAACTCACCTTCCCCGATCCAGCCTTCGCCGATCCCGACGGGCTGCTCGCGGTCGGCGGGGATCTTTCCCGTGAGCGGCTCGTCTCGGCCTACGCCCACGGCATCTTTCCCTGGTACAGCTCCACCACGCCCATCCTCTGGTGGTCGCCGGACCCGCGGCCCATCATCGAGCCGGCGAATATCCACATCGCGCGCAGCCTGCGCAAGATACTGCGCCATCAGCCCTTCGAGATCACCCTGGACACGGCTTTCGAGCGGGTCATCGCGGCCTGCGCCAAGACCAAGCGGCCCCAGGGCGAGGGCACCTGGCTCGTGTCGGAGATGATCGAGGCCTATATGGACCTGTACGAGTCCGGCCTAGCGCACAGCGTCGAGGTCTGGGAGGGCGGCAGACTCGTGGGCGGGCTCTACGGCGTGTCCCTGGGCCGGGCCTTTTTCGGCGAATCCATGTTCTATCACGTTCCCAACGCGTCCAAGGTGGCCTTCGCCACCTTCGTTCGGCTCCTGGAGGCGTGGGGGTTCCATTTCGTGGACTGCCAGCAGGTCACCCCGCATATGCTCAAGTTCGGCGCGCGGGAAGTCGGCAGGCGCGAGTTCCTGGCTCGTCTGCGGGCAGCCATCCAGCACCCCACGCGCAAGGGCTGTTGGGAGATGCCTCCAGGATTCCGCGCCAGCCTGGAATGGTAGTCGTCAGGGGTTCACGCCTTCGATTCGGCGGACCTTTCCGGATCAGGATTTCCGTTCCAACAGCTCGATGAAGTCCGGCAGGACCTGCTCGGCCGCAAGCTCCATGAGGCACTGCCGCGTGCCTGGAGGGCAGGTGTTCTTGTTGCACGGCTGGCAGGGCAGATCCAGGGACACCATGCGGTGCTCGGGCGATGGATAGCGCCATTCGCCGCCCGTGGAGCCGTGGATGACCAGCGTCGGCGTATCCACGGCCGTGGCGAAGTGGCGCGGGGCGGAGCAGTTGCCCACGTGCAGCCTGGCCAGGCGCATGACCGCGGCCATCTCGCGCAGGCTGAGCATGCCTGGGGTGGGCAGCAGGGCCTCCTTGCACCGCACGCGGGAGGCCAGTTCCCGGACCACGGGCTCTTCGCCCGGACCGAACAGGAGCAGAAAGCGCAGCCGCTTGTCGCGCTCGGCGGCCAGGTCCACGAGCCGGGCGAAGTGCTCGGCGGGCCAGAGGCGAGTCAGGCGACGGTGCGACGGATCGACGGTCACGAGGATCTCGCCTTCCCGTAGGCCCTGCTCGCGCAGCCAGCCTTGAGCCCAGCGCTCCTCGTCGGCGGTCAAATAGAGGCGCGGCTTCTCCCCGCGCCATTCGATGCCCAGGGGCCGCAGGATGCTCGCCTTGGTCTGGGCGGCGTAGCCCGGCTGCATGTCGGCCCAGTGGGTGTACAGGAGGCGGCGATACCAGGGCGGGGTATAGCTCAGGCGCACGGGAGCGCGCGAGAAGAGCGTCACGAGTTGCAGGCGCGGGAGCTGCTGGAAGTCGATCACCAGGTCGAAGCCCTGGCTGGCCACATGGCGGTAGAAGGCGAGCTGTTTGGCCATGGTGCCGAGCTTCTTCTTGTCCAACTCCCAGATCGTGTCGATGTCCGGGTTGTTCTCCAGCACCGGGGCGCACTTCCTCTCGGTGAGGAAGTGGATTTCGGCCTGGGGCTGGGCCTGTCTGAGCAGGCACAGGGCCGGCGTGGCCAGGAGCACGTCGCCTATCTGGCGCTGCTGGCAGACCAGGATCTTGCGGAAGCGCCTGCCGATGAGGCTGGATTGTTTCACGGATTTATCTCGGCCGTGGCGATGATCGGTTTGTGCTGGTTCAGGTCGTACAGCCCGCGAAGCGGGATGGGCAGGGTGTAGCTGCGTATGCGGGAAAAGTCGACCAGTCCGATGTTCTTGCCGGCCCGGACCTGAGAAAGCCCGGTGAGCCCCGCCGGGATGGGGAAGGTCAGCGGGCGGGAGAAAATGGCCTCCAACCTGTCGGAGTACTGCTTCGCGAGGAAGGCGACGATGCTGTCGCGCTCCGCGCGCGTGAAGGACTCCAGGAGCACAAGGCGGCTTCCGGCCGGGTCGTTCGAAGCATCGGGCGAAAGGGGCGGGCCGATGAGCCGGTCCCAGTCATAGGCCTGCTCCTCGGCGGAGTCCCAGGCGTGTCGGAAGAGATGTATCTCGACATCACGGCGGCCCTTGAAGGTCCGCACGGTCATGGACAGGGAGAAGGCCCGTTCCACCGGAAGCTCGGTGTCGGGCGGGATGAGCGTCACGTCCATGCACTGCTCCGCATACTGGGCGATTGTCAGTGGAGTCCGCTGTGCGTACACTTGCGGGCCTTGTTTCATCCATAAGGCATTCCCTTCCCGCAGGGAAGGGCGATGCTCAACCGGGCTTAGCCCGAACGTGCACCATATGTCGGATAAATTCAAGCTTGTCAGTCCCTTCGAGCCCATGGGCGACCAGCCCCAGGCCGTGGAGAAGCTAGCCTGGGGCATCGAGAACGGCGTGAGCGATCAGGTCCTGCTGGGCGTGACCGGCTCGGGCAAGACCTTCACCATGGCCAATGTCGTGGCCAGGGTGAACAGGCCCACGCTCGTCATGGCTCCCAACAAGACGCTGGCCGCCCAGCTCTTCAACGAGTTCAAGGCGCTCTTCCCGGAGAACGCGGTGGAATACTTCGTCAGCTATTACGATTACTACCAGCCCGAAGCCTACCTGCCGCACACGGACACGTACATAGAGAAGGACTCCTCCATCAACGACGACATCGACAAGCTGCGCCACTCGGCCACGCACGCTCTGCTCACCAGGCGCGACGTGCTCATCGTGGCCTCGGTGTCGTGCATCTACGGCCTGGGTTCGCCCGAGTACTACGCCAAGATGGTCGTGCCGCTGGAGCGAGGGCAGCAGTTGTCCATGGAGCGCCTGGCCGCCCGTCTGGTCGAGGTGCATTACGAGCGCAACGATTACGACTTCACCCGCGGCAAGTTCCGCGTGCGCGGCGACGTGCTGGAGATCATTCCGGCCTACTCCCGCGACCGGGCTTTGCGCGTGGAGTTCTTCGGGGACGAGGTGGAGGCCATCTATGAGACCGATCCGCTCACGGGCGAGGTCCATTCGGAGATCAAGAAGACAGTCATCTTCCCGGCCAGCCACTTTGTCTCGGACCGCGACAACACGAACCGGGCCATCGACGACATCCGCGACGAGCTCGCCGAGCGGCTGCGCCTCTTCCAGCGCGAGCAGAAGCTCCTGGAGGCCCAGCGCATCGAGCAGCGCACCATGTTCGACCTGGAGATGATCGAGGAGCTGGGCTACTGCAACGGCATCGAGAACTACTCGCGCCACCTGGACGGCCGCCGCGCGGGCGAGCCGCCGGCCACGCTGCTGGACTACTTCCCCGAGGACTTCCTGCTTTTCGTGGACGAGTCGCACATCACCATTCCCCAGATCGGCGGCATGTTCAACGGCGACCGCTCGCGCAAGCAGACCCTGGTGGATTTCGGCTTCCGGCTGCCCTCGGCCCTGGACAACCGGCCGCTGTCCTTTGATGAGTTCCTGAACCGGGTCAACCAGTGCGTGTACGTCTCGGCCACCCCGGCCGCCTGGGAGCTGGGGCGCTCGGGCGACGCCGTGGTGGAGCAGATCATCAGGCCCACGGGGCTCATCGATCCGCTGATCGAGATCAGGAAGGTCAAGGGCCAGATGGACGACCTGCTCGCCGAGTGCAAGGCGCGCAAGGCCAGGGGCGAGCGGGTGCTCGTGACCACCCTCACCAAGCGCATGGCCGAGGACTTGACCGAGTACATGCTGTCCATGGGCGTGGAGACCCGCTACCTGCACTCGGACATCGAGACCCTGGAGCGCGTGGCCATCCTCCAGGCCTTGCGCGCCGGCGAGTTCGACGTGCTCGTGGGCATCAACCTCCTGCGCGAGGGATTGGATCTCCCCGAGGTCTCGCTCGTGGCCATTCTCGACGCGGACAAGGAAGGTTTCCTGCGCTCCACGCGCTCGCTCATCCAGACCTTCGGCCGCGCGGCGCGCAACGTGGGCGGCAAGGTCATCATGTACGCGGACAAGATCACCGACTCCATGCGCGCGGCCATGGATGAAACCGAGCGCCGCCGGGCCAGGCAGGCGGCCTACAACCAGGAGCGCGGCATCACCCCGCGGACCGTGCTGAAAAGTCTGGAGAACGTCCTAGAAAAGCTGTATCCGGGCAGCGAGTCCGATCTGTACGCCAAGGTCGCCGAGGAGGCGGCCAAGTACGGGCACGATCCCAAGAAGATAGAGAAAGAGATCAAGCAACTGGAGCGGGAGATGCGCGAGGCCGCCAAGGAGCTGGCCTTCGAGCGCGCGGCCGAGATCCGCGACCGCATTCTCAGGCTCAAGAACCTGCTCCTGGAGAGCGCATGAGCGGATTTGTGAGCGCACGCGGGCGCATCATGGCGCTGCGGTTCCGGGACATCCGCGACGGCCGCGCGGCGGCCGCGACCAGCTAGGCGGCAGGCATGGCAGCGATTCCAGAGGATATCCGCCAGCGTGTGGAGCGGCTGCGCAAGGAGCTGCATTACCACAATTACCGCTATTACGTGCTCGACGCTCCGGTCATCTCCGACGCCGAGTACGACCGCATGCTGCGCGAGCTTACGGAACTGGAGAACGCGCACCCCGACCTCTTCGATCCTTCGTCCCCCACCCAGCGCGTGGGCGCGGCCCCGGCCGAGGGTTTCGCCCAGTACCGGCACGGACTGCGCATGTACAGCCTGGACAACGCCATGGACCTGGAAGGCTGGCGCGAGTTCGTGGTCCGGGTGGGGAGCCATTTCGAAGACCAGCTTCTGGCCAGGCTGGAGGCCGAGAGCCAGGCGCGCGCGGACGGCCGGCTCGACAGTCGTGGCCGCGATGCCCTGCGCCGCACGGTCAAGGAAGGGCTGCGTGGACTGCTGAAGGTGTCTGCCGTTGACTTGAGAGAGGGCGCTGCCCTTCCTCAAACGCTTACCGGCCAAGAAACGGCGCTCCCTGACTCCCCATCACTTGGGAATGGCAATTTTGGCGCCTTCCGCGTGCTGGTGGAAAAGGCCGTGGCCAATGCCGCCGAGTCGGCCGGAGCCCTGCACCTGCTCGCGCCCGTGCGCGCCCTGAGCGAACTTTCCTCCTCTACTTGGGAGAACCTGGCGACTTTGCTTGGCGCGTTCTGGATCGATCCCAAGCTGGACGGCCTGGCCGTGGAGGTCATCTACGAGCACGGCCGACTCGTGCGCGCGGCCACGCGCGGCGACGGGGAGACCGGCGAGGACGTGACGCGCAACATGCGCACGGTCAGGAATCTCCCGCTCGTGCTCCACGACGGCGGCGACGTTCCGCGCTACCTGGAGGCGCGCGGCGAGGTGGTCATGCGCAAGGCCGACTTCCACGCCCTCAACGAGCGCCAGGCCGAGCGCGGCGAGAAGGTCTTCGCCAACCCGCGCAACGCCGCAGCCGGCTCCGTGCGCCAGCTCGATCCGGGCATCACCGCGGCGCGGCCCCTGCGCTTCTTCGCCTACGGCATCGGCCTGGTGGACTGGAACGGCGCGCCGGGCTGGCAGGGACAGGACGAGATCATCGCGGGCCTGGCCAGGCTCGGCTTCTCCATTCCGCCCGAAGCCAGGCTGTGCGGCCATCCAGACGAGGTTGCCGCCAGCTTCGAGCGGCTGCAAGCCGGCCGCGAGGCGCTGCCCTTCGAGATCGACGGCCTGGTGGCCAAGCTCAACAGCCTGGAGCTGCAACGCTTCCTGGGCTTCACGGCCAAGGCCCCGCGCTGGGCCCTGGCGCTCAAGTTCCCGGCCTTTCAGGCCGAGACGCTCCTGCGCGACATCCGCATCCAGGTGGGCCGCACGGGCGTGCTCACGCCCGTGGCCGATCTCGAGCCCGTGAGCGTGGGCGGCGTGACCGTGTCGAGCGCCAGCCTGCACAACGAGAGCTACATCCGCGAGAAGGGCCTGCTCCTGGGCGACCGGGTGCTCATCCAGCGCGCCGGCGACGTCATCCCCGAGGTCGTGCGTCCGCTGACCGAGAAGCGCGCCGGCGGCGAGCGGGAGTTCATTTTTCCCTCGATCTGCCCAGTTTGCCGCACCGAGGTCGTGCTGGCCTCGGAGGAGCGGCGCATCTGGAAGTGCGTGAACATCACCTGCCCGGCGGTCGTGCGCCAGAGCATCATCCATTTCGTGTCCAAGGCGGGCCTGGACATCGAGGGCCTCGGCCGCAAGTGGGTGGAGATACTCATCGACAAGGGCATGATCAAATCCCCGGCCGATCTCTTCACGCTCAGGAAGACCGACCTGCTGACCCTTGAACGCATGGGCGACAAGTCAGCCTCCAACGTCGTGGAATCCGTCCGCCGGGCCAGGGAGAACGCCACGCTGCCACGCCTGATCGCCGCCCTGGGCATCCCGCACGTGGGCGAGGAGACCTCCCGGCTGCTGGCCTCGCGCTTCGGCGACCTGGATGCCCTGGCCACGGCCACGGCGGCGGAGCTGGACGCGCTGCCCGGCATCAGCGACGCCATCGCCGGCGCCATCGTCGAGTTTTTCGAGAACGAAGCCAACCGTCGGCTCCTGGCCAGGTTCAAGGAGATCGGCCTGTGGCCCGTGGCCGCATCAGGGACCCAGGAGCCCACGGCTGGATTGCCGCTGTCCGGCAAGCGTGTGCTGTTCACGGGCGGCCTGTCCGGCATGGGCCGCTCCGAGGCCGAGGCGCTGGTGGCCAAGGCAGGCGGCGTGGCCGCCAAGTCGGTCTCCAAGAACGTGGACTACGTGGTCGCAGGGGAAAGTCCCGGCAGCAAGCTCGACAGGGCCAACGCCCTCGGGCTGACGGTCATCGGCTTCGAGGAGTTCATGCGTCTCGTCGGGGCTGGCGAGAAGACGGACTAAATCATCTTTCGGAGGAGAACGCGATGCAGACCCCGGTGATTATCAATGGCGCTGGAGGCCGCATGGGAGCCACCCTGGTGCGTCTGGTCCAGGCCGACACGGAGCTTGCCCTGGCCGGCGTGGTTGAGCCCTCGTCCAGGGCCCAAGGACTTGAGGGTCTTGGCTGCCCCTTTGGCAGGAGCCTGGCCGAGGTCTGGCCCCAGGCCAAGGGCGCGGTGGTCATCGACTTCACGACGCCCGAGGCGAGCCTGGCCACGGCCCGGCTGGCCGTCGAGACCGGCTCGCCCGCGGTCATCGGCACCACGGGCTTCACGCCCGCGCAGATCGACGAATTGCGGACCTCGGCCAAGCAGGTCCCCTTGTTTTGGGCCCCGAACATGAGCGTGGGCGTGAACGTGCTCCTGGCCGTGCTGCCCGAGCTGGTCAGGAAGCTCGGCCCGGCCTACGATCTGGAGGTCATGGAAATCCACCACAACAAGAAGAAGGACGCGCCCAGCGGCACGGCGCTCAAGCTGGCCGAGTGCCTCGCCGGCGCGCGGGGCTGGGATCTCGTCGAGAAGGGGCGTTTCTGCCGCGAAGGCATTATCGGCGAGCGGCCGCGCGACGAGCTTGGCGTGCAGACCCTGCGTGGCGGCGACGTGGTGGGCGATCACACGATCTATTTCTTCGGGCCGGGCGAGCGCATCGAGGTGACCCACCGCGCGCACTCGCGCGATACCTTGGCCCTGGGCGCGCTGCGGGCCGCCAAGTGGCTCGCGGGGCAGAGGCCGGGAACGCTCTATTCCATGGCCGACATGCTCATGTCCTGAGCGGTGCCGGCAGCAGCAGCCCGGCGGGCCTGGCCATGCGGGTCAGGTCCGCTCAGGCGTCCTTCTCGGCCAGGAAGCCGCGCATGAAATCCAGAACCCTGGACATCTCCTGGGCCAGCAGCCCGAACTGGCGTCGGGCATCGTCCAGGTCCTGGCGCTTGGCCGCCTGCTCCAGGGCCGCGGCGTGCTCCTTGGCGCCATACGCGCCCATGGTGGCCGTGGCGCCCTTGATGGAGTGGGCCAGGAAGCGCAGGATCTCCATGTCCCCGGACTCCAGGGCCTTCTCGGTTTTCTCCAGGCGCAGAGGCTCCTCGCGCACAAAGACCTCGAACATGCGGCTCAGGAAATCCCGTCTGGAGGTGAGCATCTTTTCGAGCCATTCAGGGTCGATGGCCCGGCTGGCCTGTTCCGGCTGGACAGGGGCGGGAGAGGGCCGCGGAGCCTTGCCGGAGATGATCTTCCGGTTGGGAAAGATCGTGGCCATGAGCCCGAAGAGCTTGCGGAAATCCACGGGCTTGGCGATGTAGTCGGTCATTCCGGCCTTGATGAATCGCTCCCGGTCACCCTTGATGGCATGGGCCGTGAGGGCCACGATGGGCACGTCATGGTCCAGGACGCCGGACTTGGCATCGCGGATGCGCTGGGTTGCCTCCATGCCGTCCATGATGGGCATCTGGATGTCCATGAGCACGATATCGAAGCGCCTGCGCGCCAGGATGTCCAGGGCCTCCCTGCCGTTCTCGGCCACCTCGACGCTGTGTCCCTCGGACAGGAGCATCTCCTTGGTGAAAAGCTGATTGACCTTGTTGTCCTCGACCAGGAGGATGCTCAGCGCGCCCATGCCCGAGGCCTTCTCGGGCTGCCTGGCAACCGCCTGGCGCTCGTCCTGCCGGTCGGCCAGGGAGAAGGGCAAGGTGACCCGGAAGGTGCTGCCGGCTTTCTCCAGGCTCGCGAAATCGATGTCTCCTCCCAGAAGATGAGTCAATCGCAGGGCGACATGCAGGCCCGAGCCATTAACGTGGCAGCCTTGAGGAGGCTTGTCTCGCGCAAGGATGTCGCGGGTGCTTTTTTGGAGTGAGCTGGGCATGCCTATGCCCGTGTCCCGGACCGAGAAGCGGATAAGAACTCTGCCGGGTCCGTTGACGGTCCGCTCCTGGGGGCTGTCGGCCCTGTGGGCGCTGAACTCGACGCGGCCCTTCTCCGTGAATTTGATCGCATTGTTGAGCAGATTGTTCAGTATCTGGCTCAGGCGCCGGGGATCGCCCAGCATGTGCTCGGGGATCGATGGATCGAAATGGCTGGTGAAGGATAGGCCCTTTTCCCGGCACAAGTTGTCGGCGATCTCCAGGGTGGGCGCAAGCGCCTCGCGCAGCCGGAAGGACTTGCTGTCGATCTCCAGCTTGCCGGACTCCATGCGCACGAGGTCGATGGTGTCGTTGAGGACGGAGAGCAGCGACTGCGCGGACTGCCTGATCATCTCCAGATGTCTGCGCGCCGTGGGGGACTCGCTCTTGGACAAGGCCAGGTCGGCCATGCCGATGATGCCGCTCATGGGCGTGCGGATGTCGTGGCTCATCTTGGCCAGGACGGCCTTCAGGCGCGCGTCCGGATTCCGGCAGGCAAGCCCGCCTGCCACGCCTGGCATGACCCTGCGCAGAAGATCGACATCCCGGAGCAGCAGCTCCTTGTCCAACCGGTCGAGGGCGTGGCAGGCCACGAAAGGCCATTCCTGGGACGCTGTCTCCAGGCCAGGGCATGAGGACAATAGAATAACGGGCAGGCGAAGACCGAGGGCCGAGTGGCGACGCGCGAACTCGGCCACGGCTTCGCGCCTGCCTCCGGGATGAAGGATGGCGCAGAAGGCTCCCGAGGCGCTCTCTGGCGCTAGGGAACAGGGGTCCTCGCGGACGGACACGGAAAAGTCATGGTTCACCAGGAAGAGCCTGACGTCCTCGATGGCCGGGTGGCTGCCGAGGAGAAGGACCCTGGTCAGGTCGGAATCGGCGATATGCGCATCCCCCTCTTTGGGAGGCGTGAAACCCTCCTCCCGCTCGTAACGATTCGCACCTTATATTTCTCCAGGGGCACGGGGCAAGACCGATCTTGACTATTGCCGCTGTCCCGCGGCGGCTTGGCGGCCTGTTGCAAAACAGGTTGCGCGGGCCAGGAGCCCCGCCGGATGGCTCGTGGCGCGCTCTAGCCTTTCACGCTGATCAACGGCGCGACCCTGGCGACCTTGCGGGCCAGGCCCGCCTCGTGCGTGGCCTCGATGACCATGTCCACGTCCTTGTATGCGCCCGGCGCCTCCTCGGCCACGCCCTTGAAGTCCGGGGTGCGCACGAGGATGCCCCTGCGTTTGAGGCTGCCGATGACCTCGCGGCCCTGGAAGCGGCGTTTGGCCTCGCCCCGGCTCATGAGCCTGCCGGCTCCGTGGCAGGCCGAGGACAGGGCCTTGGCCTCGCTCTCGGCCGTGCCGGCCAGGACGTAGGAGGACGTGCCCATGCTGCCGCCCACGAGCACGGGTTGGCCGGCCTTGGCGAACTCCGGGGGCAGGGCGGGATGGCCGGGCGGCAGCGCCCTTGTCGCGCCCTTGCGGTGCACGAAGAGCCGCCGGGAGACCGGCCCGACGCGGTGCTCTTCCTCGCGGCAGGTATTGTGGCTCACGTCGTAGAGCAGAGGCAGGCCGAGAGGCTTGCGGAAGACGCTCTCGAAGGCCTCGCGCACGAGGTGCGTGATGATCTGGCGGTTGGCCAGGGCGCAGTTGATGCCCGCGCGCATGGCCCCGAGATAGCGCCGGCCGAGATCCGAGCGGATGGGCGCGCAGGCCAGATCCCGGTGCGGCAGGGTGAGCCCATGTTTGGGGGCCTCGGCGAGCATGAGCCGCATGTAGTCCGTGCCGATCTGGTGTCCCAGGCCTCGGGAGCCGCAATGGATGGCCACGAGCACGTCGCCATGGCGCAGGCCGAAGGCGTCGGCCGCCGCTGGATCATGGATTTCCTCCACGACCTGGACTTCCAGATAGTGGTTGCCCGAACCAAGGGTGCCCATCTGGTCGCGCTGGCGCTTGCGGGCCTCGTCAGAAACCTGCTCGGGCTCGGCTCCGAGCGCGGTTCCGCGATCCTCGATGCGCTGAAGGTCATCCTTGCGGCCCCAGCCACGGTCCACGGCCCAGGCCGCGCCCTGGGCCAGCATGGCCTCCATCTGGGTGTCGTTCAGGTTGATGCGGCCGGTGCTGCCCACGCCCGCGGGAATGACCGCGAAGAGCGCGTCGGCAAGGGCTGTCTGTTTGGGCAGGAGGTCCTCCACGTGCAGGCCGGTGAGCAAGGCGCGCACGCCGCAGGCGATGTCGTAGCCCACGCCTCCGGCCGAAACCACGCCTCCACGGTCCGGGTCCATGGCCGCCACGCCGCCGATGGGGAAGCCGAAGCCGGTGTGGGCGTCGGGCATGGCGTAGACCGCACCGGCGACGCCGGGCAGGGCGGCCACGCCCGCGAGTTGGTCGAGCACGGCCTCCTCCATGTCGTCAAGGAGGGGCGCGGAGGCGTAGAGCACGCCTGGCACGCGCATGTTCCCGGTCGGCGCGAGCCGCCATTCATAATCGGAAATGCGTTCCAGAAGGTCGAGGCGCATGGGTGCTCCTGGTCAAAGCCGGAGCATACCCCCGCGCGGGCTGTTAGGAAAGGGCCGGATGGAGAAGCTCGGGCGGGACTGATCGCGGAGGCGGGCGGCGCAGGCCGCCCGCCGTGGATGCGTAAAAGCCAGGGCATTTGCTTTTGAAAATGCTCTGCAAGCCATGCGTCGGCATGGCTTGCCGCCGCGTGGGCGTAGGCGCAATCCGCTTGCGCCGTCAACGCCGGAGCGAGCGTCTCAAAGTCAAACTGATCTAAATGCTATAGAG
The DNA here is from genome assembly GCA_023433925.1 of Pseudomonadota bacterium. Taxonomy (GTDB): domain Bacteria; phylum Desulfobacterota; class Desulfovibrionia; order Desulfovibrionales; family Desulfovibrionaceae; genus Desulfocurvibacter. Next base: position 19,780 of record JAEYTO010000099.1, on the reverse strand, counting down.
CTTCGAGCCGGGAATGATGCCGACGTCGTTGGCTTGCAGGATTTCGATGGCCTGCTCGGTGCGATCGAAGCGGAAGATGATGACCGCGTTCTTTCCGCTCTGCTGCACGAAGGCGTACATGTACTCGACATTGATGCCGTTCCTGCCGAAGAGCTCCAGCAGAGAGTGCAGGCCGCCGGGCCTGTCCGGAACCTCCACGGCCACGACCGAGGTGCGGCCCACGGTGAATCCGCGGTCCTTGAGCATCTGGCGGGCCTTCTCGAAATCGGAGACGATGAGCCGCAGGATGCCGAAGTCCGAGGTGTCGGCCAGGGACAGGGCGCGGATGTTGATGCCCGCGTCGGACAGGGCCTTGGTCACCTCGGCCAGCCGGCCGGCTCGGTTTTCCAGGAAGATGGATAGCTGGTCCGCTTTCATGGTCAGCCTCGTTGTTGATGTGCGTCGCTACGTGTTCCGCTGGTCGATGATGCGCTTGGCCTTGCCCTCGGAGCGTTGGATGGACTTGGGCTCCACGAGCTTGATCCTGGCCGTGACGCCCAGGAACTCCTTGATGTTCTTCTGTATCTTGGCCTCGAGTCTTTGTAAATTCTTGATCGCGTCCGAGAAGAGCTTCTCGTCGATCTCCACGTTGATCTCCAGCATGTCCAGCACGCCCTCGCGGCGCACGATGAGCTGGTAATGGGGCGCGAGCCCCTCGGTCTCCAGGAGAATGGATTCGATCTGCGAGGGGAAGACGTTCACGCCGCGGATGATGAGCATGTCGTCCGTGCGGCCCATAACGCGGCGCATGCGCGCGAAGGTCCGGCCGCAGCGGCAGGGAACGTGGTTCAGGGAGGTGATGTCGCGCGTGCGGTAACGCAAGAGCGGCTGGGCCTCCTTGGTCAGCGTGGTGAGCACGAGCTCGCCCGTGGAGCCGGGGGGCAGCGGCTCGCCCGTTTCAGGGTCGATGATCTCGGCCAGGAAGTGATCTTCCATGATGTGCAGGCCGCTCTGGGCCTCGATGCATTCGATGGCCACGCCCGGACCCATGATCTCGGACAGGCCATAGATATCGATGGCCTTGATCTGGAGCTTGGCCTCGACCTCCTTGCGCATCTCCTCGGTCCAGGGCTCGGCGCCGAAGATGCCCACCTTGAGCGGCAGGGATGCGAAGTCGATGCCTGCCTCCTGGGCGGCCTCGTATAGATACAGGGCGTAGGATGGCGTGCAGCAGATCACCGTGGCGCCGAAGTCCTTGAGGAGCATGACCTGGCGCTTGGTGCTGCCGCCCGAGATGGGCACGATGGTCGCGCCCAGCCGCTCCGCGCCGTAGTGGGCGCCCAGGCCGCCGGTGAACAGCCCGTAGCCGTAGGCGTTGTGCACGATGTCCTGGCTCGTGGCGCCGGCGGCCATGAACGAGCGGGCCATGAGCTGCGCCCAGTTGTCCACGTCGCGGGCCGTGTAGCCGACGACGGTGGCCTTGCCCGTGGTGCCCGAGGAGGCATGGATGCGCACGACATTCGCCTTGGGCACGGCGAAGAGCCCGAAGGGGTAGTTGTTGCGCAGGTCCTGCTTCTCGGTGAAGGGCAGCAGGCGGACGTCCGACAACTTGCGGATGTCGGCGGGATTCACGCCGAGTTCATCGAGCTTGTTCCGGTAGAAGGGCACGTTGGCGTGGACCCGCTCCACCACGGACTTGAGGCGCCGGAGCTGTAGTGCCTCCAGGTCCTCGCGCGGAAGTGTCTCCTTGTCGACGTCGAAGATCATCCGACTCCTCCAGGGCGCTGGTGATTCATGTGCGGCGCTGCGCGACGCAAGGGAAGGTCGCCGGGCCGGCGGTTCAAGGACGTGCTGGGCCGGAATGATTTTTGTGCCCGAGAGGGCGCTCGGCAGTCAAGTTTTTTCCCTGAATCCGGGAGCTTGGGTCAGGAACCGTCCGGGGTCCGGAAAAGGATGAGCCTGGAGCCATTGCGAGGTGGCGGGGAATGCATTATCGTTTCGCGTTCGACACTTATGATCCAAATGAGGCGCTTCGCGGCCCGGCGAAGTCGGGGGGAGAGAGCCGCAAGGCCCGCCGCGCGGGGCAGCCGGCAAGGAGTTTCATGCAAAAGGCCAAGGAAAGAGCCAGGACCATGCTCACCATCGACAAGGCCAAGGCCGTGGCCGGATGGCTGCGTGACAAGAAGGCCATCGATGTCCGCGCCATCGACGTGCGCGGCCTGAGCCCCATAACCGAGGCATTCGTGGTGGCCACGGCCACCAGCGTGCGCCACGCCCAGGGCTTGGCCAATCATCTGCTGGACAGAATAGCCGAGGAGAAGCTCGAATATCTCGGCATGGAAGGCTTTCCACAAGGCGCCTGGATCCTCGTGGACCTCAACGACGTGCTCGTGCACATCTTCCAGGCCGACAACCGCGGGTTCTACAACATCGAGGGCCTTTGGTCCGAGGGCAAACCAATCGAGCTCCCCCTCCATGAAGCAGACTAAGCCGACCTTGCTGCTCATCCTCGACGGCTGGGGCTGCGCCGAGAAGGGGCCCGGCAACGCCGTGTGCATGGCCGGGACTCCGACCCTGGACAGGCTGCGCGAAACATATCCTTCCACCATGCTGGCCTGCTCCGGCAGGGCGGTGGGCCTGCCCGACGGGTTCATGGGCAACTCCGAGGTAGGGCATATGAACATCGGCGCGGGTCGCGTCATCTACCAGGACATGACCCGCATCGACGTGGCCATCGAGGACGGCAGCTTCTTCGAGAACCCGGCCCTGGTTCAGGCGGCCCGAGCGGCCGGCAAGAACGGCCGGCTGCACCTCATGGGCCTGGTCTCGGACGGCGGCGTGCACAGCCACGAGAGGCACATCTTCGCCCTGCTGGAGCTGGCCAGGCGTCATGGCGTGAGTGATGTGCTCGTGCACGCCTTTCTGGACGGCCGGGACACACCGCCCAGCAGCGGCGCCGGCTACGTGAGGAATCTAGTCGAGAAGACGCGCGAGCTCGGCGTTGGCCGCGTGGCCTCGGTCATGGGCCGCTACTGGGCCATGGACCGCGACAAGCGCTGGGAGCGCAACGAGCTGGCCTACGACGCCTTGACCCAGGGCCAGGGCCAGATGGTCACCGACCCGGTCAAGGCCATCGAGGAAGCCTACGCCGCGGGCGAGACGGACGAGTTCGTCAAGCCGCGCCTTGTGGCGGACGCGAACGGCGCGCCCATCGGCACGCTGCGCGACGGCGACGCGGTCATCTTCTTCAACTTCCGCGCCGACCGCGCCCGGCAGATCACGCGGGCCCTGTTCGACCCGGATTTCAAGGGCTTCGCCCGCAAGGCCTGGCCCAGGCTGGCCTCATTGACGACCATGACCGAGTACGATGCCGAGTTTCCCCTGCCCGCGGCCTTCCCGCCGCAGTCCGTGGACAAGTCCCTGGGCCAGGTGGTCGCGGAGGCCGGCCTCAAGCAGCTGCGCATCGCCGAGACCGAGAAGTATGCCCACGTGACTTATTTCCTGAGCTGTGGCCGCGAGGAGCCCTTCCCAGGCGAGGAGCGCATCTTGGTGCCTTCGCCCCGCGAGGTGGCCACCTACAATCTCAAGCCGGAAATGAGCGCGCGCCCGGTCACGGAGAAGCTGCTGGCCGCATGGCGTGGCTACGACCTCACGGTCTGCAACCTGGCCAACCTGGACATGGTCGGCCACACGGGCGTCATTCCCGCGGTCATGGAGGCGGCCAAGGTCGTGGACGACTGCGTGGCGCGCATCGCGGAGGACGTGCTCTCGGTCGGCGGCCGGCTGTTCATCACCGCGGACCACGGCAACGCCGAGGAGATGCTCGACGACAAGGGAGGCAGCCAGACCGCGCACAGCAAGAACCCGGTGCCCTTCGTCCATGTCGAGGCCGGGGCCGAGCTGACCGCGGACAAGGTCGCTTTGCGCGCCGGCGGCATCCTGGGTGACATCGCGCCCACGCTGCTCGCGTGCATGGGCCTGCCCGTGCCCGGGCAGATGACCGGCAAGCCCCTGGTCACCAGGGCCTAGGCGGACGCGCCATGCAGGGCAGCAACAGGCCGCTGACGCCGGTCAAGCCGGTGAACATGGAGATCATCTATCTGTATCCCTGCCCGTTCTGCGGCAGGGAGGTGCCGCTCATCTCGCCCACATCGCCGGCCATGGCTCAGTGCGACGTGTGTCGCAAGACATTCCCCATTGTGCCCGTGGACTCGCGGACCATCCAGTACCTCAAGCTCGTCACGGCCGGCGGCCAGGCGAGCATCGATCCGGAATTCCTGTAGATCATGCGCATTCCCCTGAGAGAGGGCAACGCCTCTCTCAGGGGAATGCGCAAAATGCGCCAAGATACGGGTTCCAAGGGCCGCTTTGTCAGGAGCCCCCTTGATGGGTGGAGCCTGAGGAGAGCAAACCTTCCCCGGTCATCTGCAAGTCGCTTAAATTGCAAGCCGCTATGGACGTGGTCCGGCCTGGCCGGGCGCGGATCTCCTGTGGAATCCTTGACAGAATCCCCAACGGCTGGTGTATCGCCCAAAGCAGGCGCACGCTGCCCGCAAGAGGATTGGCGTGCGCCGAGTCGTGATACAGCTCGCAAAATAAAGAGGATTCCATGAAAATCAAGTTCTTAGGCGCGGCCCGGACCGTGACTGGCTCCTGCTATGTCCTCGAAGCCGGCGGCAGGCGCTTCGCCGTGGACTGCGGCATGCACCAGGGCAACCGCGAGATCGACAAACGCAACGAGGACATGCAGCCATATGCCCCCGAAGGCCTGGAGAGCATCCTCATCACCCATGCGCACATCGACCACTCGGGCCTCCTGCCGCGCCTGGTGAAGTCCGGGTTCAAGGGGCCTGTCTACACCACGACGCCCACCCGTGCCCTGCTCGACCTCATGCTTCAGGACAGCGCGCACATTCAGGAGATGGAAGCCGAGTGGCGCAACCAGAAGAACATGCGCCATGGCCTGCCGCCCATCGAGCCGCTGTACGGCATGTCCGAGGCCATCAAGGCCGTCGGGCTTATCCAGCCCAAGGAATACAAGGACTATTTCGAGCCCGTGCCGGGCGTGCGCGCCCGTTTCCTGGACGCCGGCCACATCCTCGGCTCGGCGGTCATCGAGTTGTTCGTGCGGGAGGACGGCAAGGAGACCAAGCTGGTCTTCTCCGGCGACCTTGGCCGGCCGGACCAACTGCTCATCGAGGACCCGTCCATCGTGGAGACCGCCGACTACCTGCTCATGGAGTCCACCTACGGCAACCGCGACCACAAGGACCCTCAGACGAGCCGCGAGGAACTCGCCGAGGCCATCCGCTACAGCCATTCCAAGGGCGAGAAGGTCATCATCCCCGCCTTTGCCGTGGAGCGCAGCCAGGAGATCATCTATACCTTGTTCATCCTGGCCAAGCAGGGCAAGCTCCCGAAGGGCATGCCCATATACCTGGACAGCCCGTTGGCCATCAAGGCCACGGAGGTTTTCAAGCAGCATCCCGAGTACCTGGACGAGGAAACGCGGGAGCTCATCAACAATGGGGAGCATCCCCTGGAATTCCCCAACCTGCACTTCGTCCAGACGACCGAGGAGTCCATGGCCCTCAATACCCTGAACAAGCCGGCCATCATCATCTCGGCAAGCGGCATGGCCAATGCGGGCCGCATCAAGCACCACCTGCGCCATAACCTGTGGCGCAAGGGCGCGAGCATCGTGTTCACGGGTTTCCAGGCCATGGGCACGCCGGGCCGCAAGATCGTGGACGGGGCCAAACGGATCAGCCTCATGGGCGAGGACATCGCCGTGGAGGCCAAGGTCTACACCATCGGCGGCTTTTCGGCCCACGCCGGCCAGAGCCAGATGCTCCAGTGGCTGTCCAACTTCCGCAACAAGGCCATGAAGGTCTTCCTCGTGCACGGCGAGGCATCGGCCCAGGACGAATTCGCCAAGCTCATCCGCGACCGTCTGGGCTTCGAGGTGCACATCCCCGAGTACCTGGAGGAGGTGACCCTGGAGCCCGGCCGCATGCCGGCCATCGAGTTGGACGTGGCCAAGGCCAAGCCGGCCGTGGACTGGGATTACCTGCTCGCCACCACTCAGCGGCTGTTCGACGACTTCCGCACGCGCATCGGCGAGGTCAAGTCCAAGCCCTGGATCGACCAGACCGATTTGCGCGAGAGGCTTCTGGAGGTCAACCAGTCGCTCATGAAGCTCAATTCCGAGATGTAGATGCGCATACAGGGAGGCGCATACCGGGGCCGGACCATCAAGACCGTGGAGGGCCCAGGCTACAGGCCCGCCACGGCCAAGGTGCGCGAGGCCGCCTTCAATATGCTCCATGCTCGTGGCCTGGTTTTCGAGGGGGTGCGCGTTGCGGATCTCTTCGCGGGCAGCGGCAGTCTGGGCATCGAGGCCCTGAGCCGCGGCGCGGATTTCGCCCTGTTCGTGGAGATGAACCGCAAGGCCGCGGCCATGCTGCGCGAGAACCTGCGCAGCATGGGCATCGAGCCAGCCTGCTGGCGCATCGAGGCCAAGGACCTGTTCACGGTGCTCAAGGCCCGCCATGTCGAGCCTTTCGGCCTGATCTTCATCGATCCGCCCTATGGCAAGGACCTCCTTGAACCGGCCCTGGCGCTCGCGCTGGACAAGGGCTGGGCCGCGCCGGGCGCGTTCATCCTGGCCGAGGTGGAAGCCTCGCTGGATACGGCGGCGCTGGACGGCCTGCCGGGGCTGGATCTGGAGACGGATCGCACATATGGTCAGACGAGGATACTCCTATGGCGAACTACCGATCCTGCGTAGCCGTGTACCCCGGCACTTTCGATCCCTTGCACAACGGCCACGTGAGCCTCGTGCGGCGGGGGCTGGAGATATTCGAGACCGTCATCTTCGCTGTGGCCCGGGATACGCACAAGCAGCCGCTCTTCAGCCTGGAGGAGCGCGTGGCCCTGGCCGAGGCGACCTTCAAGCACGATCCCAGGCTCATGGTCGAGCCCTTCTCCGGGCTGCTCGTCGACTATGTGGCCAAGCGGGGAGCCAACGTCGTCCTGCGCGGGCTGCGCGCCGTGAGCGACTTCGAGTACGAGTTTCAGATGGCGCTCATGAACCGCAAGCTCAACCGGCAGATCCAGACGGTCTTCCTCATGACCGACTACAAGTGGCTGTACATCAGCTCCTCGATCATCAAAGAAGCCGCAAAGCACCAGGGCAACATCGGCGGCCTCGTGCCCCAGGCCGTGCTGGACGGACTCAGGGACAAGTTCCCGCCCAAGCCGGAGGCATCCCCGGCGTAGTCATGGCGCTTCCCAAGGTATTGTGCATCCTCGGCCCCACGGGCGCAGGCAAGACCGAGGCCGCCGTGGTCCTGGCCCAGTCGCTTGGCGGAGGCGTGATCAACTTCGACTCGCGCCAGGTCTACCGTGGCGTTCCCATCGTCACGGCGCAGCCGGCGGAGGAGGAGCAGGGGGGCGTTCCGCATCTCCTGTACGGCTTTCTCGACCCATGCGAGTCCATGAGCGCCGGCGCCTTCATCGCCATGGCCGAGGAAGCCATGGCCGGGCTCCGTCCGCAAGGCCTTTTGCCCATCCTCGTGGGCGGGACGGGGCTGTACCTGGACAGCCTCCTGCATGGCCTGGCTGAGATCCCCACCGTGCCGTCCGAAGTGCGCGAGGCCGTGCAGACCGAGTGCGACCGGCTGGGAGCGGCTAGACTGCACGCGCGGCTCGCGGAGGTGGACCCGGCCTACGCGGCGAGGATCCATCCCAACGACCGGCAGCGCATCACCAGGGCCCTGGAGGTCCACGCCGCCACGGGCCGGACGTTCTCCGAATGGCACCGCTTGCAGCAGTCCCGCTCGGCCAGCCCGCGCTACGATGCGTTGAAGATCGGGGTCGCCCTGGAAATGGCCGAGCTTGAGCCCAGGCTGTCCCTGCGCATCGAAGGCATGCTCGCCGCTGGCGCACTGGAGGAGATGCGCCTGGCGTACGCCCGGTGCCCGGATGAGCGCGCGCCCGGCTTCACCGGTATAGGCTGCCGGGAACTCCTGGATTTCATCCTGGGCCGCGCCGGCCTTGAGGAGGCCAAGTCCTCCTGGCTCAAGCGCACGCGGGCCTATGCCAAGCGTCAGATGACCTGGTTCAGGGCCGATCCGGACATACACTGGTTCGGCCCCGGCGAGTTCGAGGCCATGCGCGGCCTCGCGCTGCCCTGGGCCAGGGGCGAGGCTGGGCCGGCTGGCGCGGGCCGAGGCTGATCTCCGCCGAACCGGCCGCATTGCCAAAGGAAGGGATCGGCAGTACAAATCGATTGATGCCGTGAAAAGCGTGTCTCCATCAGGCTTCAAGTACTCCAACCATAACCATAACCATAAGAAGACCATGAGATCAAAGTTCGTCGCCATACTTCTTGCCTGCGCCATGCTGGCCGGGCTGTCCTGGGCCGCTACGGCCTTGGCCGCTGATGTCGAGCTGGACATTCCCAGGCTCGAAGGCGAGAGGCAGCAGCAGCTCCAGGCCCGGGCGCTCCAGGCCGCCTTCACCCGCGCCGTCTACGACGAGGCTCTGGACATCCTGCCGGGCGAGCTCCAGCCCTTGCGCCGCGAGCTGCTCTACGATTTCCTCTCCAGCCGCTCGGCCAAGTTCATCCAGGGCTATTCCGATGTTTCCCACGAGCCCATCCCCGGCGGCGTGCGCATCTATGCCAAGGTCGCGGTCAACCGCGGCGACCTGAAAAAGATGCTCCACGACCTGGGCATGTTCTACACCGTGGATGCTTTTCTGCCCTACACCTTGGCCTTGGGCGAAGGCGCGGGCTCCACTGGCGAGGAGATCACCAGGTTGCAGTTCCTCTCCGGCCTGTCCTCCATCCACGGAGCCCGGCCCAAGCTGACCCTTCAGCGGGCCTCCACTGACGTATGGACCGGCCATCTGGAGTCTGAGGCAGGCGAATGGCGCAGCCGTTCCAGCGATCTTGAGACGCTGTGGATCACCTTGTGGGGCAACTACTTCTCGCGCACCGGCATGGCGGCCAAAGGCAAGAAGGCCTTGAGCGTGCAAGTCGCCGGCTGGAAGACCCCGGAGGATATCCGCGCCTTCGATGAGGAATTGAAGACGTGGGAGCGCATCGTGTCCGTGGCCGAGCTTGTGGATGTGTCCATGGACCTCGGCGGCATCACGGCGCGCTGGCGGATCCTCACGGACAAGGCCGAGGTGGTCAGGGAAAGTCTGAACGCCAAGCTCTCGGGCCAGGGGCTCACGGTGCTCCTTCAGTCGCCGGATGCTCTGGCCGATACGCTGCCGGGTCTAGATCCGCAGCCGGTGGCGCGCTGATCACGAGATGACGCGGAATCAAGGGGCGGGCATGGATACGCTGGACAGGAACTGGACGCTGCCAAACTTCCTGACCGTGGTGCGCATCCTGCTCACCCCCGGGTTCATCGTGGCCTTTCTCGAAGAGTGGTTCTCCCTGGCCTGGATCCTGTTCGCGATCGCCGGATTCACGGACGGCCTGGACGGCTTTCTGGCCAGGGTGCTCAAGCAGCGTTCGCGGCTGGGCTCGATGCTCGATCCGCTGGCGGACAAGGTGCTCCTGGACGCCAGCTTCATAGCCCTGGCCATCAAGGGTTGGCTGCCCGACTTCCTGGCGGTGCTCGTGGTGAGCAGGGACATGCTCATCATCGGCGGCCTCGCCGTGCTGAACGTCTGGGGGATCGACGTCAAGAATGCCATCAGCCCGGCCAAGGCCAGCAAGCTCAATACCCTGCTGCAGATCGCGCTGGTCCTGTTCGTGCTTCTGGAGCAGACCTTCGACTTCTCCATGGACGCCCTGCGGCTGCTCATGCTGACCGGCGTGACCGTCCTGACCGTCCTGACCGCCGTGCAGTACACCCTGCGAGGCATGGCCATGTTCAGGGACGAAGCGCAGGGCTGATTCCCCCGGAGTCCGCAAAAAGAAACGGGAAGCTTGCGCTTCCCGTTTTTCATTCGTCCCGGCTTGGCCGTGGTTTATCTCGAATCGTCCTTGGATTTCTCCTGGGCGTCCTTTTGATTGTCCCGAGGTGTGACGTCGATCTCATCGGGCTCATTGGTGGCCTTGCGGAAATTCTTGATGGCCCGTCCGAGCCCTCCGCCGATTTCCGGCAGCTTGTTCGCCCCAAAAATGATGAGTATGATCACCAGGATGATGATCAGTTCAGGCATCCCGATTCCAAACATGAACGCGCCTCCAGTTTCGATTAGCCTTGGGCTATACACGCGCCCGCGGGCGAGGTCAAGGAGCCGGCCGGGGAAGGGCGGCCTCCGGCGGCTTTTCCCCTGGCCCGGGCGGCACGGTTGCGGTATGAATCAATGGCTGTTGCGCAAACAGGGGCTAGCATGTACAGATTTTTCCCCGCGCAGCGAAGCGGGAAGAGTTCATGGCAAGAATCAGCCGGATGCCCGGAAGGGACTGCGCCTACTACATTCAAGATCGGTGCGTCTACGAGGAGCGCCTCAACCCTGGGCTCCATTCAGGCTACCGCTGCGTCGTCCTGACGCGCTGGGAAATCGAATACGACCAGTTTCTGGACCAGGCCGAGGCCTTCCATCTGGACGACGAAACCGCCGGCCGCATCTGGGACACGCGCTTTCGCAGGCTGGCCGAGGGACCGATGCAGTGCTCCGAGTTCGCCTCGGGCGGCGATGTCGCGGTGATCAGCTGTGTCCATCTTGTGGACGACGTGTGCGTGCTGCGGCTGCCCAGGTGCCAAGGCATGTGCCGCAGATTCAAAACACGCTGAAGCGGAGCGTCCGCTCGGCAATCTGGTGGGGGGATGGATATGCTGCTCTATTTTCCGTCCATGCACGCGGAGTTCGCCGCCGCCGAGCTTCCGGCGGAGGTGCGCTTCCTCGATCCCGGACTCGCCGGAAAGGCGGACGACCGCGTCCGTCCCGAAGGGCTGCCGCTCGATCCCAGGGCCGCCAAGGCCTTTGTCGAGGAGTCGGTGCGTTTCGGCGAGCAGTTCGGCAACATCAAGGATATCTCGTACTTCACCGCGGGCCGCATGGAGAACTTCTTCGACCAAACGAGCATGGCCATCCGCACGGAGCTGCGCACGCGCCTGGAAGAAACCGGCCCAACCCAGGAACAGGCATCCAGGGCCCGAGCCCAAGGTCTGCTCCTGCTCGCCCACGAGCTGGAAGAGCGGCACCTGGAGGCTGTCTCGCATCAGCGGGGCGCGCGGGGTGGCCACCTCAAGCTGGTGGCGGCCCTCGGCCTCAGCGATGAGGACCTGGAGGATATGCGGGAGCTGGGCCTGCGGGATGAAGGTGAAGGCGAAGCCGAGCCCGCGCCCCTGTCCTCGTCCTGGCGCATGGTCTTCGAGGCCATGCTCCTGCTCGCGGACGGCGCTGCTTTCTACACCGACGATCCGCACGTTCTGGCCGATCTGGAAGATCGAGGGCTCATGGCTCCGGCGGACTCCGGGCGCATGACCAAGGCGCCGGCCTGGAAGGTGCTGGGTCTGCCCAAAGCCGATGCCAGCCGCCCGTGGCTCGACCGCGAGATCGCCGTGAGCGTTCCCGCGGCGTCGACGATGGCTTAGAACAGGAAGGATCACGGATGCATCTTTGCAGCTCATCCCTGCCAGGCGGCTTATTCAGCGGCATTCGCGGGTTCATCTTCGACTGTGACGGCGTTCTCGTGGATTCCCTGGGCGCCAACGTGGCCTATTACAATCTGTACCGCCGCCATTTCGGCCTTCCGCCCATGGGCCGCGAAGAAGAGTTGTACGTGCACAGCGCCTCCAACAAGGAATCGCTTGACCGCATCCTGCCCGCCGAGGTCCGCGCCAAGGCCGAGGAGTTTCGCCTGACGCTGGACTATCGCCAGGTGCTGCCGTGGCTCAAGCTGGAGAATAGCGTCGTCGAGCTGTTGGATCACCTGCGCGGGCAGGGTTTCCGCCTGGGCGTGAACACGAACCGCACGAACACCATGGACATGCTCCTGGAGCATTTCGGGCTCGTCGGCATCTTCGAGCCGGTCATCCAATCCAGCTGCGTTTCCCGGCCCAAGCCCAGCCCCGAAGGCGTGTTCGTCATCCTCGAAGCCTGGGGCATGAGGCCGCAAGAGGTCGTGTTCATCGGCGATAGCCACGTGGACGAGCATACCGCCAAGGCCGCCGGCGTGCGCTTCTGGGCCTATCGCAACGAGAGCCTGCTGGCCGAGCTGCACCTTGCGAGCTTCGGCGATCTGCTGGGCTGTTCTGGGCGGGGGCCAGCCCCCGGCAAGCCTCATACGCCCTAAAATTCTCTTGATTTGTAGGTCCTGCTGTGCAAGGTTTTATCCATGCGATTGCCTCGTACAGGCTCTTGCGAGGCCGCCGCGACCCTCGGGAGGATCAATGCTCTTGTCTAATTTTCTGCAAGCCGTCGGCATTGTCATCGAAGCGGTTCTATCCATCTATTTTTGGATCGTCATCATCTCCGCGTTGCTCTCCTGGGTGAACCCGGACCCGTACAACCCCATTGTACGGACCCTGCGCAACCTCACCGAGCCTGTCTTCATGCGACTCCGGCGTCTGATGCCCTTTCTTGTCGTCGGCGGTCTCGACCTCACGCCGCTGGTGGTCCTGTTGGGCATTCAGTTCCTGAAGATCTTCATAGTGCAGAGCATCTTTCAACTCGCGCTTAGCGTGAGGTAGCGCCATCATGAACCTGTCCAAGATAGATCTCCTCAACAAGCGTTTTACCAAACGCTTCCGCGGCTACTGCCGCATGGAGGTGGATCAGCTCCTCCAGGAGGCCGCCGAGGTCATCGGCGAGCTGTCCGAGGACAAGAAGGAATTGCACCGCCGTGTCGCCGACCTCGAAGCCAGTCTGGCCGAGCACAAGCAGCGCGAGGAGACCCTGCGCGATACGCTCATGACCACGCAGCGCATGATCGACGACCTCAAGGCCAATGCCCGCCGGGAGGCCCAGATCATCATTGACGAGGCTCAGGCCAAGGCCGAGGCCATTCTCAACCGCGCGCACCTGCGCCTGGCTCAGATCCACGAGGATATCGCCGAGCTCAAGCGCCAGCGCACCCAGTTCGAGGTCAAGCTCAGGAGTCTGCTTGACGCGCACCTGCGCATGCTTGAGATGGAGAACCAGGAGCAGGAGCAGCTCGAGGCCCTGGAATCGAAACTGAAGTTCTTCAAAAAGGCCAAGTGAACGGAAACTCATCCACACCAGCCCGGGCGCGGCCAGGATGCGTAGTTCGGATCGAACCAGGGGTTTGGAGGCTCAATGTCTGGGTCCAGCCTGGAGCTAACCGCAACGAGCCTGTCGGCCTCTACCAGGATTGCTGTAAGATCAAGCTTTCCGCCCCGCCCGTGGACAACAAGGCCAACAAGGCCCTGGTGGCGTATGTCGCCGAGACGCTCGGGCTGCGCAAGAGCCAGGTCTCGCTCGAAAGCGGCCAGACAAGTCGTCGCAAGGTGCTCATCATCCGCTCGGAGTCAGAGCCCGAGTGGCCCGCAGTGATGGCGATAAAATAAGAAAAGGAGAGGATTCCCATGGAACAGCATGAGATCGAACTCATTGAAAAGTACAGCGGCAAGGATGTAGAGCTAAAGTCTCTTTGGGATCTTCATCTAGATTACGAACGCCAGTTGGAAAAACTACAGAAGAAGCCCGCGCTGACTCCCGTGGAAGAGACCGAGATCAAGGAGTTGAAGAAGAAGAAACTTGCGGGCAAGACCAAGCTGCAGCAGCTTCTGGAGCGGTACAAAACAACGGAGGCATGATCCCATGGAGCTCAATGGAGCTCAAATTCTTCTCGAATGTCTGAAGCGCGAAGGCGTGGAGGTCATCTTCGGCTTTCCGGGCGGAGCCGTCATCGACATCTACGATCAGATACCCAACTACCCCATCAAGCATGTCCTGGTGCGCCACGAGCAGGGCGCGATCCATGCCGCCGACGGCTACGCCCGGGCCACTGGCAAGGTCGGCGTGTGCCTGGCCACCTCCGGCCCGGGCGCCACGAACACGGTCACCGGCATCGCCACGGCCTATATGGACTCGATTCCGGTGGTGATCATCACCGGTCAGGTCCCCACGCCGCTCATCGGCAACGACGCATTCCAGGAAGTCGATATCGTGGGAATCACCAGGCCGTGCACCAAGCACAACTATCTGGTGAAAAGCATCGACGAGCTGGCCCTGACCATCCGCAGGGCGTTCTATCTCGCCAGGACCGGGCGGCCGGGCCCGGTCCTGATAGATGTGCCCAAGGACATCCAGCAGCAGCTGACCAAGTTCGTTTTCCCCAAGGTCGAGCAGATCAAGATGCGCAGCTACCAGCCCAACGTGAAACCCAACGTGAAGCAACTGCGCAAGGTCATCGAGCTGCTCAAGGACTCCAGGAAACCACTCATCTACGCCGGGGGAGGCGTCGTCTCCTCGGGCGCATCCGAGGACCTGACCTGGCTCGCGCGGGCGTGCAACGTCCCGGTCACGGCCACGCTCATGGGCCTGGGCGCCTTTCCGGCCGATGATCCCCTGTGGCTCGGCATGCTCGGCATGCACGGCACTTATGCCGCCAACATGGCCGTGAACAACTCCGACCTGCTCCTGGCCATAGGCGCACGCTTCGACGACCGGGTAACGGGCAAGGTAAGCACCTTCGCTCCCAACGCGACCATCGTGCACATCGACATCGACCCGACCTCCATCCGCAAGAACGTCAACGTGCATGTGCCGGTGGTCGCCGACTGCCGCACGGCGCTGTCCATGTTGCGCCAGGAGATCGAGGCCAAGCGTGACGAGTTCTCGGCCTCCGACGACCACAAGGCCTGGGGGGCCGAAGTCGCCGGCTGGGCCAAGGCCCATCCGCTGCACTACAACCCCGAGGCTGGGGTCATCAAGCCGCAGGCCGTTGTCGAGGCGATCTACGAGCTGACCAAGGGCGAGGCCATCATCACTACCGAGGTGGGCCAGAACCAGATGTGGGCCGCCCAGTTCTACAGGTTCCACAAGCCCCGGACCTTCCTCACCTCCGGGGGCCTGGGCACCATGGGTTTCGGCTTTCCGGCGGCCATCGGCGCGCAGATGGCTTTTCCCGACAAGCTCGTCATCGACATCGCGGGCGATGGCTCCATCCAGATGAACATCCAGGAGCTGGCCACGGCGGTCTGCCACAATCTGCCTGTGAAGATCGTCATCCTCAACAACGGCTACCTGGGCATGGTGCGTCAGTGGCAGGAGCTCTTCTACAAGAAGAACTACTGCGCCACGTGCATGGATGCCCAGCCCGACTTCGTCAGGCTGGCCGAGGCCTATGGCGCCGCGGGCTTCCGCGTGACCAGGCAGGAGGACCTGAAGTCCACCCTGCAGCAGGCCTTCGCCCTGGACAAGACGGTCATCGTGGATGTGACGGTCTGCCCCGAGGAGAACGTCTATCCCATGGTTCCGGCAGGCAAATCTTTAACCGAGATGCTTCTCGTCTAGGAGGGCGCCATGAGACACGTCCTCTCGGTCCTCGTGGAGAACGAGCCGGGCGTCCTTGCGCGGGTGGCTGGCCTGTTCAGCGGCCGCGGATTCAACATCGAATCCCTCAACGTGGCCCCGACCCTGGACGAAGGCGTATCGCACATGACCATCACCACCTCGGGCGACGACGCGATCATCGAGCAGATCATCAAGCAGTTGCGCAAGCTCGTCACGGTGATCAAGGTCGTGCATATGAACGAGGTCAAGTCCATCCAGCGGCGCATGGCGCTCATCAAGGTGCATGCCGGCGACTCCGGCCGCGCCGAGGTCTTGCGCATCGCGGACATCTTCCGCTGCAAGGTGGTGGACGTCAGCCCCGACGAGCTGACCCTGGAGGCCACGGGCGACGAGGACAAGATCCTGGCGCTCTTGAGCCTTTTGCAACGCTTCGGCATCAAGGAAGTCGCGCGCACCGGAGCCGTGGCCATGAAACGGAGCATGCAGTAGCTTTTCATTTGCCGGACCCGAACGCATTCAGCCTTGGCAGACCATGATCGGCCCTTGCGTCCGACGTTGCGGATCATGCCTTCGCAGCGCGGCCGGCAAAGTCAGTGGTTCGTCTCAGGCCCGGAAGGCCGTCGCCAATTCCCGAGGTCGGCTTCCGGCTAGTTGCTATTTCAATCAGAAGAAAACGAAGAGAGCAGAGCAATGAAAGTCTACTACGATCAGGACGCGGACCTCGGACTCCTCAAGAACAAAACCGTGGCCATCATCGGCTACGGCAGCCAGGGCCATGCCCATGCCCAGAACCTGCGCGACTCGGGCGTCAGGGTTGTCATCGGCCAGCGGCCGG
The DNA here is from genome assembly GCA_023433925.1 of Pseudomonadota bacterium. Classification (GTDB taxonomy): domain Bacteria; phylum Desulfobacterota; class Desulfovibrionia; order Desulfovibrionales; family Desulfovibrionaceae; genus Desulfocurvibacter. Next base: position 3,513 of record JAEYTO010000099.1, on the reverse strand, counting down.
GCGGCCCCAACTACGACCTGGCGCGCGAGCACGGCTTCGAGCCCGTGTCCGCCGCCGAGGCCGCCAAGCAGGCCGACATCATCATGATTCTTGTGCAGGACCAGTATCAGCGCTCCCTGTACGAGAACGACATCAGGCCCAACCTTGCGCCGGGCAAGGCCATGGCCTTCGGCCACGGCTTCAACATCCATTTCGAGCAGATCGTGCCGCCCAAGGATGTTGACGTGATCATGATCGCGCCCAAGGGACCGGGTCATCTCGTGCGCCGCACGTACACCGAGGGCGGCGCGGTGCCGGCCCTGGTCGCCGTGCACCAGGACGCCTCGGGCAAGGCTCTGGACAAGGCCCTGGCCTATGCCAAGGGCATCGGCGCGACTCGTTCCGGCGTCATCCAGACGAACTTCCGCGAGGAGACCGAGACCGACCTGTTCGGCGAGCAGGTCGTGCTCTGCGGCGGCGTGTCCGAACTCATCAAGGCCGGCTTTGAGACCCTTGTCGAGGCCGGTTATCAGCCCGAGATCGCCTATTTCGAGTGCCTGCACGAGCTCAAGCTCATCGTGGACCTGCTCTACGAGGGCGGGCTGTCCAAGATGCGCTGGTCCATCTCCGACACGGCCGAGTACGGGGACTACACCCGCGGCCCGCGCATCGTCACCGAGGAGACCCGCAAGGAGATGAAGAAGATCCTCAAGGAGATCCAGCAGGGACAGTTCGCGCGCGAGTTCATCATGGAGAACATGACCGGCAAGGCGCACTTCAGCGCCATGCGCAGGCTGAACCGCGAGCATCAGATCGAGCAGGTCGGCGACAAGCTGCGCTCCATGATGTCCTGGCTCAAGAAAAAGTAGCCGCAAGGCCTCTTCGAGCATACAAATCAAGCGCCCGAATCATGTGATTCGGGCGCTTTTTTCTTCCAACCGCATCAGGCCGGCAGCACAATTTCACCGCGACTTTGCGCTCCACAAGCAGAAAGGGATTCAAGGGCAATATGAGTCCTTGAATCCCTAAAAAACAAAGTGCCGCAGTGGGTGGGATTTTACCCGCTGGCTCCTGTCTCATCGAACCGAGCCAGCACGCGATCCAGTTCCTCTATGTCAATGGGCTTGGACAAGTAGTCGTCCATGCCAGCGGCCAGGAACTTTTCGCGGTCGCCCTTGAGGGCGTAAGCCGTAAGCGCCACGATGGGGATGCGCGGGTTCCCGGCTTCGCCCGCCCGGATGCGCCGCGTGGCTTCCGTTCCGTCCATGAACGGCATCTGGGCGTCCATGAGCACGAGGTCGAAGGACTCGACCTTGAGCGCGTCCAAGGCTTGCTGGCCGTCTTTCACGGCCCTGACCTCGTGGCCCTTGGCCTTGACCAGTTCCATGGCAAGCAGGCGATTGATCTCATTGTCCTCGGCAACCAGAACCTTGAGGCGCGACCTGTGCGCAGCGACCGGCTCGGGCAGCTCGACTGGCACTGCCTGCTCTTTCGGCACCCCAAACTCGGCGGTGAAAGAAAACGTGCTGCCCTCGCCAAGCTCGCTCTCGACCCATATGCGTCCGTCCATGAGTTCGACAAGGCGCTTGGTGATGGCCAGGCCAAGGCCCGTGCCGCCGTACTCGGCTTGGTCGTGACCGACCGCCCGCGTGAAGATGTCGAAGACGCGCCCGAGCTTGTCGACTCGTATACCGATGCCGGTGTCCCGCACGCGGAAGAGCAGGCGCACGCTCCCTGGCCTGGACGGCGCTTCGTCGGCCAAGCGCATGGACAGGGAGACCATGCCCTGCGGCGTGTACTTGATCGCGTTGCCGACGAGATTCGTGAGCACTTGGCGCAAGCGCATCGAATCGCCTATGAGGCGAGCGGGAATGTCCTGGGCTACGGCATGCACGAGGCGCAGGCCCTTCTCGCGGGCGCTCACGCCAAGGGCCGCGAGGACCATCTCCACGTCCTCGCGCAGGTCGAAGGGAGACGCCTCTAATTCGACCTTGCCTGCCTCGATCTTGGACAGGTTGAGGATGTCGTCGATGATGCCCATTAGCTGCGCGCCCGACTTCTTGATCAGGCCCAGGTAGTCCTTGGTAAGGGGTTCCTTGCTTACCATGAGGGCCAGCTCGGTCATGCCTATGACCCCGTTCATGGGCGTTCTGATCTCGTGACTCATGCTGGCCAGGAACTCGGACTTGGCACGATTGGCGGCCTCGGCCTCGCTTTTTGCCTGATGCAGCTCTGCCTCGGCGCGTTTGCGCTCACTGATGTCCTCGGTGAAAATGATTATGCCACCGATCTCGTCAGCGGCAGTATGCCAAGGCCGGATCTCCCAGCGTAGCCACTGGAGTGAGCCGTCGGCCCGCTGGAAGGGGTCCTCATCAGCGCGGATCACCTCTCCATCAAGGCCTTGCCGGTGGATTTCTTTCCAGCGTTCCGGAATTTCAGGGAAAACGTCGTAATGGCTGCGTCCCGTAAGTTCCCGTCCTTCGAGATTGTAGTCCTGGAGCCAGCGGCGGCTTACGGCCTGATAGCGCATGTCTTTGTCGAACATGGCAATTGATGCCGGTGCATGTTCCACGAAGAGTCGCAGCAGCTCCTCGCGCTCGCGCAGGGCGTCCTCTCGCATGCGCTGCTCACGGAGCAGAAAGTCAAACGGCCGCCGCAGATTCGTGGCCACAAAAGCCTTGTAGATAAAAAAGAACGCGCCGATTTTGAAGAAGTGGCCGAGGGCGTTAGCCATGCTAAAAACGCCTACATATGTGGTGAAGGTCAGCTCCGAGGCGATCGAGAAGAAAACCGCTGCTAATAGGTACCTAAACACCTCGACAGGGAAATGGTCCCGATGGAAGTAGTGTGCTCCGGCCGAGGCGAACAGGATGAGCGAGATGATGTACTCGCTGGCTATCTTGAAATGGGTCTGGCCGAATCCTTCCACATAGCAGTCAGGGAACCATCCCGTGAAGACCGAGAGGAGCAAACCTCCTGTCAGGGCTGCGTAAACCGCGAGCGTCGGGGCGAACTGTAGACGCCGATAGACCATGAAGGGCGCGACAAGCAAGGAAACGCCCTGAATGTAGCGCGCAACGATCCAGAGTTGGGTTGGTAGATTGGCGTCGTAACCGACGAACACGCCCATGCCCTTGTAGGCAAGAGTATGGAGGAGATCGACGAAACTGATGGACAGGAATGCGACTCCAACTTTTCTGAAGTAGCTGGATTCCGTATAGTCGCGAGTATTCCAGAGTATGAGAAATATGCTAAAGCCGATAGCAATGCTGAAGAATTCTGCTAAGCTGTGGAATAGGTTGAAGCTGTAGGATATCGTCAGGTACAATCCGAAGAGACTTGCCGCAACAACGGATGCAAAACCGGTGCATCTCAGGATATGCCCTGTACAGTTTGCTCTTTGCGCGTCTAGAGGCTGTTATGAACCGTGGGTAGTGCTTATAGAGTGAGCATGACTCACCGTAAGCCCTACCCCACGGACGTAAGCGACGAGGAGTGGTCCTTCGTCGCACCCTATCTCTCTCTTCTGCCTGA
>JAEYTO010000087.1 GCA_023433925.1 Pseudomonadota bacterium | reverse complement strand
GCCGTTTGGTTCGCGATTACGAGCGCTTGCCAGAAACAGTGGCCGGGCTTCACTTCGTGGCCTTTGCCTGCCTTATGCTGGCCAAGGTCGCTACTCTTTTCACGGCGGTTCATAACAGCCTCTAGGCCGGAGCCGGTGGCGGAATAGCCCTATTTCGCCCCGTCTTTCTTGACCTGTTCCCAGAGGGTGTTCAGCTCGTCCAAGCTCATATCCGGCACGCTCCCGCCCTGGGCGGCGGCAAGGGCCTCCATGGCCTGGAAGCGCTCCAGGAATTTGCGATTGGCCGCGTCCAGGGCCGCGTTGGCCTTGAGCCCCTTGCGCCGGCCCAGCTCCACGAGGGTGAACAGGTAATCGCCGAACTCGTCGAGCTTGGCGTTCTCGTTGTCGCAGGCGAGCGCCTCCTGGAACTCCCGCCACTCGGAGTCGAGCTGACGCTCCAGCTCCGCGTCGGACTCCCAGGTGAAGCCGTTGCGCGCGGCCTTGGCGTGGATGCGGTAGGCCCGCAGCAGCGGCGGCAGCCCCTTGGGCAGGCTGTCGAACAGGCCCTTGGGCTTGTCCTCGTCCTCCGCCGTCCCCTTCTCCTCGCGCTTGATGCGCTCCCAGTTGGCGAACAGCTCGCCCATGTTCCCGACCTTGGTGTCCGAGAACACGTGCGGATGGCGGCGGACCATCTTGGCCGCGCCGTCCTCCAGGGCCTGGGCCAAGCTGAAGTCGCCCGTCCGCTCGTAAAGCTCGCCGATGAACAGGAGCAGGAACATGACGTCCCCGAGCTCCTCGCGCGCGCCGGCCGTGTCTCCGGCGCGGATGGCCTCGACCAGCTCGAAGGCCTCCTCGACCACGTAGTCGCACAGGCTTTCGGGAGTCTGCTCGCGGTCCCAGGGGCAGCCGCCCGGACCTATGAGCGTGCGCACCACCTGGCGCAGGGCTGAGAAGGCGTTCTTGTCGTCGGACATGTTCGAGCCCCCGTGATTTCAGGTCATGTATGCGGTTGCGGTTTGATATGCGGCATGCCCTGGATCGGCAACCGGAAAAACATGAACTCCGGGCCGTCTTGTCCGGCGGCGCGATCGGAGAGGAGCGGGAGGGAACCCGAGAGAGGGCAACGCCCCCTCTCGGTTGATTCGCACTGTGCGTTAGGGTCTTTGCTTTTGCAATGCTCCGCAAGCCATGCGGCGACATGGTTTGCCGCCCCGTGGGCGCAGGCGCGATCCGCTTGCGCCGTCAGCGCCGGAGCGAGCGTCTCGAAGTCGATCCGCCTAGGCCGGACGCTGCGGGGCCAGGCCGTCCACGGCCCTGTCCAGGCGCGAGGAGCCTTCGAGATAGTCGCCCTGGAGGTCGCCCGGCAGGTAGCGGGCGAGCCAATCCGAGACCCCGCCGAGGTAGGGCTGCAAGGTGGATTGGTGGAGATAGCCGGCGCCGGGCGAATTGATAATGAGCACCATGAGCACGATGGCCCCCAGCAGGCCGCCTTTGATGAATCCGAACACGCCGCCGAAGAGGTGGTCTATTCCCGAGAGCTTGCTCTTGTTGAGCGCCGAGCGCAGGAAATAGACGAGCAGCCAGAAGGTCATCAGGGCGGCCAGGAAAGTCAGGATGAACGCGGCGAGGTAGGCCGTGGAGGGGTCGTTCATGGCCCGGGTCACGAGCGGCAGAAGCAGGTCGGCCTGACCGTTGGCCAGCCAGAAGCCGAGGGCCAGCCCGATGATGGAGGCCAGCTCCATGAGCAGCCCTCGGAAGAAGCCCCTTATGGCGAAAAAGGCCAAAAGAAGTGCAAGCACGATATCCAGGATGTTCATGATGCCCTCGGATGGAGAGTGGTCGGACTGAAGCCCGCATCGGTTCCATGGCCTTGCCAGAGCATTCTGCTTTGGAAAATGCTCTGCAAGCCATGCGTCGGCATGGCTTGCCGCCGCGTAGGCGTGGGCGCGATCCACTTGCGCCGCCAACGCCGGAGCGAACGTCTCAAAGTCAAACTGCTCTAGCAGATGGCGTTCCAAAAATGAAGCAGGGCCCCGTTTTGCCCCATGCAGCCAAGCCCGGCCCTTGCGCACGGCTCATGGCCGCCTGGCTCCAGCCATTCGCGAGATCATTTTTTGCGCAGGCCGCCTGCAAAAGATGTCGCCCGCTCATCGCGGAGCGCACGCCTCCATGGGATCGCCCCGGCCGAAGGCCGCCCAGGCCAGGGGATGCACACCCGTTCACCGGTCCGGTGGGCCGGCGCGGACGCCCGTTCGACCGTTTACCGAAAAACACGAGCGCCACGGGCGGCCAAGGCATATACGGGCGGCATGGAACCCAGCATGCGTCAATCCCCGCGCCAGGCCAAGCAAGGAGAGAGCCATGTCGGACGGCGGATGGCGCTGGGCAAGGCATTGGCGCCTGATGCTCGCGCTTCCAAAAAGGAAAGGAGGGAGAACCTTTGGCCCGGGGTTCCCCCTCCCATGGGAGGCCCATGCGTCGAGGATCGCAATGGGCTGGAGGCCGCGGAACGACTCCGCCGCCCTGCTCAGGCGCCTGCCGGACTGGCCGCGGCCAAGCCTCTCTGGGCGCGCAGGGCGTCGAGGTCGATGACCTTGGGCTCGATGAGATTGAAGCCGCTGGAGTCGCACCATTGATGCACATCCGCGAACTGGCCCATGTAGCGGACATTGTCCACCACATAGTAGCCGGATACGCCCATGACGCGGTCCCACTGCTGAACGAGGAACTCGAGATGGTCCTGGTCGAAGGAGCGCACGTTGTTCCACTTCCATACGCAGCCGCACAGCTCGTCGTCGTATCCCATTACCGCCAAATACTTGGCCTTGCTGCCGAAATACATGGAGCGCCGAATCTCCTGCGGGCATCTCGTGATCATCCGCGCATCGAAGTCCATGGCCTTGTCGTCCAGGGTGACACGCACCAGGGTCTCCTCGGTGATGCGCATGCCGCAGGTGGTGGTCTTCCCTGCCCGCCACCAGTTCATATACTTTTCCTTATAGATCCCGGAGCCCTTCTGCTGGATCGCCTCGGCGGTGTTGACGGATATCGGGTGCAGGGCGAGATCGCAGCACAAGCCGTGGATTTCAAAAGTGAGCGCCATTCCAACACCTCGCGTTATTTTTTTCACATGCCCAGACCTGCCTATTCTCAGCCGCGGGCTCGAGGACGGCTTTGCCTGCCCCGGCGCCGGGGAGCCTGCGGCTCCCCGGCTCGGCCGGCATGTTCGGCGGGGGGGCCAAAGCCGCTGACCGAATACACAACCTTTGGAGAGCAAGTCGGATGCCACCCGGCGTGCTGGAAATATACTCTATTATTTAGACGGTTTGGATCGTCGAATTGTTCCTTTCGCCATGCGAGATGCCTGTTCATTTCGCCAAGTTGCGGGATGTTGCGCGATACTGCGCGCCCCGTGGGCAAGGCGGGGGAGGGACAGAGTGAGCGGCCATGCCATGCGCTTCCCCGCGCGCCGCGACCGCGGATCAGGCATGTCCACGGAACCGACCGGGAAAACGAGGAAAAGCAGCCGGGAAATAAAGGAAGGGGGAACCTTTGGCCCGAGGTTCCCCCTTCCTTGGGGAGGCCCATGCGTTCATCATGGGCAAAAAGGCAAGGAGGCGAGGGGTGGTCTGACGTCCGGAAGGCCCTGCGCAGCCGGCAAGGGATCGGCCGCGCACTTCTTCCTGGACGGAATCCTTGGGCTCCGGGGTCTGAAGCCGTCCGGACCGGGCTGGCCTCGGGGCTTAATCCAGGCCGGCGCGGATGGATTGGTTGATCAACCAATCGCGCTGATCAGCCATATAGCCCAGCCCGCCTCCGAGGTCAAGGCCCGTCGGCGCGGGCTGCAAATAAGCGCGGAGTCTTAAGACCGCCTTGCGGAGTGGGCCCTGACGCGCGGAGCCTGGACAAGGCGACGCCCTCTCCGGCTCAAAGGCGATCCGCCCCGGACCCGTTATAAACGCCGCCCCATGCGGGCCGCACAGTAACAACGAGGAGCCCATGCGCACCGATGTCCATGCCGTGTCACCCACCGAGACCGTGGAGCTTCTGCGGCGGACCCTGCCCTTCGGCGAGCTGCCCCAGGACGAGCTTCCGCGCCTGGCGCGCGCCTGCACCATCGACTTCATCCCCTCGGGCGTGCGCTTCATCGAGCAGGGCCGCTCGACCGTTGACTACCTGTGGATCATCCAAAAGGGCGGCGTGAAGAGCTACCTTCTGGGCGAGGACGGCAGCACGACCCTGCTGGACATTCAGGGCGAGGGCGGCACCTTCGGCGCCCTGGCCATCGTGCGCGGCAGCCTGGCCAACTTCAACGTGGAAACCGTGGAGGACTCGTTCTTCCACCGCATCCCCAAGGCCGACTTCCTGGGGCTTATGGAGCGCCATCCGGCCGTGGCCCAGTTCTACCTGCGCACGCTCTCCGACGCCTACGTGCACAAGGCCTTCTCCGAGCTTCGACGCCAGCGCCATCCGGGCGACGCCGGGGCTGGGCTGTCCCTGTTTTCCACCCGCGTGGGCGACGTGGTGCGCCGGGAGCTCGTGACCGTGGGGGCCGGGATTTCCATCCGGGAGGCGGCCGAACGCATGGGCCGGGCCGGCGTGGGCTCGCTGGTGATCACCGCCGGCGCAGGCGCGGAGGGCCAGGACGCGGGCGACGTGGCCGGCATCGTCACGGACCAGGACTTCCGCGACAAGGTCGCGGCCCAAGGCCTGCCCGTGAGCCTGCCCGTACGGGCCATCATGTCCTCGCCGGTGCTCGCCGTGGACGAGTCCACCCTGTGCTTCGACGCCCTGCTGACCATGATGAAGAATCAGGTGCACCATCTGGGCGTGCGCCGGGACGGCCGCGTAGCCGGCATGGTCACGGCCCACGACTTCATGACCCTCACGGGCCGCTCGCCCTATTCCCTGTTCAAGGACATCGTGGGCGAGACGCGCCTGGACGGCCTGGCCAGGCTGGCCAGGGGCATTCCGGGCCTTACGCGGCCCCTGTTCGAGGAGGGCGCGCGGGCCGGCAAGGTCGGGCGCATGGTCGCCGTGCTCAACGACCTGGTGCTGGAGCGGCTGCTGACCATGCTCATGGAGGAGCAGGGCCCGCCGCCGCTGCCCTTCTGCTGGCTGGCCATGGGCAGCGAGGGCCGCCGCGAGCAGACCGTGCGCGCGGACCAGGATAACGCGCTCATCTACCAGGATCCGCCCGAGTTCGATCCGTCCCTGGCGGCCAAGGCCGAAGCCTACTTCGCCCGCCTGGGCCGGCGAGCCGGCGAGTGCCTGGCGGATTTCGGCTTCCCGCGCTCCCCTGGCGGGATAACGGCCGCGAATCCCGCCTGGCGCATGCCTCTGTCAGCCTGGAAGCAGCGCTTCAGCGACTGGATCATGCGACCCGAGCCCGAGCAGATCCCGTCCATCGGCATCTGCTTCGATTTCCGTCCGGTTTTCGGCTACCTGGCCTTGGGCGAGGCGCTCAAGGACCACGTGACCCCGCTGGCCGCCCGCGGGGAGGCCTTCCTGCGCCACATGGCCGCCGACTGTCTGCGCTCGCGGCCGCCCATCAGCTTCTTCAAGAGCTTCCTCGTGGAGAAGGACGGCGAGCACAAAGACGCGCTGGACATCGAGGCCAGGGGCGTGCTCCCGCTCACCGGGTTCGGCCGGGTCATGGCCCTGCGCCACGGGCTGCGCGAGACGAGCAGCCTGGACCGCTTCCAGGCCCTGCTCGACAAGGGCCGCATCTCCGAGGAGTTCCATGCCGAACTGCGTGAGGCCCACGAGTTCCTCATGCAGGTGCGCATCGCCAGCCAGCTCCGGCGGATGGACGAGGGCCGGCGGCCAGGCAGCCACATCAAGCCCTCCAGGCTCACGGACCTGGAGAAGCGCACGCTCAAGGAAGCCTTCGGCGTCATCGGCCGCATGCAGTCGTTCGTGAAGGACGAATTTCGGTTGAGCGCATGACGGCGCACATGGAAGGAGCCATGCTCGAACGCATCCTGGACAACGGCCCCCTGGCGGCCTGGCTTGGCCGCAAGCCCTGGCATCCCGCCCTGCGCGCAAGCCGCGAGCGCTTCCGCCGCTTCGACCAGGGCCTGTCCCTGGAGGAGTACGAGTTCACGGTCGTGGACACGGAGCTGACGGGCATGGACCACCGCAAGGACGAGATCGTGTCCATCGGGGCCGTGCGCATCCGCGGCATGGCCATCGCGCCCGGCGAGAATTTCTACGCCGTGGTGCGGCCCTCCTGCCTGCCCAAGGCCTGCACGCTCATCCACCGCATCACGCCCTCGGAGGTCGAAGCCGCGCCCGACCTGGCGGACGTGCTCCCCGAGTTCGCCGACTACCTCGGCCAGAGCCTGGTCGTGGGCCACCACATCGGCATGGACATGGCCTTCATCAACCGCGCCAGCCGGGGCATCCTTGGCGGGCCCATGGTCAACCCGTGCCTGGACACCCTGCGCCTGGCGCAGGTGCACGAGGAGGAGCGCCGGATGGACCATGACGACCGCTTCAATCCGCGCCTGTCGTACACCCTGGCCGACCTCTCCGGGCAGTACGGCCTGCCGCGCTTCCCGGCGCACAACGCCCTGTCCGACGCCATGCAGACCGCCTGCCTGTTCCTGTTCCTCGCGCGCAAGCTGCGCAAGGGCTGCTTGCGCACCCTCAAGGAACTTCATGCCCTGAGCCGCGACTGGCGCTGGCGCCTGTAGCCGGTCGCGCAGCATGCCGAGCGAGCGGCGCCTCGGCCATCTGCCGTCGGAGTCCAGGGGCTGCCGCCAGCCTGCTCGGGAAGAGGGTCCCGCCCACGCCCATGAGCGCAGGGACACGCGCGGCATGGCCCGAAAAACGCGGAAGGGGCCTTAAAAGGCCCCTTCCTGACTCTATATGATCCGGGCATGGCCCGGGTTGAGGCTAGAGCAACTTGCAGATGACTGGGAAGGGCTTTGCCCTCCCCAGACCCCACCCGCCAAGGCCCGCTCTTGATAAGGCGGCCCTTGGAACCCGCATTTCATTTGCAAAAGGCTCTAGCCGCGCCCGTTGCCCTTGCCGCCGCCGTTACCATTGCCGTTGCCGCCGCCGTTGCCGCCCTTGCCGTTGCCGCTCTTGCCATGGCCGCCCTTGTTGCCATGGTTGCCGGTCTTGCCGTCCTTGGACTTGCCGCCCCGGTCGAAGCTCCCGCCGCTGGACAGGCCGTTGTCGCCGGTCAGTTCCGACCTGTGCTTGCCCTTGGCGAACTTATCGGCGCTCAGGGTCGGCTTGGCCTTGTCGGCCTTGCTGGGCTTGGCCTTGGCCGGGGCTTTGGCCTGCTCGGCAGGCGCGGGCTGGGGCTGAGCAGGAGCCTGCTTCTTGTGGCGGCCGAAGGCCAGGGCCGCCGGGTGCAGGCCGGACGCATGGGCGATCTCGCCCCAGCCCATGCCATTGGCGCGCATGGCGCCCACGTCCACGCCCTGCCTGCCGATGGCGGTGTTGGCGTCGGCCACTGATTTGTCATAGGCGGCCTGGGCCTGCTCCATACGCTGCTGGTCACCGCTCGCGCGGGCCGTGCTCAACTCCACCTCGGCGGCCTTGACCCCTTGCAGGGCGGAGCGGACTTGCTCCTGGCTCGCGGCGACCTGCCGATCGGCCTCCTGCTCGGCGGAATCCACCTGCTCCTGGTCGGAGAGGGCCGATTCCTGCGCACGCGCGCCCGCCAGCGGCGACAGGCACACTGTCGCCGCCACCGCCGCACAGCCGGTCGCGAGCGCGATCTTCCTGGCAAGGGTCTTCATGGTCATGCTCCTTTCTCTGCATTGGTTATGAACAGGACGGATTCGTCCACGTCGCGCGTCGTTCCGGCCACACGCAGCCTCTGGGCCTGGCCGAACCAGCTCGGGATCAGCCGGCCGTCGGCCTTGCCCTGGCCGCCCCGGCTAGCGGCCTCGATCACGGCCAGGGCGCGCCTGCGAGCAAGCTCCTGGTCGCCCTTGACGTAGGCCACCACGTGAAGGCGCAAGGCCGGGTCCGCCTGGATCTCGCGGGCCAAGGCGGCCAGGGCCGCCTGGGCGCGCACGGTGAGGGTGTCCGAGCCCGGCGCGAACTCCACGGCGGGCAGGACGAGCCGCTTGCGGCCCACGGAATGGGTGCGCCAGGAGAAGTCGCCAGCGGCGTTCAGCTCGTCCGCGGCCGCGGCAGCCCTGGCTCCCTGATGATCGACATCCAGATAGGCGCTCAGGGCCGCCCTGTGCTCGGCCTTGCGGCCCAGCTTGCCCAGGGATCGGGCCCGGCCCCAGAGCGCCTCGGCGTCGGCCGGGGCCGCGGCCAGGAGCACGTCGTAGTGCGTAAGGGCCTTGGCCGCCCGGCCCTGCTCCAGGAGGTTGTGCGCCAGGGCGAGCCTGGCCGGCGCGTGCTCGGGATCCAGGGCCAGGGCGCGCTCCAGGGCGCGCTCCTCGGCGTCGATTTCGTTCGCGGTCCAGTAGGCCACGCCGAGCCAGTAGTGGTACTCGGCTAGGTCGGGAGCCAGGATGGTGGCGCGCTTGAGGTATCCCGCGGCCTGCTCGCCGCTCCCCAGGCCCAGGTGGAAACGACCCAGGTAGTAGTTCAGCTCGGGGTTCCAGGGATCCTGGGCGTACTCCTTGGACAGGGCCGCGATGCCTTGGGCGTACCTGCCGCTGTGCAGGTAATAGATGCGCTCTATGCGCGAGCAGCCCGGCATGAGGACGAGCAGGAGCGTGAGGCACAACACGGCAGCCGTGAAGGTATGCAGCATGAAGGCTCTCATGCGCACGGTGAATACAAAAGTCGTTCCTGTATGTGCGCCGGAGGGAAAATACGGGCGCAAGCAAGCAGTGGCGCGGCCTTCAGGCCGGATGGCCAAAGGCGGGAAGCTGTGGAGGGGCCAAGCCCAGGCGCGAGGATGCACGCCGGCGTGCGAAAATTGCGCGCGCGGCGGGCAAGGCGCGTGCGGCCGTCATGGCCGGTGAGCGGCTGGTCTGCCGTTCGGGGTCTTTCAGCGCCTGAGCACCTCCCGCATCTTCCCGATAAGCTCGTCGATGGCCACGGGCTTGACCAGGTAGAACTCCCTGCCGGCCTCGGCCGAGCCTTTCATGAAGTCTTCCTCGGAGCCGTGGCCGGTGAGGAAGATGACCTTGATGGCCGGACAGCGCTCCATGAGCCGGCGTTTGAGCTCCAGGCCGCCCATGCCGGGCATCTTCACGTCCAGCACGGCCACCTCGTGGCAGCCCTCGGCGGCCATCTCCAGAGCCTTCTGGCCGCTCGTGGCCCAGTCCGCGTCTATCCCGCGAAAGGACATCCGTTCGGCCAGGGCCGACACGAGCTCCTCTTCGTCATCAACCAGCAGCACACGCATCTGATTCCTCTTTGTGTTTGGTCTGCGCGGGAGCTTGGGCAGGCAGGCGCACGATGAATGTCGTGCCCACGCCGACCTTGCTGTCGAGATCCACGCGGCCTCCCAGTTCCTGCACGAGGCCGTAGGTGATGGAAAGCCCCAGGCCGGTGCCTTCCTTGCTTTTCTTGGTGCTGAAGAACGGCTCGAAAACGCGTCTCTGGTCCGCCTCCGGGATGCCGCAGCCGTCGTCCGCCACCGATACGGCCAGGCCGCCGTCCTCCGGGGCCAGGACGATGCTCAGGTGCCCGCCGTCCTTCATGGCCTGGAAGGCGTTGTTGATGAGGTTCAGGAAGATCTGCTGGAGCTTGCCGCGATCGCTGACGATGGCCGGCAGATCCTCCCCGCCCTGGAGGCTGACCTCTATGGAGCGGTACTCCGCCTCCTTGTGCAGGAACCCGAGGACCTCTTCCACGATCTTGCGCACCTCGACGGGCTCCAGGCGCACGTCCATGTGCCGGGCGAACGAGAGCAGCCGCTTGGTGATGGCTCCGCAGCGCTGCACCGAGGCGATGATGGAGTCGAGGAGCGACAGGAGCCTGGGATCGGAATTGTACTCCTTGCGGAAGGTGAACAGATCCCTGATGAGCCCCGCCTTCTCGTTGATGATGGCCAGCGGGTTGTTCACCTCGTGGGCCACGCCCGCCGCGAGCCGGCCGATGGAGGCCATCTTGCTGGCGTACTCGGCATGGTGCAGGGCCGCGGCGCGCTTGCGGTCAGCCTCGTGGATCTTGTCCACGAGATAGGTGGACACGCCCAGGATGACGAGGATGATGATCCATACGCTGGCTACAAGGAAGCCGGCCATCTCGATCCGCGTGTGATACCAGGCGCTCATGAGTTCCGAGCGGGACTTGACGATCATGAGGATGAACGGCGAGGCCGGGATGTACACATAGCCGACGACCATCCTGGCCGCGCCGATGACATCGCCGGGAATCACGGTGGTGTGCTCCTGGTGCTCCGGGACATCGAAGGGAACCTGGGCCAGCACCTTTCCGTACATGGCCGACGGGGTCTGGAGCACGCCCTTGCGGTTGAGCAGGAAGGCGTCGCCGTGCGCGGCCAGCTCCAGGTCCTTGACCAGGCTCACGAAGCGCGCCGTGTCCAGGGTGGCGCGCAGGACGAAAAAGCTCCCGTCCGGCAGGTCCCTGCGCACGGCCACCACGAGGTGCGGGTCATCGCGGAAGCCCCTGAACACGTCGCTCACGTACCGGCCTCCGGCCAGGGCCTGCTTGTACCAGTCCTGCCGGGAGTAGTCGCGGCCCGCGAGCTCGTAGGGCCCCACGTAGGCCACCTGCCTGCCCGCGGCATCGATGACGCCCAGGTCCACGAAGCCGCCGAAGGACTCCTTGAGCCCGGCCAGGATCTCCGCCAGCCGCTGCTGATCGGTCAGCCCGGCGTACTCGTTGTCAGTGGCCGCGAACCACACGGCGGCCTCGCGCTCCTCCAGAAAGGAGGCCACGACCCGCTTCGTGTTCGAAACCAGGCGCGCCACGCGCAGCTCGGTCTCGGACTCGGCCGCCTCGCGCGAGAGCCTGTAGTCGATGACCGCGATGATCAGCAGCGGGCAGAGGGCGACCAGGGTCATGGCCAGAATGGCCAGGTTCCAGATGCGCCGGTAGTTGAACAGGGCCCCCTGCTGCCCTTTGCCCGGCTGCTCGTCCCAAAATGATGGCTTGAATCGGTCGAACGCGCTCATGCCTCGGCTCCAGGGTTTCCGCGTGCGCCGGTCGTATGGCTCCGCGCCGCGCAGGTCGTCGCGAGCGCCCCGACATCCATGATTTCCTTCCTGGTCATGAACGCCTCGCAGTCCCTGCCGGGCACTCGCCCAGTCCCTGTAGAAGCGAACCCTTCCCTGGTCAAGGTCCGCCTCGCCGCCAGACGGATGATACACGATTCACGGGCCTTGCGACAGCATGACGATCCGCTCCCCACCACGGGCCGGTCAGGGCCGAGTCCGTGCCTCATGGCACCGTGATTGCTCCCATGGGGGTGCACAGGGAAAAATTTGCAGGGTTTCAGAGGTCAAGGCCATGCCCATCAACTCAGTCAGAAGCTTCGTCATGGGGAGTCGGATGCACTCCGCGGTGCTCGCCGGCGACCAGGCGGCCCCGGACAGACGCGGTAACGACGGACGGCAGGACGGCTCCCGTGACTCCGTGCGCCTGTCCAGCCTCTCCGGCGATCTGGCGGCCATCGCCGGCCGCAAGCCCCGTGAGGATGTCCTGGATATCGTCTCCACGCAGGTGGCCGAGCTGAGGACCAGGCTCATGGACGAGCTGGCGCGCAAGATGCGCGAGGCCGGCCTCGACCCGGAGGCCCGGGTTTCCCTGCGCCTCGACGATCAGGGCAAGGTGCGCGCCGCGGGCGGGAAGCCCGAGGCCGCCAAGGTCGAACGCTTCTTCGCCGAGGACGAGAGCCTGTCCGAGCTCTTCCGCGAGCTGGCCGCGCACTCGGACCTCCTGCGCTCCCTGCGCGCCGCCCGCGGAGGCCACACGCGCTCCGCGTCGGGCTATCAGGCCTACACCCGCGCCGCCACGGAACTGGACAGCAGCTCGGTCGCCTTCGTGCTGACCCTGCTCGGCTCCCAGGCCACGACCTACTACGACCGGCTAAACTAGGCTCCGCCCTCGAAGCCAATGCAGGGGACGCTGTCCTCCGTAAGCGCCTCCCGGCAGGGCGGCGCTTCGCCCCGCGATCTCTCATGCCCGGCAATCTCATTCGATAATGCGCCGTGCATTGCGCGGCATCAAAGACGCGGCATTTTCTTCCTCGCCCGCGGCGGCCCGGCGATCGTACAGCGCCGAGCGCATTGACAAGCCCGGCCTCCGCGCCTAAATATTGTCCCAGCACAAAGGGGAGTAGCTCCGACAGGGCAAGGTCACCAGCACGGCGCGTCAGCGCTTGGCCTTGCAGTTGGCGGAAGGCCGATGAGCGAGACCTTTGGCATGAATCTTCATGCCGGAGGTTTTTTATCGTGTCCCTCCGGCCAACCAGCGGAGTCTCGCCATGCCTGACATCAAGAAGCTTCTGCCTCTGGTCATCGCCGCGGCGGCCTGCCTGCCCGGCATCTTCCTGCGCCTCTTCCACGTGGAGCTGTCCCCGCCGGCCATGGCCACCCTGACCGGCGCCTCGATCCTCGGCGCATCCTTCCTGCTCACCTGGGCCTGCGACGTGGCCCAGGAGGACATCCCCCAGACCCTGGCCCTGGCCGTGGTGGCGCTCATCGCCGTGCTCCCCGAGTACGCCGTGGACATGTACTTCACCTGGCAGGCCGGCCAATATCCCGAGTCCGACTACGCCCATTACGCCATCGCCAACATGACCGGCGCCAACCGGCTCATCATCGGCGTGGCCTGGGTGACCATCGTCGGCCTGTTCTGGCTGCGCACCAGGCGCGCGGTCGAGCTGGAGGAGGAGCGCCGCACCGAGCTGCTCTTCCTGGGCCTGGCCACGCTCTACGCCTTCGCCATCCCCATCAAGGGCAGCCTGGCCTGGTATGACGGCCTGGTCTTCGTGGCCATCTACGCCTGGTACATCTACCTGGCCAGCCGCAGGCCCTGCACCGCGTGCGAGTTCGAGGGCCCGGCCGAGCTCATCGCCCGCCTGCCCAGGGGCCAGCGCCGCCTGGCCACGCTGGGCCTGTTCGCCTTCGCGGCCGCGATCATCCTGGCCTGCGCCGAACCTTTCAGCGAGAACCTCGTGGCCTCGGGCAAGGTCCTGGGCATCAACGAATTCCTCCTTGTGCAGTGGCTCGCGCCCATCGCCTCCGAAGCGCCCGAGTTCATCGTGTCCATCCTCTTCGTGCTGCGCGGCCACGCCGGCATCGCCCTGGGCAGCCTGCTGTCGGCCAAGCTCAACCAGTGGACGCTCCTGGTGGGCATGATCCCAGGCGTGTATGGCGTGTCCAGCGGCTCCTTCGCCCAGCCCATCCCCATGAACTCCATCCAGATGCACGAAATCCTGCTGACCGCGGCCCAATCCCTGCTGGCCGTGGTGCTGCTGGTCGGCATGCGCCTGTCCATGCGCGGCGCGATCGTGCTCTTCGCCCTGTTCATCGGCCAGTTCCTGGCTCCGGTCTGGTCCGATTTCCTGGCCGCGGCAGGCGTGAACCTGGATCCCGACTCCATCCACATGGGCTTCTCCATGGCCTACATCGGCCTGGCTCTCATGCTCATGGCCGTGCGCCTGACCGAGCTTCGCGCCCTGTGGCGCGGGGCGCTCGTGCCCGCGCGCGCCGCGAAGTAGGCGCAAACCAACCTTCGGTCCGACAGGGCCGGCCGGATGGCATCCGGCCGGCCCCTGCTTTTTGCTGCCCAGCCGGGCTGACAGGCGCCACGCGTTGGGCTAGGCATGGCCGAGGCACATGTACACATACAGCCCAGGAGCGCAGCCATGCCCTCGCCCATCCGCCTCGCCACGGCCCTGGCGGCACACCTCGCGGCCGGACATCCCCTGAGCCCCGAGGCGCGCGACTACTGCCGCGCCGCCTTCGGCGTGCAGACCGTGGACCACGAGGCCATCTGGCGCATCCTCGATGACGAAAGCCCCGAGCGCGAGGCCCTCGTGGAGCTTGCGCTCTTTCCCGGCCGCGCCTTGCAGGAGGAGCTCGAGCCGCTGCTGGAGGAGGAAGGCTTCGGCCCGAAGTCCGAAGGGCAAGTCGCGGAGCTGCTGCTGTCCATGGCGCCGGCCGCGCGTTTTGGGCTGCCCGACGGCAGCACGCTCTCCCTGCCCTTGCGCCGCGAGGACGCGCGGCTTTTCGTGCGCAGGCTGCGCATCGCCCGCACGCCGCCCGAGGAGCTGCGCCAGGCCGCCGGCAGACGCCTGGGCGAGCCGGCCGCCGCGCGGCTCATGGTTCTCCTGCGCCATGAGCCGTGGCCAGACACGCCCCAGGCGCGCTTCCTCCTGGCCGGAGCCCTGGAGCGGCTGTCTGGAGACGAGGAAGACACGGCCGAGGCCGTGCGCCATGCCTGCCGGCTGCTGACCGGTCTGGCCCCTGGCGAGGACATCCTCGCCGCCCTCAAGGCCCGCCACGCCGAGGCCCGCCGCAATCTCGGCCGCGCCCGGAGGCTGGAGGCCCTGCGCGAATCCGAGAACATGGAGACCCTCCTGGCCAGGGGCGTACGCGAGCCGCTCCTCGACGCCGGCGCCCTGTCCCGCGAGCTGGCCATCACCGACGCCCTGTGCCGGGCGGCCTATGGCGTGCCGGCCTCGGAACTCGGCCCGGTCGAGGAGGACCTGGGCGAGTTCGACGGCGAGGACGGCGCGCGGAGGCTCCTGGACCTGTGGGGCGACTAGGCCCTTGACGAGCAGGCTCGCCCCTCTCCGATCCCGCCCGCAGGGACAACGGCTTTCTTGGCCAGCGCGGCTCATCGACGAGCCGCCATGCTCGAAAATCGCCCTGACTGAGTATTGAACCGGGCCATCTCGCCCGCTCGGCCTGTTTTTCAACGGGCTGTCAAGCTGCCTTCCCGAATTCAGCCCGACCTGGAATACCGGTCTCCCCACCTTCCCGGCACCATTCCATATAGCCCCGTCAAGTCACAGCTTCGGCTGGCCCCCCTTCACAACTCCGCCAGTCAACCGCTATGCTTTCGCCGCGCTGACCATGATTTTCCCCAATCATACTGCACAATAGCCGACAATTGCAGAAAAGAGCCATCTTATTGCTTTCTCCGAAGACATTTCTCCTGTAAACGGACCTCCTGCCGCAGTCGAGCGCGGCAACCCAGCAGACGAGAGGATGACATGCACCTACACGATATGAAATCGCTCTTCCTGGAGCGCGACTCCGCCTTGGCCGCAAGGCGAAGCGACCCGCATGCCGGCGCGGACGCCCAAGCGCGAGCCTCCCATGGGCGCGCCGGGGACGGCTCCGATCCAGGGCCTTTGCGTATTCTCCTGGCCGAGGACGACGCCGTCAGCCAGCTCGTGGCCCAGGGCCTTCTGGAATGTCTGGGGCATGCGGTGGCCGTGGCCGAGAATGGCCGCGAGGCCTTGGAGTTGTTGGCCAGGGAGCGTTTCGACCTCGTGGTCATGGATGTGCGCATGCCCGAGCTGGACGGCGCCACGGCCACGCGCATCATCCGCAACCAGCCTCCGCCGGGCGTGGACCCGCGCGTGCCCATCGTGGCCCTGACGGCCTTCGCCAGTGTCGAGGACCGCGCGCGCATCATGGCCTCGGGCATGGATGAATTCCTGACCAAGCCCGTGCATCCCGACGAGCTGCGCGCGGTCATCGAGCGGCTGTGCCGGAAGGGCCCGAGAACGCAGCCTCCCGCGGATTCGCGCTGACGAGTCCGCCACGACGGCTTCGCGGCGTCAGGCTTTCAGCAGGGCCGGCTCTTGAAGAAGGCCGTTCCGGCTTTTCGCCTCCGCAATGCTTGAGCAAAGCCTAACGCATTTTGCGAATCAACCGAGAGAGGGCGCTGCCCTCTCTCCCGGCAGGGGAATGATACCCCTGCACCCCCCCATTGAATGGGGCGTATTTCCCAGTTCAATTGCAATTTGCTGTAGTATTGCTCACGGATGCCGTGTGTCCGGCCTGTCTGCAACGGACGACGAAAGGGCCGACTCCGCTGGAGGAGCCGGCCCTTTGGCATTGCGAGCGCAGGGTGCGCGGAAGGTCCGGCTATTTCGCCTGGTGCACCGTGATCTGCGTGAAGGGAAGCTCCCAGCCCCTGGCCGTGCAGGTCTCCACGCAGGCGCGCTGCATGAGCCGCTCGATGGCGTAGAAGCGCGGCGCGGCCTCGCCCTCGAAGCCGGCCCACAGGCCCATGTCCAGGGACGAAGCTCCGGCGGCCTTGAATTCCACGCCCACGGACCTGAGCTGCCCGCCCAGGCCTGCCGCGCGAATGGCCTCTTCCGCGGCGATCCGGAAGGCCTCGGGGATGTCCTTGGTGGCCATGGCCTGATGCTTGTAGTCCACGCCGAAGGTGGAGCCCACGGTGAAGCCCGCCGAGAGGTTGCGCGGGACCTGCGACAGATACGCGGACAGCTGGTAGATCTTGTGGCCGCCGCCGGAGAGTTGCAGACGCACGTGCTCGGGCGTCTGGCGCTCGACCTGCCCGTAGCTGCCGTCGGCGAGCATGACCCAATCGCCCTCGCGGCTGGGGAACCAGTCCTCGTGCTCGCCGGAGGGGCGCGAGACCTGCTCGATGAGGTCGTTGAGCCGCACGCGAATGCGGCCGCCCGATAGGGCCGGGTTAACGAGCATCGAATAGTAGTGCAGGCTTTCGATCTTCCAGGGCAGGCCGTTCCAGACGATGCGCTCGCCCACGCGCACGCCGCCGATGTTCAGGATCAGCTTGCCCTGCTCCCAGAAGCGCCGCAGGCCTTCCTTGGCCGACCAGACGATGGCCACGAGGAGGATGACGGTCAGGCCCAGGAGCACCCAGTCGCCCGAGAGGTAGAGCACCACGAGCGCGGCCGTGGAGGCCGCCAGGACGATGCCCATGTAGAAGAGGACGTCGAACAGGCGCAGCAGGAAGCTCTCCTGCTCCATGCGCTGCATGGGCGTGCGGCGATGGATCAGTCCGTGCAAGGCGCGCAGCAGAAAGAACACCAGGAAGAACGCCGCCACGGCCGAGATGAGATTCTTGCCCCGGCTCTTGAAGAAGCGCTCGAAGATGCCGCGCGCGGAGTCGGCGAAGGACTGCCCCTCCGAGAGCTTCTGCTCCAGCTGGTATCGCGCCACGGTGATGTCGCTCAGGAGCTGCTCCTTGTGCTCCCGCCACCTGCTCTCTAGCCTGTCCAGCTCGGACTTGAGCTCCAGGTCGCCCGTGCCGGCCGCCGCGCGGATGCGCTCGATGGCCTTGTCCACGAGGGGCAGTCTGGCCTGCCGCGACTCGATCTCCCGGCTCAACCGGTCGATCTCCCGAGGCCGGTCCGTGATCTGCTTGACCTCCGTGAGCAGCGGTCCCAGCAGCTCCTTGAGCTGCTCGCGCCAGTCCAGCTCCTCGCCGGCCTGGTCCGTGGACTCTTGCAGGTCGAAACCCGAGGCGATGGTCTCGAAGTTCTTCCGCTGATCGGCCAGGCGCGCGCGCAGCGTGGCCAGCTGCTGGGTCAGCAATTCGCGCTGGCCGTCACTGTCGGCCGCCTCCACCCTCTGCTCGGTCTCCGCGATGTCGGCGCGCACTTCGCTCATGGAGCGCTTGAGGGACAGCAGGGTGTCGATCAGCTCCTGGCCTTCCTGGGCAGCCGCCGGCAAGGCGGCCAGGGAAAAGACGATGCCTACGCACATGGCGATGATGATCTTGCGCATGCTCTACCTCGCGGGGGAACGGTCCGTGTCGCCCCTCGGCCGCGCGGCCTGCCGCGCGCCGCGGGGCGCTCGGCCTTCCTGCAAGGACTTGGCCGGAGCCGGCCTGGATCCGCGCAGAGGGTTGCGCTCGGCCCGGAAACGAGGGAAGCGCCTGGACATATTCGCGAGTTTTCAAGACCGGCCGCCAGAGGCCCGAGACGCCCACCCATGCCCGCAACGCAAGGTTTCCCATGCCGCGCGCACTTTTTGCGCGTCAGGCTCCTCCTGCCCGCCGCGGCTTGGAGCCCTGGCGGTCAGGAGTCGGTCAGGCCTGGACTTCCATCACCGGCTGCGCTGCGCGGCCCTGCACCTGTCGCCGCGCGGAGCATGGACGGCATCCGCGTCCTGGCCGTGGCCTTCCCGCGCGGCTCGCCCCGGCCCGAGCCCGGCCTGCCCGAGGCGGTCCGGCCTGGAAACCGGCCCTGGTTCAAATGCGACTTCCTCCAGCGCGCGTGGCGGACTACAATCGTTCCGGGGAGGGACCAACCGCAAGGAGGTCCGCCATGCGAGCGATCATCACCCTTCAGATCGGCCTGGAGCAGAAACCTTTCAAGGGCTTGCACGGGAAATAGCCACCCAGCCCGCATGCGCGAGGGAGGCCTGAAGATAAGCCGGCCTTCCTCCAGGCGTCGACCATGCGTGGGTCATGTGGGTCATGCCCGCCGCTCGGGAAGGTCACGGCGCGCTCCGGCCTCCCGAAGCGCGGCATGCGCCCGGCTTTGACGCGCACGCCGATGCGGCCGTTCGCCGGAAGCTCGCGGTTCTAATTGATCCACCCGCTCATTTTGAGCTGCCTGGCCGCAACGCAAGATCCAACAAGACAAATCCCGGCGGATGCCTTAGATACCACATCGTTACGCATGGACGGATCAGGCGCTCCGGTCCGCTCTCCAGGGGAAACCCTTGCGGCCGCTCGCCCTCGGGCTCGCCGCCTCTGGCACCAGCCTTGCTCCATGAGCACGAGCCGCCATGGCCCAAGGAGAGAACATGCCCACGTCCGTCCTTGCGCTCGACCCGGAGCCGATCTTTCAGACCTTGGCGGCCCGCAAGCTCCGGCTGCGCGGCATGCTCGTGCCGACCAGGCCGGGCTTCGACGGGCTCGCCTCGCTCCTGGACTCGTTCAGCCTTGACGCGCTGATCATCGGCACGGCCCTCCTGCGCGACGGCCTTGAGCCCCCTGCGAGGGATCATGGAGTCATGCCCGGCCGCGACCATCGCGCTCATGGCAGCGCCCGCGGACTCCGCGCTGGTGCGCCTGGCGCGCGAACTCGGCATCGACGGGCGCCTGACCAAGCCCATCCATCCCGATGCCCTGCCGCGCGTCAAGGCAGGCCAACCTGGCATGGTTCGCATTTGAACCGGGAAGGGCTTGGCCTTCCCACAGGCCCCAGCCACCGAGGCCGCTTCCGACAAGGCGGCTTTTGGATACTCTGAGGCTCCACGAGCTTCAACCCGTGCCCCAACAGGGGCGTGTTCACCACTGGAGACGAATATGAGCAAGCGCGCATTTAGACCCGCCGCCGGCGCGTCGGTCGGCCTGATCCTGGCTTGTCGACGGCTCGTGATGGGGCTGATCCTGCTCGCCCTGCCGGCCCTGGCCCTGCCGGGCTGCGGAGGAAGCGTCGGGGCCGACGCGCCCGCGGCAACCGTGACCGAGCCCGCCCCCATGCCCGTGGGCGTGGTCACGGTCGAGCCCACGGTCATGCGCGATATCCTGATCCTGCCCGGCGACACCGAGGCCAGCGGCGACGTGGTCCTCTCGGCCGAGCGCGGCGGCCGCGTGGAGTGGGTCGGGCCCAGGGAAGGCCAGCGCGTGGGCAAGGGCGAGGTCATCGCCAAGATCGACCGGTCCGCCCTGGACGCCGCCCTGCGCAAGGCCCAGGCCTCCCACAAGCTTGCCGGCGAGCAGTACGAGCGCCGGCGGCAGCTTTACGAGCAAAGCTTCATCAGCCGCGAGGAGCTGGACAGGACCGAGACCGAGCTGCGCCTGGCCAACGCCAGCCTTGACGAGGCCCAGGTCGCCTACAGCCAAGGCATGGTCCGCTCGCCCATCGAGGGCGTGCTCAACAAGCTGCACGTCGATCCCGGCGAGTTCGTGGGGCAGGGCCAGCCCGTGGCCGAGGTGGTCAACACCGACAGCATCGATGTCGTCCTGGGCGTGCCCGAGCTGGATGTGCGCCACCTGTCCAAGGGCCAGCCCGTGCTCGTCAGCGTGGACGCCTATCCCGGCCAGGCCTGGGACGGCGAGGTGATTTTCCTGGCCTACAAGGCCAACCCTAGCACGCGAACCTTCCGGGCCAAGGTAAGCGTGGCCAACAAGGATGGCCGCATCCGGCCCGGCATGATCGCCCGCGCCCAGCTCCTGCGCCGCATCATCCCCGACGCCCTGGCCGTGCCTCTGTTCGCCCTGCAGGACAAGGGCGGCGAACGCCTGGTCTACGTCGAGGAGAACGGCGTGGCCAAGGCCCATATCGTGCGCCTGGGCGTCATCGAGGCCGAGCGCATCCAGGTCGTCGAGGGCCTCAAGGCCGGCGAGCACCTCATCGTCAGCGGCCAGAACATGGTCGAGGAAGGCATGAAGGTGGTCGTGAGATGATCATCAACCAACTGGCGCTCAAGCGCCACGTCACGGTCTTCGTATTGATCGTGATCATCGTCCTGGGAGGGTTCTCGGCCTATTTCTCCCTGCCCCGCGAGTCCGACCCGGACATCAACATCCCGTATATCTTCGTGACCACCACGTACGAGGGCGTGGCCCCGGTGGACATGGAGAAGCTCGTGACCATTCCCATCGAGCGCAAGCTCAAGGGGCTCGACGGCCTGGAGGAGATCACTTCCACGTCAGGCGACGGGCTGTCCTCCATCGTCCTCGAATTCGCGCCATCCGTTGATATCGACGACGCGCTGCAAAAGGTGCGCGACAAGGTCGACCAGGCCAAGGGAGACCTGCCCGGCGACCTGGATGACGACCCGCAGATCACGGAGATGAACTTCTCCGATTTCCCCATCATCCGCGTGGTCCTGTCCGGCCCCTTCAGCCTCAAGCGGCTCAAGACCTTTGCCGAGCAGTTCGAGGACCGCTTCGAGGCCATTCCCGGCGTGCTCGACGCCGAGATCCTCGGCGGCCTGGACCGCGAGATCCATGTGGAGTTCGACCTGGACCGCCTGCAAGGCCTGCGCGTGCCCGTGACGAGCATGCTCGCCGCCGTCAGCGGGAACAACGTGAACATGCCCGGCGGGTCGGTGGACATCGGCGACGCCAAGTACCTCGTGCGCGTGCCCGAGGATTTCAAGCATCCGGCCGAGATCAACTCCATCGTGGCCTTCGTCAAGGACGGCCGGCCCATCTACCTGCGGGACGTGGCGCGCATCGAAGACAGCCACAAGGATCCCACGACCATCAACCGCTTCAACGGCCAGGACGCCGTGACCATCGCCATCAAGAAGCGCAGCGGCGAGAACATCATCGCCATCGTCGACGAGGCGCACCGCATCATCGCGGACATGCGCCACGAGCTGCCGCCTTCGCTCGTCATCGACACCACCGGCGACATGGCCCGCGACATCCGCTTCATGGTCCACGACCTGGAGAACAACATCCTCACGGGCCTCATCCTCGTGCTCGCGGTCGTGCTCATCTTCATCGGCGGGCGCTCGGCGGTCTTCGTGGCCCTGTCCATCCCGTTCTCCATGCTCATCACCTTCGCCCTGCTGCAAGCCTTCGGCATAACCCTGAACATGGTCGTGCTGTTCTCCCTGATGCTCGCCCTGGGCATGCTCGTGGACAACGGCATCGTCATCGTGGAGAACATCTATCGCCACATGCAGGAGGGCCTGACCAGGACCGAGGCCGCGCTCGTCGCCGTGGACGAGGTGGCCTGGCCGGTCATCACCGCGACCCTGACCACGGTGGCGGCCTTCATCCCCATGCTCTTCTGGCCCGGCATCATGGGCGAGTTCATGAGCTTCCTGCCCAAGACCGTCATCATCGCGCTCACGGCCTCGCTCTTCGTGGCCCTGGTCATCAACCCGGTGCTCTCCTACCGCTACCAGACCACCAAGGAGGGCGACCGGCATCCCGACGAGATCGACGAGGCGCGCCTGGGCCGCGCCATGCGGGCTTACCGCGCCATCCTGCGCTGGAGCCTGCATCACCGGGCCATGGTGATCGTGTTCTCCTTCGCCACGTTCATCGTGTCCGTGGCCGCCTTCGTCATGTTCGGCAAGGGCGTGGAGTTCTTCCCGGACGTGGAGCCCAAGCAGGCCACGGTGACCATCGATGCGCCCGTGGGCACCAACCTGGCCGCCTCGGACCGCCTCGTGCGCCAAGTCGAGGCCATCGTCGCCGACGGGAAGTACAAGGACGTCAAAAGCGTCATCGCCACCACCGGCAACGCCACCCACGGCACGCACAAGAGCGAGGTGGCCATCGACTTCATCGAGCTCGCCGACCGCGAGCGCAACACCTTCGACGTCATCAAGGAACTGCGCGAGCGCATCACCAAGACCATGAAAGGCGCCGAATTCCTGGTGGAGAAGCGCGAGGAGGGTCCGCCCAGCGGCTCACCCGTGAACCTGGAGATCTATGGCGACGACATCGAGACGCTCGGCAGACTCGTGGACCAGACGCGCAGGATCATGGCCAAGACGCCCGGCCTGGTGGACCTCAAGGACGACTTCGTGGAAGGCACGCCGGAGATCCGCGTGAATGTGGACAAGGAGAAGGCGGCCCTGCTCGGCCTTGACGCCCAAAGCGTCGGCCTGGCCGTGAAGACGGCCGTGGCTGGCGCCAAGGTCGGCGTGTACCGCGAGGGCAAGGACGAGTACGACATCATCGCCAAGCTCCCCGATTCGGCCGTGAACAGCCTGGAGGGCATCCGGCGCATCACCGTGCCCGGACCGGGCGGTGAGCCCGTGCCCCTGACGAGCCTGGCCCAGGTGAGCATCGGCAGCGGCTACGGGGCCATCAACCACAAGGACATCAAACGCGTGGTGACCATTTCGGCCGACGTGTCCGGCCGGCTGGCCAACGAGATCATCGCCGAGCTATCGACCAAGCTCGGCCAGGTAAACTTCCCGCGCGGCTACACCTGGAAGTTCACGGGCGAGCAGGAGGAGCAGGCCAAGGCTCAGGCCTTCCTGGGCAAAGCCTTTATCACGGCGATATTCCTCATCTTCCTCGTGCTCGTCACGCAGTTCAACTCCGCGGCCGTGCCGTTCATCATCCTGACCTCGGTCATCCTGTCGCTCATCGGCGTGTTTCTGGGCCTGCTCGTGACCGGCAAGCCCTTCGGCGTGATCATGACGGGCGTGGGCGTCATCAGCCTGGCCGGCGTGGTGGTCAACAACGCCATCATACTCATCGACTACTTCGAGCAGCTCAAGGCCAAGGGCATGGAGGCCACCGAGGCGCTCATAAAGACGGGCCTGACGCGCTTCCGGCCGGTCATGCTCACTGCCATCACGACGCTCCTGGGTCTGCTGCCCATGGCCACGGGCGTGAGCTTCGACTTCATCAAGCTCCAGTGGGACGTGGGCGGCGAGTCGGCCCAATGGTGGGGCTCCATGGCCGTGGCGGTCGCCTTTGGTCTGGGCGTGGCCACCATGCTGACCCTGGTGGTGGTGCCCGTGCTGTGCTCCCTGCGCGAAAGCGCCAGGGCCTGGTCCGGCAAGCCCAGGGGCGAGCGCAGGCGCTGGTTCAAATCCAAGGACAAGCCCGAGCCGGCCCTGGACATGCGCAGGACATGATGCCGCCGCCCGCATGGCGCATGGACATGCCCGGCCTCGCAGCCGTCCCGAGCCTCCTCGCCGGAGCCGGGGCGGCCGCGATCACACGCTGCGGGAACGCACCGCGAAAGGCGCCTGAACCATTGCCATAAGAGGTCTGGGGGACTATCCTTAGCGCAATGCCCTCTTCCCCGAACTCCACGCTTCAGCGCATCTCGGCGCTCGCCACGCGCTCGACGCACGAGCGCTTCACGGTCGTCGGCCCGGAGCTGCTGGCTAGCAAGTCCGCCGACGCGGCGGCCAATCCCCGGTTGCGCGAGATGCATCTCTTCCATGAAAGCGACGCGAGCCCGCTGCACAGGATGCTCAACGCCGTGGAGCCCGGCAGCTACATCCGGCCCCACCGCCACCTGCACCCGCCCAAGGCCGAGTGCTTCATCATCCTGCGCGGCGCGGCCGGCTTCGTCTTCTTCGACGACCAGGGCCGGGCCCGGGACGAGGACCTCGTGCTCCTCGACGCCCAAAACGGCCCCTACGCAGTGGATATACGCCCCGGCGTCTGGCATGCCCTGATCAGCCTGTCTCCCGGCGCCGTGCTCTTGGAGTGCAAGAATGGGCCGTATGATCCCACGAGCGACAAGGATTTCGCGCCCTGGGCCCCCGCGCCCGAGTCACCCGGCGCGACGGCCTGGCTTTCGGCCATGGAGGCGCGCCTGCGCGGGCGCTTCGAACTGCCCGAGCCCGAGGCGCACCTCCTGACAAGCCCGGATCCTCTTCCATAGCGCAGGTCCGCCCGGCCGCTGTGGCGCGCCCGTGCGCGAGGCCGGCGGCTTCCGGCGCTGGCAATCCCCCTGCTCGGTCCTTGCGTGCAGCCAAAGTCCACGCATACCCCGGCTCGTGCACGATTTCCGTGCGGTCTTCCTGCCTGCATGACCGGCCCAGGCCCGCGCACGCCGGACAATCCGCGTCCGCGCCGCCCGCCGCCAGCCCGCGCCGGGCCTGCATCGTCCAGCCGACACGCCAGGCAAGCCCTTCATCCGTGTCATCCACATTCCTACACGCGAATCAGCATTTGCCTGACGAAAAATTCAGAACACATCTGATATGAGGAAAAATTGAATCGCCTAATGTGTGCTTACGTCGTCACAGGAACATCCGGCAGATACCTGTCGGCGGCTACCTTTCCTACATCCTTCCGAGGACGGTCTGATCCTCACTTGCCCCTTCACCATAGCCCGGCCAAGTTCGCTTGGCCGGGCTCCTACCTTTTTGGGGACAGGAAGCCCCAAGCCAAACGGCCGGCCGCGCGCGGACCTTCTTGGCCGCGCCATGGAGAGGTTCCGAAATAGAGCGATTTGCAAATCAACCGCGAGAGGGCGGCGCCCTCTCTCGATTCATTTGCAAAGTGCTGTAAAGCAGTTTGACTCTGAGACGCCCGCTCCGGCGTTGACGGCGCAAATGAATTTCGCCTACGCCTACGCGGCGGCAAGCCATGCCGATGCATGGCTTGCAGAGCATTTTCAAAAACAAAATGCTCTATCACCGCAACGCCCGATCAGTGCACCTGATCCAGCGGTACGTCCGGATTTTCCTCGCAGTCGCGGTTGTAGCAGAGCAGGCCGCACTGCAGGCAGCGCGCGGCCTCCCTGAGCGCGTCCTGCTCCGAAATCGCGCCCTCGACCTCGGCGAAGGTGCGGGTGCGCTCGTCGCCCTCGCACAGGTGCGGCATCCGGGCGCGCGGCTTGATCTCCACGCCTGGCACCTCCTTGAAGAGCGTCCAGGGGATCAGCTCGCGCTGAGTCCTCTCGGAGACCGGAATGCGGCCCTCGGTGAGCATGTAGTGGATGGAACGCGCGGCCTTGCGCCCGGCGCCCACGGCGCTGATGACCAGGTCCGGGCCGGTGAACACGTCCCCGCCCGTGAACACGCCCGGCACCGCGGTCTGGAGCGTGTCCGGGTTGGCCACGATGGTCTTCCACTTGGTCGTCTCCAGGGGGCAATCCTGGCCCTCCTCGTACAGACAGGCCAGGTCGGGCTTCTGGCCGATGGCCGCGATGATCAGGTCGGCCTCGATGACCGTCTCGGAGCCGGGCACGGGCACGGGCCTGCGCCGGCCCGAGGCGTCGGGCTCGCCAAGCTCCATGCGCTGCCACTCCAGACCCTTGGCCTTGCCCTGCCCGTCGAGCACCACGCGCGTGGGCGCGGCCTGGAACAGGTACGTGACGCCCTCCTCCTCGGCGGCGTCGACCTCCTCCACGTTGGCCGGCATCTCCTTGCGCGAGCGCCGGTAGACGAGCGTGACCTCCGCGCCCAGGCGGATGCAGGTGCGCGCCGCGTCCATGGCCGTGTTGCCGCCGCCGACCACGACCACGCGCCTGCCGATCCCGGGCGTGCGGCCCAGGGCGTGGGCGGTCAGGAACTCGATGCCGCCCAGGACGCCGGGGGCGTTCTCGTTCTCGATGCGCATGGTCGAGTATTCCCAGGCGCCGAGGCCCAGGAAGAAGGCCTCGAAGCCCTCTGACTTGAGGCTGTCCAGGGTGAAATCCTTGCCGAACTTGACGCCCAGACGCGCCTGCACGCCCATGTCCAGGATGCCCTGGATCTCCCAGTCGAGCACGGCCTTGGGCAGGCGGTACTCGGGGATGCCGTAGCGCAGTTGGCCGCCCATGGCGGGCATGGCCTCGAAGATGGTCGGGGCGTGGCCCAGGCGGCGCAGAAAGAAGGCGCAGGACAGCCCGGCCGGTCCGCCGCCGATGACCGCCACCTTATGGCCCGTGTCCTTGGCCACGGGCACGGGGTAGCGCGTACCCGAATGCATTTCGTGGTCGGCCACGAAGCGCTTGAGCATGTTGATGCCCACGGGCTCGTCCACGTTGCCCCGGCGGCAGACGGTCTCGCAGGGGCGAGGGCAGACGCGCCCGCAGACCAGCAGCAGCGGGTTGCGCTCGCGGATGGTCGCCACCGCGCCCTCGTAGTCGCCCTGGCGCACCTGCTCGACGTAGCGCGGGATGTTGATCTGGCCCGGGCACTTCTGGCGGCAGGGCGGCAGGCAGTCGTTGGTCTGGTTGAGGTGCAGGAGCCGCTGGGTCAGGCCGAGCACGGTGATGACCCCGCGCGGGCACACGGCCACGCACTTGCCGCAGGCCCGGCACTCGTCCGGGTTCACGTGTGGCAGGTTGTCCGGCCCCATGTGGATGGCGTCGAAGGGGCAGGCCCGCACGCAGGAGCCCAGGCCCAGGCAGCCTTCGGGGCAGCGCTTGGAGCCGCCGTAGAGCATGGCCGCCGCCCGGCAGTCGTCCACGCCCTCGTAGACGAAGACCTCTTCGGCGCGCGGGCCGCCGGTGCAGTCGGGCACGGCGAGCTGCGGCTCGCGCTCCACCACGGTCAGGCCCATGATGGCCGCGACCTTCTGCGCCGTCTCCAGGCCGCCCACCACGCACACGCCGGAATCGGCCTTGCCCGAGACCACGGCCGAGGCCGCGCCGGAGCAGCCCGGATAGCCGCAGCCGCCGCAGTTCGCGCCGGGCAGCACGCCCTCGACCTCCGCGATGCGCGGGTCCTCCTTGACTTGCAGGAACTTGCCGGCCACGCCGAGCAGCAGGGCCGAAACAAGGCCCAGGCCGAGCAGGACGAGCATGGAAGACAGGATCATGAGACCTCCCTACCTAACCTATCATGCCCTTGAAGGCGAAGAAGGCCAGGGACATGAGCCCGGCCAGGGCCAGGCCGATGGGCGTGCCGCGCAGGGCGCGGGGCACGCGCTTGACGGCCAGCTTCTCGCGGATGCCGGCCAGCAGCACCAGGGCCAGCATGAAGCCCGCGCTGGAGAAGAGCGAGAAGAGCACGGCCTTGCCGAGCGGGTACTCGGCGCGCTGGACGATGAGCGCGATGCCCAGCACGGCGCAGTTGGTGGTGATGAGCGGCAGGAAGATGCCCAGCGCCCGGTACAGGGGCGGCAAGGCCTTCTTGAGGAACATCTCCACGAACTGCACCAGGGCCGCGATGACCAGGATGAAGGCCAGGGTCTGGAGATAGCCCAGGTTAAAGGGCGCGAGCAGGTATCTCTGCACGAGCCAGGTGATGGCCGTGGCCATGACCACGACGAAGACCACGGCCGCGCCCATGCCCACGGCCACGCCGCTCTCCTTGGAGGTGCCGATGAACGGGCAGTTGCCCAGGTACTGGGCCAGCACGATGTTGTTGACGAAGACCGCCGCGATGAAAAGAAGGAAGAACTCCTGCATGGCGCTCTCCTACTTGCCGCCGCGGATGCCCGCGGCCGAGCAGGCCCGGCACGAGCCGCAGCCCAGGTTTTCGAGCTCGGCCAGGCCCTGCCGCCTGCGACGCCAGTTCGTGGCGTAGTTCATGGCCCCCAGGAGCAGGCCCAGGCAGACGAAGGCCCCTGGAGCCTCGACCATGAAGCCGAAAGGCTCGAACCCGGCCCAGGCGATCTGCCGGTCGAAGAGCGCGCCGGCGCCGAGCAGTTCGCGCAGTCCGCCCAGGAAGGTCAGCGCAAGGGTGTAGCCGAGGCCGAAGCCCAGGCCGTCGGCCACGGACAGAAGCGGCCCGTTGCGCGAGGCGAAGGCCTCGGCGCGGCCCAGGATGATGCAGTTGACCACGATGAGCGGCACGAAGATGCCCAGCGCCAGGTAGAGCTGATAGGCATAGGCCTGCATGAGCAGCTCCACGGCCACCACGAGGGTCGCGGCGATGACGATGAAGCTGGCGATGCGCACCTTGGAGGGGACGAGGTTGCGCACCAGGGAAACCATGAGGTTGGACAGGGCCAGCACGAAGATGACCGCCAGGCCCATGCCGAGCCCGTTGGACGCGGTCTTGGTCACGGCCAGGGTCGGGCACAGGCCGAGCACCAGCCTGAATGGCGGGATCTCCTTCCACAGCCCCTTCGAGAATTCCTTCCACAGCGCATTCATGCGTTGCCTCCAGGCAAGCTGCGCCTGGTCCCTGCGATCAGGACCAGGCCTTCACGAACTCGGGCTTGAGCGCCTTGTATATCTCGGCGGCCTGGCGCACGGCCTGGGCCGCGCCGGTGGAGGAGACGGTCGCTCCGGCCACGGCGTTGACCTGGCCGCCCTCCGAGGCCAGGGCCAGTCCCTCGGGCGCGCGGTCGCGGAACTGGGTGGTGAAGCCGTGCTGGGTCACGCGCGTGCCCACGCCCGGCGTCTCCTTCATGGTCGTCATGCCTATGCCCATGATGCGGTCGGACTCGATGCTGAAGGCGGTGATGACGCCGATGTCGCCGCCATAGCCCGGCCCGAAGGTCTCGAAGGCCACGCCCACGAGCCGCCCGGCCTTCATGGCCGGAAAGACGAGCACCTGGCGACCCGTGTCGGGCAGCGTGAAAGCCCTGCGCTCGCCCATGGAGTCGTTGTCGCGGTCGGGCATGACCGCGGCGAGCACCGGGCTCTGCACGTGGGACAGCACCTGCTCCTCGATGCGCGGAGCCGTGTACTCGCGTAGCGCGGCCAGGGTCAGGCCGGACAGGCCCGTGATGACCGACAGGACCACGACCATCTTGAACATTTCGCGCATGGCCTACCTCGCTCCGAAGGGTTTCGGCCGCAGACGCGCCAGCGCCGGGGTGAACAGGTTGGCCAGCAGCACGGCGAAGGGCGCGCCGTCGGGATAGATGCCGTACACGCGGATGACCACCGTGAGCGCGCCGGCGAGCAGGCCGAAGAGGAGCATCGGCAACGGCCGCGAGGGCGAGGACGGCTCGTCCGTGGCGGCGAAGAAGGCCACGAACGCGCCGCTGCCCGCCAGGAGGTGGAAAAGCGGCGAGGCGTGGACCGACGGATCGCTGGCCCAGTAGATCGCCGCCGTGCCGGCCAGGCCGGCCAGGAAGGCTAGCGGAATCTCCCAGCGCACCCGGCCCAGGGCCACCATGGCCAGCCCGCCAGCCAGCACGGCCCAGACCTGGCTGGCGCCCAGGCCGCCGAGCTGCCGGCCGAGCAGGAGCTGCGCGGGCGTGACGTCCTGCACGGCCTCCGCCCCGAAGAACTTGAGGTGGTGCAGGGGCGAGGTCAGCTCCGAGGCGAGCATGGAGAACTCGGGGTCAATGGCCTCGGGCCAGGACAGGAGGCACACGGCCCAGCCCACGAGGGCCGGGCTGAACGGGCCTCCGCCCAGGCCGCCGAAGATCATCTTGCCGAGCACGATGCTGGCCGCCGAGCCCACCAGGGCCAGCCACCATGGCGCGGACGCCGGCAGAAGAAAGGCGAACACGAGTCCCGTGTACAGGCCGTGCCAGTCGTCCAGGCTGCTGGCCCGACCCATGAGCCGCTCGCACAGGGCTTCGGCGATCATGGCCGCGACGCCGCACATGGCCAGCACGCGCACGGCCGGCAGCCCGTGGACCACGCCGGCCATGACCATGGCCGGGGCCAGGGCCGCGATGGAGGTCAGCATCATGGAGCGCACCGTCTGGCCGCTGTGGGCGAACGGCGGAGCCGAGACAGTGAGCACGGGCGAGCCGCTCAGGGGCCACAGGCGCCTCCCCTCCGCGGCGCGCATCCGCACGGAAGTGTCGGGCGTCAGGGGTTGCATGCGATCATCTCCTTGCTGGTTCTCAGACCGCCTCGGCCAGCTCGCGCAATTGCCGCTTGGCCAGCCGTATGTACTGGAGCACCGGCCTGCGCGAAGGGCAGACATAGGCGCACAGCCCGCACTCCATGCAGGCGTCGATGTAATGATCCACGGCCTGCTTGAGCAGCCCGAACTCGGCGCAGCCCGACAGCAGGCCGGGATCCACCCTGGACGGGCAGATGCGCACGCACTTGCCGCACTCCATGCACGGCGCGTCGGTCACGGGCGCGTACGTCCCGGCCGGCACCACCGACAGGGCATGCACGCCCTTGTCCACGCCCTGGGCCAAGGAGCGGGCGGTAAAGCCGCGAAAAAGGCCGTCCAGCACGACCCGGTCGCCGTCGCGCGCGACAAGGCCGGCCGCGGTCAGCACCTCGGCCAGCGGCGTGCCCACGACGACCTCGAAGGTGCGGCCGCCGGCGGTGAGCATCGTGCGCTCGCAGGGCAGGCCCGTCCCGGCCACCTGTCCCAGGCAGAACATCTCGTGCACGGACAGGGCCGCCACGCCGGCGGGGTTCTCCCTGCCGGTCACGGCCTTGATGACCAGCGGATCGAGGCTGCGCGGATAGGTCGCATCCACGGCGATGCTGTCGCAGCCGGACAGCGAGGTTGTCACACCCTGGCGCAAGGCCAGCACGCACACGGCCGCGCCCATGACCCGCCTGGCCAGCTCCAGGCCGGCCGAGAGCGTGGGCGCATGGTCGCGCAGAAGGACCTCGGCCGAGGTCACGCCGGGCTCGGGGTTGAGCCCGTTGACCACCAGGGTGTCGGCCTTGGCCAGGCGGACGGTGTCCATGCCCAGGCCGCGCAAGGCCTCGCGCAGGGCTTCGCCTTCCAGGGCCGAGATGTCCGTGGGCTCGGCCACGGCCTGGCCTTGGGCCGCGATGCAGATGCCCAAGGCGTCCACCTGGTCCACCGTGCCGGCCACGGGCGCATGCGCGTCGCCCAGGCCGGCTTGCAGGGCCTCGGCCAGGAGCTGCCCCCTGGCCACGGCCTGGCCGCGGGCGACCTTGGGCGCATGCCCGGCCAGGGGCACGCAGGCGCGAGACGGAGCCGGAAGCGCGGTGGCGGCCGGGCCAGGGTCCGTCGCCGGGAGAAATGTCCTGTTCATGGCGATCACCGGATATGGCACTTGTTGCAGTCGTCTTCCCTGTAGGGGCCCTTGCGCAGCTCCTCGTGGCAGCTCATGCACTGGTCATGGAAGGCATTGGTGCGCGTGAGCACCAGCTCCTTCTCGGGATGCCCGCCGTGGCAGCGCTGGCAGCCCGTGTAGTCGCCCTGCCACTTGCTCATGTCCGCGGCCACGTGACACGATTTGCAGCTCGTCAAGCCACGGTCGAACATGTCCTGGTGGCAGCTCGCGCAACGCGTGTGACCGGCCTCCATCTGATCGGGGATGGCCTCGCCCTTGGCCTTCTCCTCGGGGTGGCAGCTCCGGCAGGACGTGGGCTCGGGCTCGATGTCCGGGCCGTGGTGGCAGGCCTGGCAGTCGCCGCCGGCGTACTCCACGTGCTCGTCGTGGCCGAAGGTGAGCTTGGCGTATTCGAGGTGGTGGCACTGGACGCAGTATGACTTGTCCGGAAAGGAGGCCACGTGCTTGCTGACATACTCCTGATCGAAGGCCATGGGGTGGCAGGAGCCGCAGGGCAGCGGCTCGGCGCCGGCGGGGGCGTTCTCGTGATGGCACGTCTCGCAGGCGATGGCGTAGTCCCGGTGGTGGCGCAGATGGGTGAAGACCACCTTGCCGCCGGTGTTGGCCAAGAGGATGCGCACGGGGATCTTCTGGGATTGGGCCGGGGTCAGGTACCCGGCCACGGCCACGGCCAGCAGGACCGCGCACACGGCGATCACGGGAAGATATCTCCTGGGCAGTCGCATGGTCCCTCGCTTGGGCGCAAGGCGCCCGGACCTGATGTCATCCTTTCGGCAGGGGGCATGGGGGCGGGACGCCGGAGCATCCCGCCCTGTTCCCGCTTTACGTCAATGCACTACGGGCGCTACGGCGCCGCTGTCGCC
Organism: Pseudomonadota bacterium; assembly: GCA_023433925.1. GTDB lineage: Bacteria > Desulfobacterota > Desulfovibrionia > Desulfovibrionales > Desulfovibrionaceae > Desulfocurvibacter. Next base: position 10,225 of record JAEYTO010000087.1, on the reverse strand, counting down.
GTGACGGCCGCCCAGTCGGGCAGCGCGTTCAAATCGATGCCCCACAGCGCCGGCATGATGTAGGCCGTGAAGCCCGTTATGAGGATGATGCCGATGATGTTCAGCCATACGCCTGCCCTGGCCATCTGCGGGATGGTCACGCAGCCCGTTCCGAAGATGACCGCGTTGGGCGGCGTGGCCACCGGCAGCATGAAGGCGTAGGAGGCGGCGACCACCGCGCCGATGATGGTGGCGTAGGGGTGGACGCCCAGGGCCACGGCGGACGCGCCCATGATGGGGATGAGCAGCGTGGCCGTGGCGGTGTTGGAGGTGACCTCGGTCAGGAAGATGGTCATGGTCACCACGATGGTCACGAAGGTCAGCATGCTCAGGCCGTCGAGCAGGGTGAGCTGCTGGGCGATCCAGACCGCCAGGTCGGTCTTGGCGAAGCCGTTGGCGATGGCCAGGCCGCCGCCGAAGAGCAGGATGACGTCCCAGGGGATCTTGACCGCGGTCTTCCAGTCGAGCAGGAAAACGCCCTTCTTGAAGTCCGACGGGATGGCGAACATGGCCAGGGCGCCGAGGATGCCGATGGTCGCGTCGGCGATCATGGTCATGCCGGTCCACTTGACGATGAGCACCTGGAATATCCACAGGAAGGACACCACGCAGCCCACGAGCACGATGTACTTCTCTTCCTTCTTCATGGGCCCGAGCTTGCGCAGCTCGTTCTCGATGATGGCCGCGCCGCCGCCGAGCTCCAGGCCGCCCGTCTTGAACAGGACCTTGGTCAGCAGGAGCCAGGCGATGGCGAGCATGATGGCGGACAAGGGCACGCCGTACATCATCCACTCGGCGAAGCTGATGGTCTGGCCGTACATCTTGCCGATCATGCCGACCATGATCGTGTTCGGGGGCGTGCCGATGATCGTGGCCACGCCGCCGATGGAGGCCGCGTAGGCGATGCCCAGCATGAGGCCCTTGCCGAAGTTGACCTCGGGCGTGTTGCCGCTCACCTGCTCGCGCATGCCGTCGCTGCTCAGGCCGGTGGCCTGCATGACCACGGCCAGGCCGATGGGCACCATCATCATGGCCGTGGCCGTGTTCGAGATCCACATGGACAGGAAGGCCGTGGCGAGCATGAAGCCGAGCGTCATGCGCGCCGGGCTCGTGCCCACCAGGCGGATGGTGTGGATGGCGATGCGTCGGTGCAAGTTCCAACGCTCCATGGTCACGGCGATGAAGAAGCCGCCCATGAACAGGTAGATGAGATGGTCGGCGTAGGGCGCCGTGGCCTGGGCCGACTTCATGACGCCCAGGGCCGGGAACAGCACGATGGGCAGCAGCGATGTGGCCGGGATGGGAATGGCCTCGGTGATCCACCAGATGGCCATGAGCACGGTGATGGCCGCCACTCTCCAGGCCTCGGGCTTCATGCCCTCGGGCACGGGCAGAAACAGCATGAGAATGAACAGAGCCGGGCCGAGAAAGAAACCGATTTTTTGACCTTGCTGATACTCCTTCACAGAACCTCCCCACTGTTTGTCCCTTGGGACGTTGCGTGCCTCGCTCCTTTATTCTACCGCGCTGACCTGAGCGCCCTGTCCGCCGGGCCGCGGAAGGGCGCTCGGGCCGCGCTTGTTTAGTTGCTATGAATTTTCAGGATTTCTCGCAAAACAGTCGGGCTAGATGTCCAGTTTGTACGTGTCCACGAAGGTTTCGAGACGCTTGCGCGACTCGGCCAGGCGCTGGCCCAGGGACTTCTTGTAGGCCGCCATGTCCGCGATGGGCTTGCGAGCAACGCCCGTGTCCATGGCCGCCTGGGCCACGGCCGGGGACTCCCACTCGATGAGCCGCAGGTCCAGGGGCTTGGGAATCACGTAGTCCACGCCGAACTTGAACTCCTTGACGCCGTAAGCCTGGCACACGTAGTCGGGCGCGGGCTCCTTGGCCAGGGCGGCCAGGGCGCGCGCGGCGGCGATCTTCATCTCCTCGTTGATGGCCTTGGCCTGCACGTCCAGGGCGCCGCGGAAGATGAACGGGAAGCCGAGCACGTTGTTGACCTGGTTGGGGAAGTCCGAGCGGCCGGTGCCGATGATGGCGTCGGGCCGGGCTTCCTTGGCGTCGTTGTACGCAATCTCGGGGTCGGGGTTGGCGCAGGCGTAGATGATCGGGTTCTTGGCCATGCCCTTGACCATGTCCTTGCTGACCGCGCCGGCCACGGACAGGCCAAGGAACATGTCCGCGCCCTTGAGGGCCTCGCCCAGGGAGCCGGCGTCCTTCTTCCGCGCATAGAGCTTCTTCGACTCGTTGAGGTCCTTGCGCCCCAGATGGAGCAGGCCCTTGGAGTCGTACATGTAGACGTTCTCGCGCTGAACGCCGAGGCCCAGGTAGAAGTTGGTGCAGGCGATGGCGGCGGCGCCCGCGCCCGAAATCACGACCTTCATGTCCTCCACGCGCTTGCCGCTGATCTCCAGGGCGTTGATGAGGCCGGCGCCGGAGATGATGGCCGTGCCGTGCTGGTCGTCGTGGAAGACCGGGATGTCCATCATGCCCTTGAGCTTCTCTTCGATGTAGAAGCACTCGGGAGCCTTGATGTCCTCGAGGTTGATGCCGCCGAAGGTCGGCCCCAAAGCCTTGACGATCTCGATGAGCTTGTCCGGGTCATTGCAATCCAGGTTGATGTCGAAGACGTCCACGTCGGCGAAGACCTTGAACAGGACGCCCTTGCCCTCCATGACCGGCTTGCCGGCGTGCGGGCCGATGTTGCCAAGGCCGAGCACGGCCGTGCCGTTGGAGACCACGGCCACGAGGTTGCCGCGGCCGGTGTACTCGTAGACCTTGGACTGGTCCTGATGAATGGCGCGGCAGGCCTCGGCCACGCCGGGGCTGTAGGCCATGGACAGGTGCTTCTGCGTCTTGCAGGGCTTGATGGGCACGACCTCGACTTTGCCCTTGTGGCCCATGGAATGGTAATCCAGCGCTTCCTGCTTCGTGTAGAGAGCCATCATATCCTCCGGTATTCTCGAATGTGAGCGCTCGCGCGCCGTATCATCTCACTCCAGCCCGGCCGCCTTGAGGTCGGGCTTGGCGTACAGCTCGCCTCCGTGGCAGTCGTTGATGACCAGCAGCGGGAAATCCACGACCTTCAGCTCGCGGATGGCCTCGGGGCCGAGGTCTTCGTAGGCGATGACCTTGGCCGCGGTGATGCGCTTGGAGAGCAGCGCGCCCGCGCCGCCCGTGGCCCCGAAGTAGGCGGCCTTGTGCTCGCGCAGGGCTTGCTTCACCTCGTCGCTGCGCTTGCCCTTGCCGATGGTGCCCTTGAGGCCCAGGCCGTGCAGGCGCGGCGCGTAGGTGTCCATGCGGTAGCTCGTGGTCGGCCCGGCCGCGCCGATGGGCCGGCCCGGAGGCGCGGGGCTCGGGCCCACGTAGTAGATGAGCGAGCCCTCCAGCCGGAAGGGCAGCTCGTCGCCCTTGTCCAGGGTCTCCATGAGCCGCTTGTGGGCCGCGTCGCGGGCCGTGTAGATGGTGCCCGTGAGCTTGACCACGTCGCCGGCCCTGAGCTTCTCGATGTCCGCGTCCTTGAGCGGTGTCGTGAGCGTGTACTCGGCCATCAGATCAGCACCTCCTTGTGCCGCGAGGAGTGGCACTGGACGTTCACGGCCAGGGGCAGGCTGGCCAGATGGCAGGGGCGCATCTCGATCTTGACGCCCAGGCAGGTGGTCTTGCCGCCCAGGCCCATGGGCCCGATGCCGAGCTTGTTCACGAGCTCCAGGAGCTCCTGCTCCATGGCCGCGATCTTGGGATCGGGGTTGGGCTCGTCCAGGCCGCGCAGGAGCGCCTTCTTGGCCAGGATGGGCGCGTACTCGAAGGTGCCGCCGATGCCGATGCCCAGGATGGTGGGCGGGCACGGGTTGGGCCCGGCCTCGGCCACGCGCTGGACCACGAACTTCTTGATGCCCTCCCAGCCCTGGGCCGGAGCGAGCATGGTCACGCGGCTCATGTTCTCCGAGCCGCCGCCCTTGGCCATGAAGCTGATCTTGAGCTTGTCGCCGGGCACCAGGTCGAAGTGCACGATGGCCGGCGTGTTGTCGCCCATGTTCTTGCGCGTCATGGGGTCGCAGGAGGACTTGCGCAGGAAGCCGTCCTTGTAGCCCTTGCGCACGCCCTCGTTGATGGCCTCGCGCAGGTTCATGCCCGTGACGCGCACGTCGTCGCCCACGTCCACGAAGAGCACGGCCAGGCCCGTGTCCTGGCACAGCGGCAGGCCCGTCTCCTCGGCCAGCTCGTAGTTCTCCTTGAGCTGACGGAAGATCTCCTTGGCCGCGGGCGAATCCTCGGCCGCGGCGCAGGCGTCGAAGGCGCGCTTGACGTCGCCGGGCAGGTAGCGGTTGGCCGCGATGCACAGCTCGGCCACCGTGTCGATGATCTGTTGCGCGGGAATCTCTCGCATGGCCTTCCTCCTACTTGAACAGCCGCTTGAGGGCCGTGATGCCCATCTTGCGGCGCAGGAAGCCGAGCTGGTCCTGCAACGGCAGGCCCTTGGGGCAAACATCCTCGCAGGCCAGCAGGCCCATGCAGCCGAAGATGCCCTCGTCGTTGCCGATGACCTGGTAGTAGTCCCTGTCCGAGCGCTGATCGCGCGGATCGACCACGAAGCGGGCGATGCGGTTGAGGCTTGCGGCGCCCAGGAAGTCGGGGCGCAGGCGCGCGGTGCCGCAGGCCGACACGCAGCAGCCGCACTCGATGCAGCGCTCGAGCTCGTAGATCTGCTCGGCCACGGCGTTGTCCATGCGCTCCTCAAGGGCGGTCGGGTCGAACTCCTTGTTCGTGTGCACCCAGGACTCGACCTTGTCGTACATCTGGCGGAACCAGACGCCCGTATCCACGGACAGGTCGCCCACGAGCTTGAACACCGGCAAGGGCAGCAGCGTGATCTCGTCGGGCAGGTCCTTGGTTTTGGTCTTGCAGGCCAGGTTCGGCCGGCCGTTTATGACCATGGCGCACGCGCCGCAAATGGCCGCGCGGCAGCAGAAGTCGAACTGGAGCGACGGGTCCTGCTCCTCGCGCAGCCGGTTGAGCGCGATGAAGAGCGTCATGTTCTCGGTCTCGTCCAGCACGTAGTGCCGCATGTGCGGGACGGACGCGGGGTCCTGCGGGTTGTAGCGGAATATCTCGAACTGGAGATTTCTGGCCATCGGTGGCGTCCCTCCTTAGTTGGCGGTCTTGGCCATGACGGCCGCGGCCGGCTTCTTCTCGCCCGGCTTGATGGTCAACTTGGCGATCTTCTCGGCGTCGGCCGGGATGATCTTGCCTCCGCCGTAGCCGCGCTCGCCCGGGGGCAGCTCGTAGTACGGGGTCGGATCCTCGTACTCCAGGCGCGGCAGGGACGCTCCCTCGGGCCAATAGGCCAGGGTGCGCTTGAGCCAATCGCGGTCGTTGCGCTCGGGATAGTCCTCGCGGGTGTGCGAGCCGCGGCTCTCCTTGCGCTCCAGGGCGGCCTTGGCGATGCACAGGGCGAGCTTGACCTGGCCCTGGATCTTGAGCGCCGCGCCCAGCTCCGGGTTGGCGCCTATGCCGTTGGACTTGAGCCCGACCTTCCCGGCCCGCTCCATGACCTCCTGAAGCACGGTCACGGTCTTCTCCAGGTCCTTGCCGTTGCGGAACACGAAGCAGCCGTCCATGAGCGCGTCCTGCATGGCCTCGCGGACCTTGTAGACGTTCTCGCGGCCGCGCTTGCCGTCCACGATGGCCTCGATGCGCTCCTGCTGCTTCTTGAGCGCGTCGCGGATGAGGCTGGTGGAGAAGCTCACCTCGTGGCCCTGGAGGAACTCGGCGACCTTCTTGCCCACGATGCCGCCGGCCACGACCGTCTCGGCCAGCGAGTTGCCGCCCAGGCGGTTGAAGCCATGCATGTCCCAGCAGGCCGCCTCGCCGGCCGAGAACAGGCCCTTGAGCCCGTAGGCCGCGCCGTCCTTGTTCGTGCGGATGCCGGACATGGTGTAGTGCTGGGTGGGCCGCACCGGGATGAGGTCCACGCGCGGGTCGATGCCCAGGAAGTTCTTGCAGATCTCGTCCACCTCGCGCAGCTTGGTGGACAGGTGCTTGTCGCCCAGGTGGCGGATGTCGAGCCACAGGTGCTCGCCGTACGCGCCCGTGATGCCCTTGCCGGCGCGCATGTGCTCGGTCATGCGCCGGCTGACCACGTCGCGCGAGGCGAGCTCGGCCTTCTCGGGCTCGTAGATGTGCATGAAGCGCTCCTTGTTCACGTCAAGGAGCGTGCCGCCGTCGCCGCGGCAGCCTTCGGTGACCAGGATGTCCGTGGGCACGATGCCGGTCGGGTGGAACTGGATGGCCTCGGGGTTGCCGATGGGCACCAGTCCCGTGTCCAGGGCGATGATGTTGCCGCCGCCGTCGCAGATGACCGCGTTGGTCGTGGCCTTGTAGATGCGGCCGAAGCCGCCGGTGCAGATGGCCGTGGCCCTGGCCACGTAGGCCTCCAGCCCGCCGGTCTTGAGGCAGCGCACCACGGCGCCGAGGCAGTTCGTGCCGTCGTGGATGAGCGCGATGGCCTCCTTCTTGTCGAAGACATTGATGCCGAGCTGGGCGCAACGGTTGTCCAGGGTGCACATGACCGCGTGGCCCGTGCCGTCGGAGGTGTAGCAGGTGCGCCACTTGGCCGTGCCGCCGAAGGCGCGCGCCGTGATGAGGCCGGCCTTGTCCTCCTCCTCGACCTTATCGAACTTCTCGCCGCCCTTGAAGAAGGTGGACTTGCCCGGCACCACGCGGTTCCAGGGCACGCCCCAGAAGGCCAACTGGCGCATCTCGATGGGCGCGTTGTCCACGAACATGCGCGCGACCTCCTGGTCAGCGCCCCAGTCCGAGCCCTTGACCGTGTCCGCGAAGTGCACGTCGGGGCAGTCGCCCTTGCCCATGGCGCAGTTGCCCAGCGCCGCCTGCATGCCGCCCTGGGCGGCCGAGGAGTGCGAGCGCCTGGCCGGGACGATGGACAGGACGTTCACGCCGAAGCCCGCGCCCGCGGCCTCGACCGCGATGCGCTCGCCGGACAGGCCGGCGCCGATGACCAACAGATCGGAAAAATAGGTCTGCATGACTCCTCCCCTATTCCGCCAGGACGGTGGCCAGGGTTGCGAAGCGGATCAGGGTGATCACGCCGATGGTCATGAACAGGGCGAACAGCCCGTACTCGAACTTCTTGCCCGCCGCGCGGTTGTCGCGGCGGATGAAGCCCCACTTGACGCCGATGCGGTAGAAGCCCACGGACACGTGCAGCTCGACCATGGGCAGGAGCACTGCGTAGAACAGGAGCCAGAAGCCGGACTGCACGCGGGCCGCGGACTTTTGGGCCGTGATGGGCAGGTCGTTGAGCACGACCCACATGTGAATGGCGCCCAGGATGAGGATGATCATGGCCGAGACGACCTGCACGACCCACAGCCACGTGTCGCGGTGCTTGAGCATCCTGGCGTGGTCGCCCAGCAGGCGCTGGCCCTCGAAGCGGAAGGGGATCTTACGCGCGGCCAGCACGAAGTGGACGAGGAAGGCCAGGAACACGAGCGGCCCGCCCACCTGGGCCATGTAGGTGGACTCGAAGAACTCGGCGATGGCGTTCATCACGCCGGGGCCGATGATCACCGACGAGACCAGGACCATGTGCGACCACATGAAGAGCACAAGGCCCAGGCCGGTGAGCATCTGCAACCAGTCGTAGTAGGCGTCCCGGCGGACGGGGCGCGCCACATGCGCCGTTACGTAAGTGGACATGAGACATCCTCCGTCTTGCGACGCTCCCTGCGCCGCGTTGATCGAAAAGGGCTCCAGCCCAAGCGCCGCCACAAGGGGAAGGCGCGGTCAAGCGTTGCGTCCAAGCGTTTCAAGGCATTGTGCAGTGAATCGGGAAGGGGTGCCCCCTCCGGACTCCATCCGCCAAGGCCAGCCTCCGGCAAGGCGGCTCCGGGAACCCGTTATTTCACTTGCGGATTGCCTGGGCCACGGCGGGCCATGCGGCTTCCCGCGCCAGACGCCGGCCGGTCGGCCGCCGCGTCAGACGGGCTCCGGTCCGGGCGGTGTCAAGCCCGCGAGGCAAGCCGGCCGACGTTGCGCGCCCAGGGCGCGCCAAGAGACCGGGCAAGCCCGCACGGCAACAAAAAACCAAATCGGGGGTATGTCGAGATATTTGATAAGGAGGTGTCGTCAGGAGAAAATTCAGAAGGCGCGCCCAAGCGAGTGAGGCGGGTCGGCGGGTGTCGGACCCTGGAAGCGGCGGCCCAAGGCGGCGCTGGCGCAAGGTCTTCAGTGACCTTGCGGTCGTCGCCACATGGGCGCTGCAAGCTCGGCTGCGAGACTCGTCCTTGCGCATATCGCCTCCTGGCGATCGGCAGGTTGTCCGGGAATCAAGTCCCGGGAGCGGCCGGCGGACGCTAGCCATGGACAAGATTGCCATTTTGCTACAAGCTTGGCACGGCTTGGAAGGAGGTATACTCCTGCTTGATTGATGAGTCAATCAACGCGTGCTATATATGTTCAATATGATGCTGCACGATTTTCCAACCAATTGACACGCGAGAAATATTCTAAAGACTCGCGCCAGTAGGATTGCAGCGGACTTGATGCAAGTCTTCGGAGCAAAGCGCTACCACAAAATGTGGATACCCGTAAATGATTCCCTTTGAACGTGAAATAGATCACATGCCAGGCGCTGGCGTGATCACTCCGCCAAACGGTCACGGCAGGTGCGGCGGACGCGGAGGTCCCAGCTAATGCCCAAAAAGTTGGCCATCTTGCAGGCGGCGCAGGAAATCTTCGGCTTGCACGGCTACTCGGCCACGACCATGAAAATGATCGCCCAGCAAGCCGGGGTGGCCTTCGGGCTCGTGGCCCATTATTATGGAAACAAGGAGAGCCTGTTCATCACCGCCGGCTTCGCCATGGTCGATGACCTCCAGGCCGCCGTGCGCCAGAAGACCGACGACGCATACAGCGGCCTGGACGCAGTGCGCCTTTTCGTTCAGAGTTACCTGGCCTTTACCCTGGAGAACCGCCGGACCTTCCCCATCCTCATTCGCTGCTCGCCCTTCAGCGACGTGGAGCTGCCCTCGGAGCGCGAGCGTATCGCCACCAAGTTCATGGAGATCATCCGCTGCATCCAGGAGTTCGTGCGTCAGGGCCAGGCCGACGGGTCCATCGACCCCGCTCTGCCCGAGGAGGAGACGGCCTTCCTGATCTACGCCAACATCGTGGGCGCCGTGCGCACGAACATGATAACGCCCTACAGCGTGCCCGACCTGTACGCCGAGACCGTGCGCTACGTGACGCGGGCCCTCGGGGGCAAGGTCGAGGACCGGCTGCCGGCCTATCTTCGGCCCAGGAGCATGGTGGACTAGGCCCTCCATCGGCCTTAGGCTGTGTCTTCAAAGAGCCAAGAGGGTTGCCAAAGGGCCTACGGAGAGTAACTTGGCTGGATGTACCAGCAAGAGCTAAGCGACAGCCAGTGGGAGAGGATAAAGGCCTTCTTGCCTGCTGAACAAGGGCGCGCATGTCGGCCAGCCAGGGACAACCGGCAGATGATGAATGCCATCTTGTACATCATGCGAACTGGCTCTCCATGGCGATACCTACCCAAGGAGTATGGACCTTGGCAGAGCGCATATACACGTTACAGTCGCTGGACCAAGGCAGGCGTCTGGAAGAATGTGCTCATGGAGTTGTCCAAGGACAGAGAGGTCAAGAATCTTCTGATTGATTCCACCTACGTCAAGGCACACCAACACGCCTGCGGCGCAAAAGGGGGCAAGCCAATCAGGCCATAGGCCGTTCGCGTGGCGGACTTACGAGCAAGATACACGCAAGCGTCGATGATGTCGGCCTTCCAGTGGACATGTTCCTAAGCGCCGGACAGACCAATGACATGGTGCCGGCTTGGTGTCTTGTTGAAGGCAAGCAGGTGGAATGGATCGCGGCGGACAGAGCCTACGACTCTGAAGCCCTGGTGACGTTCATCGAGTCATGCGGCGCACAAGCGGTCATCCCGCCACGAAGGTGCAGCAAACCACGGGAATACGACCGGGAGCTATACAAGAAGAGAAACCTGATAGAGAGGTTTTTCAACAAGATAAAGCACCACAGAAGGATCGCGACCCGCTATGACAAGCTGGCCCGGAACTATTTGGCCTGGGTCACCTTGGCCGCGATCCTTCTCTGGCTAGCCTTTGAAAACAGGACCTAG